>ONBI01000002.1 GCA_900316035.1 uncultured Eubacteriales bacterium
CCTTGAACGGTCTCCATTGCCCATATTATAAGTTGAGATGGGAATGGGCCGCAAATGAAGGATGGCCATCCTTCATTTGCCACTTACAATATACGTGTGTTTTTCATCTTCAGCACCTCCTGATAGATTGATAGCAAGGAAGATAAGTTGAGAGAAATCTTAATCTTTTCTTAAAACGTTCGCAATCGAAAAACAGAGAGATATCTCTCTAAGAAACAAAAGATGATTTGAAAGCACTTACCGAGAAGAAAGAGAAAGAATCTCAGAAGCAAAAGAAATCAATTCATCGGCTTCTAATTGACGGGCGCGATAAGAGAGTCTTTCATCTCCTTTTTCTTTGAGAACCGGTAATAAGTTCTCATAGAGAGGAGACTGCTTTAAGCAGTTACCCATGGTCTTATTCGGATCTTTGAAGAGAGCTTTGACAACAGGGTAAAGCGTGAAAGGAACATCCTTTTTATGATCGATACGGATAAAAGCAGAATCCACCTTCGGCGCTGGAGAGAAGCAGGACGAATCGACCTCTTTGATCAGAGTAAGTTCTCCACTTGCTTTGATAAAAGCTCCTAAGGGAGTGTTTTCTTTCTTTCCTTTGACATAGGTGAGTTTATCGGCAACTTCTCTTTGTACCATTGCTCCGGCAGAAGCAAAACCTTTCGCCAGCATGTATTCAAAGAGCTCCGAAGTGATGTTGTAAGGAAGATTACCTAAGATAAGACGGTTTTCTTTCTGACTCACACTATCGGGGTCAAAGCGGAGAAAGTCGGATTGAATGATAGAGACATTTTCCTGTCCTTTGAAAAGATCCGTGAGAACCTTGACCATGTCTCTATCCGCTTCAACGGCATAGAGCCTTTTTGCCTGTTTCGAAAGCGGTAAAGTTAACGAACCTAAGCCAGGTCCGATTTCAATGACCGTATCAAAAGAGGAGACATCCATCCCTTTGACAATCGCCTTGATAACACCTTCGTTGATCAGGAAGTTCTGACCGAAGGATTTCTTGGCTGCTAATCCATATTCTTTTAAAAGCCCTTGAATTCTTTCTAGTTCACTCATCCGCAATGATCTCCTCAATATCATGCTTATTCAAGCCTAACATCAAACAAGCATCTTCTACATTCTTTGCGGAAGTGTAAGGAAGATGATACTTGTTCACAATCTTCATTCTCTTCTCTTTGGAGCCAGAACCGACCAGTCCTAAATCAATGAAATCATCCTCTCCTAAAGAGAGATTCTCATCGCAGAAAAGATCATGGGTGATATAAGGTTTCAAAAGTGATTTCAAATCCTCTTTTTTCATTTCGGCAATACCTACTTTATCGTGATAGATAGCTTTCTCTTTTTCCGCATGTACTTCGATGCAAGGTCCGACTTTGGCTTGAACATGCTTTGCAATCCCTCTTCCCGGACCATCCGGATCGGTAACAAGAACAAGCTCTCTTACTTTGTGAACTTCTGCTAAAAAGGAAAGAATATCCGGACGGATATATTTTCCACCGGTTTTGACCACAAAAAGACAGCCGATCTTCTTCAGTTTATCTTCGTCGGTCACCCCTTCGATGACATAACAATAGCGGCGGTTATTGATTTCTTCCATAGAATTCTTCTCCATTCTGATAAATCTCGTCAGCAACTTCTTCCAAAGGCCTGTTCGCTAATAGAGCAATCTGATTCAAAATCAAAGGAAGATAGCAGGGTTCGTTTCTTTCTCCTCTATGCGGAGTCGGAGCTAAATAAGGGCAATCGGTCTCACTTAAGAAATGAGAAAGAGGAACGGAAGCAATCACTTCTTTGATAGTCTTGGCGTTCTTGAAAGTAGAGACTCCACCGACTCCGAAATATACTTGAATCGGAAGTTTCAGATACTGTCTGGCGATTTCTAAACTTCCCGAGAAACAATGAAGATCGATTTTTGGTGGAAGTTCTTCTTTGATGATTTCCAGTGTATCGAAGTCGGCATCTCTGGCGTGGATGACAATCGGGAGATTCAGTTTTTTAGCCAGTCTTATCTGCTCAACGAATCTCTTCTTTTGAATACTCTTTGTTTCTTCGCTTTTATCGTAATGATAATCTAAACCAATCTCTCCGATTGCCGAAAGAACGTCTTTATTTTCTTCTATCTTCTGGTAGGCTTTCTGAAAGTAATCCTCGGATTCTTTGGCAAATTCCGGATGGATTCCTAGCACGACTTTACAGAAGGAAGGATAACGAGTATGAAGGTCTAAGATACGATCAAAAGAAGGAAGCGAATCTCCGGCATTATAAACACCGACGACAGCATTTTCTTTTGCTCTTTGAATCACTTCTTCCACAATCGGATAAAGCTGATCGTCATTGAGATGACAATGCGTATCGAGAATCTTCATTGTTACTTTCCTAAACAGAACTTAGAGAACAGAGTAGCGTAGATATCTTCCATGGTCTCTGCTTTGCTATTTCCCATCAGATCATTGATAAGGGAGATAGCTTCTCTCAGGGTATCGGAAGTGATATCGATAAGACCGGTATCTAATAAAGCCTGATGCGCTTTCTGAATCTGATTGCGGATGGAGATGAGATATTCCTCTTCTCTCTTTCCTAAGAATTCGGATTCCTCTTTCTGTTCGATGTTGAGTTTCTTTTTCATCAAAGCAATCAGAGGTCCTAAATCATCGGTAAGGGAACAGATAGCGATATCCGCATCTTTCTGGTTCTTATTGATATCTTTCTTAGTTGCGATCTTGATATAAGGCTTTTCTTTGAGTATCGCCTGAACTTCTTGGTTCTGATCAATATCCGTAAAACCAGAGTCTGAAGCTAAAAGAATCAGGTCGGCTTTCTTCATCGTCTCATAGGAACGTTCAATGCCGAGGTTCTCAACCAAATCCTCCGTATGACGTAACCCAGCCGTATCCTTGAAACGGAAAAGAAGACCGTCGATTTCTTTTTCTCCTTCGACAACATCGCGGGTAGTACCCGGAATCGGCGAAACAATAGCTTTATCTTCACCAAGGATTGCGTTAAGCAGTGTGGATTTCCCAACGTTCGGTTCTCCGGCGATAGCGATGGTGAAGCCGTTATATTCGCGGTTTGCCTTCTTCGTCTTTTCAATAAGAGTACCAAGTTCTTTTTCTTTCTCTTCTAAATCCAAAGCTACCTTATGAAGATCTTCCGGAAGATTATCGGCTTCTCCTTCGGTATATTCGTTTTCAACATAGTACTCCAGAGTTGCTAAATCCGAGAGAAGATCATTCTTCAATGCAGTGACGATTTTCGTGTTTTCTTGGCTTAAGGTCTTAGTAGCAATTTCTAAGGCACGCTTTGAAGTTGCGTTGATTAAGTCGTTGATTCCTTCGGCTTTGAGAAGGTCCATCTTGCCGTTGTAGTAGGCCTGAGCAGAGAACTCTCCACGCTCGGCTCTTCTTGCTCCTAAGGAGACTAACGCAGATAAAACATTCTCTACAACCAGAGGAGAACCATGAAGAGAGAAATCAACGCTATCAAAACCGGTATAGGATTTCGGCCCTTTGTAAGCGACGATGACGGCTTCATCTAAGAAGGTCTTCGGATCGTTTTTATCCTTATAAAGTCTTACAAAGTAAGCGTGATTGGCTTCGATGGTCTTTATGTCCTTGTGGATCATATGAGAGAGAATCGGAAAACTTTTCTCTCCCGAGAGACGGACAAGAGCCAATGCGGATTTGGCTTTCGGTGTGGCTAACGCACAAATGGTATCAAATACAAGCATGGCTCAATTATAGCACGACCCCTAACTTCCTTTTTCTTTAGTGCGTGTGTAAAATGAAAAGAAAATTTTGGGAAAATGGATTATTTATTTAATACAGACTCTTCAAAGGATTTTGCCCAAGGAGCAAAAAGGTTCGGTATCAATTTCGGTATCGGGTTTCTGATGTTTTTCCTCACTTCCTTCTTTTACCTTTGCCTGAAACCATATGCGAATGCGACGGATGGAAACGGACAGACGATAGCGGTCGCTTTCGGTTTCAGTTTACTGATCCTTATTTTCCTCTATGGCTTTGTTCTCTTTAAGCTTCATCGTCTGAATCAGAAATGGATCTTCTTCTTTATTGTTCTTGTCTCCTGGGTCTTCTCTTTGACTTATGCCTGCTATAACCTCTCGACCGATCGTCAGCACGATGTCTGGCTTGAAAACGAACATTCCGATTATGCTTGGAATATCTATGAATATGGTGCTCTTCCTTCAACCAACGAAGGTCAATTCTATCATCCACCTCTCAATGCCCTTGTTCAGGCTATGTGGATGCATATCCTGGATTTCTTCGTCAATCTCTTTCGGATGAAGGATTATGCTATCACCCGTTTCCAAGCCGGTATTTATAGAAACTACGATGCTTATCGTTATTTCCTCTTCGGAAGCACGGCTATCTTAACGGTCTTCTATCGTTTCTTAGAAGCTATCTTCTTCATCAAGATTCTTACTCTTTATAAAGAAGAAGGAAAAGAAGTTATTTTATTAGCCTGTCTTGCCTGTTTCTATCCGCGTTTAACGGAATTCTCCGGTCTATTGAATAATGATCCGATTGCATTCCTTTTAAGCACGATGGCTCTCTACTATGCTCTTCGCTACATCAAAAAAGGAAAAGATTGGTATTCCATCATGATGTGTGCGGTGACTCTTGGATTAGCCATGATGGCAAAACTCAATTCCGCCGTCATCTGTTTACCGATCGGATTCTTATTCGTCTATGAATTCGTTCTCTCCTGCCAAAAGAAAGAAGGAAGCCAGAAGCTTCTGGTGATGGTTCCGCAGTATCTTTCTTTCTTAGTGGTCTGCGGAGTGCTTGCTCTTTGGTTCCAGGTCTATGTTTCCAAACGTTTCAACCAGCCCTTCGGTTATGTCTGGGGTCAGGATGGTGGATTGAACCGCAATCTTTATGTCGGCAACTACAACCTCATCGAACGTTTCTTCTTACCATCGTTTAAAGAACTCACGAAATCGGTCTTCGGCGATCCTTTCAACAGTCATAATCTCTGGGCCTGTTTGATGAAGTCTTCTATCTTCGATGAAGTCTTCTATAACTCTCAGAACTTAGCAGCCGGATTGATTGGGGAAATCCTTCTCTTTTTTGTTCTTGTGGTCCACTTCGTTCTCTTTGTCCGCTTTGCTTATCTCACCATCCGTTACGATTGGGTCAAGAAGGGACATAAGAGACCTACCTGCTACGATAAGATGGAAGACAATATCTTCCTGCTTCTTTTATTCCTAGCGGAATTCGGAGCCGATATCTACTTCAATATCAAGATGCCTTACGGATGCACGATGGACTTCCGTTATGTCATGCCTCTGATCATCGCTTATCCGCTCTCTTATCTTTTCTACTTTGATAGAAGCTCTGAGGAAAAGATTCCGTTCTTCCGTATTCTGATGAAAGTAGAACAGTATATGATTGTCGGTTTCTTGGTCTTCACTTCTCTTTACTACATGTCGTAAACACCGAATCATTTCTTTTCTTGTTCTTTTATAGCGTTTGGTTTTTCTTTCTGGTTAAATGGAAAACCATTGGCTGGAATAGAAAAAAGGCATAGGTTTTGCCCCATGCCTAGATTGCTTTTGAATAGAGAACAGATTATCGACTTGACTTGTCGTACGGAATACCTTCCGATTTCGGCGCATGCGAGCGTTTCGAGAAGAAGAGAAGAATAAGGAAGGCGAGAAGATAAGGAAGCATCGCATAAGTGGAACGGATCGTGAAGACATTCGGACTTGTACTGGTGATGGTAGCGGTGAAGACATTCGAGAACGAAGTGAAGAAACCGAAGAGCAGAGAAGCGAAGAAAATACTTGTCGCATGCCAGTTGCCTAAGATTTCAATGGCTAAGACAAGGAAACCATAACCTAAGGCAGTGATGGTCCAGACGTTGGTTCTTGCGCAGGAGAAGATGATATAGCCACCTAAGGCAGCTGCAGCGGAACCGATGGCAGGACCGATGTAACGCATACGGGTGACATTGATACCGACACTATCGGCAGCCGCCGGGTTTTCACCACAGGCTCTAAGTCTTAAACCGAATCTGGTTCTATCCATGATGAACCAGAGAAGAGCAATCACGATGATACCGAGGACCAGGGAACAGTTCATATTGGAAGCTAATTGCTTGAAGAAGACGTTATCGGTATCCGGTGTTAATTCGGTGACGAAGAGGTTGTTACGGACCTCAAGCGAATCCTTCTGGGTGTAATAAGTGAAGACGATGGAGCAGATAGCAGTCGCTAAAGTGTTCATAGCAGTACCGACGATTGTCTGATCGGCTTTGAGCTTATTCGAGACGAAAGTGAGAAGGAAGGAGAATAAGACACCGGTGACGATAGCGACCAAAGCGCCTAAGAAAATGACAAGTTCGGCTCCTCCGCGCGTAGTTAAGAAGGCGGGCATAGGATCCATTGTACCGAAGATGAAATCGATGAAGAGACCGAAGAAAGCGCCGATGACCATCGAGCCTTCCAAAGCGATATTGATGATACCAGAGCATTCGGAATACATACCGCCGAAAGCACCTAAGACGAAACCGACGGAATAGACGAGGAAATAGAATAAGAGGTTACCCCAGTCTCCGGCTTGCATCGCCAGAGTGACAGGTTGGAATATCATTGTTTGTATCATGGTCTATGCCTCCTTTGTCGTTTCATCTGGCTTTGCTCGCGTCAGATTGAGTTGATTCCGCTGTTCAATCTTTTTCCCTTGATAACGGATGATGAGATAACGGAAGAAGGAAGCGAACGAGGCGATGTAGATGATGATGGCGGAGAGAAGCTCAGTGATGTAGGAGTTATAACTGCTGGAAACAACCTTCATATAAGGCTGAGCCGAGGAAATCATATTGAGTAAGAAGGCAGAGAGGATACAACCGATAGCGGAGTTCTGTGCAATAAGGGAAACGGAAATACCGGTGAAACCATCTGAGATAGTCGAATTAGCACTGGAGCTCCAGCGGAAGGCCTGAGGAGAAATCGGGTTAGCGTAGATCATGTAACCAGCGATACCGCCAATCAAACCGGCAAGTGTAAGAGTAAGAATTATGTTTTTATCCTGCGAGATACCAGCATACTGTGCGCAGAATTTATTGCTACCGGATAACTTCAGTTCCTTACCCCAACGGGTGTGATGAAGCATAACCTGGAAGAGAACAATAATGATGATCGCGATGATAAGGCCCCAGGAGATACCTTTTGTACCGATAGCTGGCATACGGGCATTGTTTGGCATGAAGATGAGGTTATCAATCTGAGTTCTATCCTTGAAAGAACGCGGTAAACCGAGTCTTCCGATGATATCGATGAGATAGTAGATGATCCAGTTGAGCATAATGCCGGAGAGAACTTCGTTGACGTTGAGCTTCGCTTTTAATAGACCAGGAATGAAACCGACAGCAGCACCGGCAAGACCCGCGAAGATAAGACAGGCCCACCACGGAAGTCCCACAATTCCTAAGCAGAGACCGACGAAGGCTCCGATAGTGATCTGCGAAGTGTTACCGATGTTGAAAAGACCGAGCTGGAAGGGGAAGGCAATCGTAAGACCGGTCAGCATCATCGGTGTCATAAGATAGATGATACGAGGTAAGTTATCTTCACTGATTCTTCCAAAGACCAATTGCTGCGTTGAGGCATCCAAAGTATAGCCATAACCCCAACCGGCGGTAATCAGTTGAATAATACCTTTTCCGGCATTCTTAGCGTCAATGCAGAGAAGAAGAATAAGAGCGATGAAATAACCGATAGCGATGCAGATAAAGCCGGAGATAAAGTTGCGGAAGCCGGTTTGAATGTTCGGTTTACGCCAGAAGGAAACAAACCAATTATTTTTCTTTGGCTGAGGTTGACGGTTCAGTTCATTACTCGCCATGGTTCACATCCTCCTCTTTCTTCGTCTCGATATCGGTATGTGTCTTTAAATCCATGCGTTTAGCACCAGACATATAAAGACCGATTTCATTGACATTGGTTTTCTTCGGGTCGAGTTCTGCGACGATTTCACCGTTGAACATTACTAAGATACGATCCGAGAGGTTCATAACTTCATCCAGTTCAAGGGAGACAAGGAGAACACCGGCCCCAGCATCTCTCTGTTTGAGAATTTCTTTGTGGATGTATTCGATAGCACCGACATCCAGACCACGGGTCGGCTGAACGGCGATAAGAAGTGGGCAGGAGCGGTCAAGTTCACGGGCAATAATAGCTTTTTGCTGGTTACCACCGGACATCGAACGGACGGTCGTGATGCTTCCTAAACTCGAGCGGATATCGTATTTATCGATAAGCGTATCCGAATAGATTCTTCCCGCATTCTCGTTGATGAAGCCACCAACCTGGTACGGATTCTGGAAGTAACGGGAAAGGACGAGGTTATCCTGTAAAGTGAAGTCGAGAGCAAGACCGTATTTCTGTCTATCTTCCGGAATGTGGCTGATACCCGCTAAGGAGCGGTTACGGACACTCATATACTCAAGATGGACATCGACATACTGCGGTTCCTTCTCGATTTCGGCAAAGGTCTTCCAACGCTTCTGTGGTTCTGCGTAAACAAGCTCTTCTCGATCGGAAATAGGTCTCTTAAATAATTTTCTAAACCAATTTCCAATGGGACTATAAACATGATAAGCGAGGAAACGATGCTGATTTACAAAGAAAACACGGATGTGTTCGTTGATGATATAAGAGAAGAAGTAGTTAACATTCGTCTTGATGCAACGCCAAATACGATGGGCGCCAGTCTCTTTCTGATTCGGTTTTGTCGGGTTGTTGAAGATGGTGCGGTCAACATGATGAAGAACCGCTTCACCGGATTTGATTTTGGTTAAACCTGTGAGGGCGTAGATGAGTTCCGTCTGACCATTACCTTCAATACCGGCGATACAGACGATTTCACCTTGTCTCACATCAAAGGAGACGTTGTTAACGACATCCTTCTTTTTCTCCGGATTGTAGACCGTGAGGTTCTTGACGGTGAGAACGTCCGGACCAATTTTCGCTTCCTGTTTCTGGGTGACCAATTGAACATCTCTTCCGACCATAAGGCGGGAGAGTTCCTGAGGATTCGTCTCCTTAATATTAAGAGTACCTAAGCATTTACCCTTGCGAAGAACCGTTACGCGGTCGGCGACTTCCATGATTTCGTTGAGCTTATGGGAGATGAAAAGAATACTCTTTCCTTCCGCGGCTAAGCTCTTCATGGATTTCATCAGGTCCTCTATTTCCTGAGGAGTTAAAACAGCGGTCGGTTCATCGAAGATGAGAATATCGTTTTTGCGATATAACATCTTGAGAATCTCGACCTTCTGTTGAGAACCGACTGGCATGTCATCGATTTTTTCATCGAGATCTACGTCAAAATGGTATTTTTCGCAGAGGTCTTCGAGAGATTTGCGGACTGCTTTCGGTTTGAGAATGCCAAAGAATTTGGTCGTCGGTTCATAACCGAGGATGATGTTCTGTAGTGCGGTATAGCAGCCGACCAGTTTGAAATGCTGGTGGACCATACCGATTCCTAGACGGGTGGCATCATTCGGATTTTTGATTTCGGACTTTTTTCCGCGGACATAAATTTCGCCGCTTGTCGGCTCATATAGACCGAAAAGAATCGACATCAATGTGGATTTGCCGGCACCGTTTTCACCGAGCAAAGCGTGAATTTCCCCTTTTCGCAAGGTCAGCGAAACGTCATCGTTGGCGCGAATACCGGGAAAGTCTTTTGTGATATGGCGTAGTTCAATCACGTTTTCCGCTTCGTCACTCATAGACAACCTCCTTTTTGATAAAAAGGCGTGGGGGCAGAAACTGCCCCCAGCCTTAGTCTTCGAAATTTAACGGATGATATTAGGCTTCGATGTGGTGAACTTTGACAAGATTGTCGCAGCCGTAGTTGTTGGCAGCTAAGACATCGTCTTTAGAGAAGGAGTTAACCTTAATCGTACCATTCTTAAGCTTGCCAAGGACAGTGTTGTAATCCGCAGTCGTGAATTTTTTGAAGCCCCAGCACGTCTGATCACCGGTAGTATCCGGAGTCGGAAGGACGCAATTATCGGACTTTGCACCGACAGTGACAACATTACCAGCTAAATCGTTGTTCCATTTCTGACCATTATCTACATAGGTGGAAAGAAGAATCTTGGTAGTAGCCTTAAGGTTCTTCATAGCGGAAGTGATGCAATTATCTCTCTCATAATCCTTGAGACTAGTATCTGCATGCTGGTTGACATCAACACCAATCCATTTCTTGCTCTTATTCGTTGCAAGAGCGGCAAGGATAGAGTTGTAAACAGCGCCGCCGCAACCGAAGATGACTTCCGTTCCATTGTTATACCAGTTAGTGCAATAGGAAGTAGCGGTATCGGTAGCCGCGAATTGACCGGCATAATAATGGTTGATTTCGATAGCGCCTTCGCCTAAGTTGAGCTCCTTAGCAGCCGCATCTGCACCCTGGCAATAGCCGGAACCATAACGGATGACCGCTGGAACTGCCATGCCGCCTAAGAAACCGAGCTTTTTGTAACCTTCCTTGACAGCAGCATAACCAGCTAAGAAGCCGGACTGCTCTTCACGATAGATGATAGAAGTCATATTTTTGGTGTATTCGAACTGAGCATAGTTGTTATCATCATCGGACTTAGTGCAATCCAGAGCGAGGAAGTATACGTCTTTGTATTTGCTGTTCGCATTTGCTTCATCTTCTGCAATACGGGCAAGAACCGATTCGAAGAGGTAGCCGGGGAGAACAACAACCTTAGCACCCCAAGAGATGACCGAGTCGATAGCAGCTTTACGGCCGGCAGTCGTGTACTGACCGGCAGCTGGCTGGACATAGTGAGTCTGAATCTTACCGGTTTCGACGGAGTTCGAAGAAGTATTGATCGTGCCACCGCCATTCTCCACGGCGAATTCGTTAATGCCATCCCAAGCCGATTCGTTGAAAGAATGATCGTTCAGAGTACCGGAATCCGTAACAAGACCGAGCTTGAGCGGAGCAGCTTCGGTGAAGGAAGAAAGCTTATCAGACGTCGGCTTGGTCTTCGTACCGATATCGGTTTCCGGAAGTTCGAAAACTTCCATTTCTCCCGTGTTGTCGTTACCACCTTTTTTATCCGTGCCGTCGTTACCACCTTTGCAGCCGACAAGAGCAAAAAGCGCAGACATCGCAACTAAAGACAGCTTACGTAACGAATTTTTCATAAATTCCCTCCTATTGGTTATGAAAATCTGAAGCTTCGGATGTTCCTTTCCAAGCCGTGTTACTGCTGTTTTTCCATTTCATTCCTAAGTCTTGCTTTTTCTAACGTTGATAATGCGGTGGAGGGCGTCAAGCAGAAAATTGGTTTTTCCAGCCATAACTCGTCTCGCCTGAGTCTATCCTTGTCTTCGGAACACTATTTTAACATAGCTATGGACTATATCACCCTTTATTTCTGTTTTTGTAACAGATGTTTACAGAAACAATGTACAAAAAAGCAAATAATGTATGAAAAATAGAATTGCTCATTAAGACAGAGCCATCTTTGCTTATAATTACAATAGAAAAGATTTAAGCAAATCTTAAACCAAAAACTGGAGGCAAAATCCTATGGCAGTAAAGATTGCAGTCTATCCGATCCACTCTTCGATGGTCTACGGAGACTTAGTTTCAGAAAAGTCCAAAGAGTTATTAAAAGATCTGACGGACAAGACAGGTTATGAATTTGTTATCGTCGATCTCAAAGATCTGAAAAAGTACGATCTTCCTCTCATCCTTGTTCAGTCCGGTGGCAGTGAAAACCTTTTTAAGGATGATATTTATCCTTCTTATTCGGGCCCTTATTATCTTCTTACCTATGGATCTTCGAACTCGTTAGCAGCTTCTTTAGAAATTCTTACTTATATTAAAGAAAAGCATTGCCAGGGCGAAGTCTTACACGGAAGTCTCGATTACATTGCTTCCCGTTTAGATGCTCTTCTCAAAGCGAAAGCCAAAGCCGAAGAACCTCTGCACCGTCTTGGTGTCATGGGGAAACCTTCCGATTGGCTTATCTCCTCGGATGTTTCCCCGAAGAGAGCCAAAGAGATCTTCCATATTAACCTTATCAATATTTCGGAAGAAGAAGTCATCGGAGAGGTCAAAAAACATCATGAACCGGTTCCGGAAGGAAGATTCACCTCGAGTTTCGATGCAAAACAGTTACAGAGCGCCTACGATATCGCCTGCGCTTTGGATGTCTTGGTCAAGAGACATCACCTCGAAGGATTCACTCTCCGTTGTTTTGATGTTATCAAAGCCGTCAATATGTCGGCTTGCTTAGGATTGGCTTTGATGAATGAGAAAGATATCATCGCTTCCTGTGAAGGGGATGTTCCGGCAATGATCACTGCCTACAGCATTCTCTCTGTTCTTCATCAGCATGCTTTCCAGGCGAATCCTCAGTGGATTGACCCCGAAAAGAACAACATCACGTTCGCTCATTGCACGCTACCTTTAGATATGGCCGATGGCTATTCTTTCGATACCCATTTTGAATCTGGTATTGGATTAGGAATCCACGGCAATATGAAATCGGGTCCGGTCACTGTCGTAAAGGTCAGTGCCGACTTAACGGAATTCTATGTTGAAGAAGGTGAAATCTTAGAGGATGAGTACCGCAGTGATCGCTGCCGCACTCAGATCGTCATCCATCTCGATAGTTCCGTCACTTACTTCTTAAAGTCTTCGTTAGGCAATCATCATCAGATCATCTACGGACATCATAAGAAAGAACTTAAGGAGTACTATGAATCCTTAGGTTTACGCGAAGTTACCGCTTAAACAAATCTTTCATTCTTCTTCGAAGACGTCAATAAAAGAGGAATCTAGGAGAGAATCTATCTCTCTGCGGTTCCTCTTTTTTGAAGCAAAGAGAGTTCGATGTTTTTCTCTCAGAAAAGCATTGCTTTTAGCTATGGAAGCTCTTACAATAACTTTTGGAAACTCTCAGCATTTTTTTAGTTTCCTGTAAAGGAGGGATACGTATGGAAGCAAAAAGCCATACCTTTGAGGGAGATAACGTTCCGAAACTGACGAGAATTCTTTATCCGTGGAGCGGTATCTTCCGTGATGCCTGTTACACCTTGATCGGTACATTCTTAATGCAGTACGCGATCACTTCCGGTGCTTTATCGGCTAACCCGGTGGAGTTCTCTGAGCAATATGGTGTCATCACAATTGCTATGATGATCTGTCTTCTCTGGGATGGTATCAATGACCCGATCATGGGTTTCATCCTCGAAAAATGTCATTTCAAATCGGGTAAGTTCCGCCCTTGGATTGAAATCGGTGCGATTGGTAATGCCGTAGTTGTTGCCCTCATGTTCCTTGTTCCTTTCTTAGCCGGCGCTGGCTGGGGATGGGGTTATGTTGCTTTTATGATTGTGATGTATATCCTCTGGGATACCTTCTTTACGATGAACGATATCGGTTATTGGTCGATGCTTCCTGCTTTGACGAATGATCCGAAGACGAGAGCTACCTTAACTACTCAGACTGCTATTGCCGCTACCATCGGTACCTTCGTGATGAACATCCTTATGTTTGTTCTTCCTGGTACTTTCGCGGGTGCTTCGACGGCTTCTATCTATGCTTGGACTGGATGTCTGGTCGCTCTTCTTTTCTTAGTGACGCAGTCGATTGTTTTTGCTCTCTGCAAAGAGAAAGCAAGAGATCCGAAACAGGAAGAAGTATCGGAGAAATCTCATTTCCTCGATCTTTTCCGTGTTGTCGGAAAGAATAAACAGCTTTTAGTGGCTGCTCTTGCTTTACTTCTTTTCTATTTCGGCGAATTCATTCTTACCGGTATCGGTCAGAACTACTTCTATATGGTCTTCGGTTACGGAGGATCGAAAGGCGGTATGATCGCTACTGTCATCTCCGTCATTTATGTCTTAGCGACGTTGGTTGCTCAGGCTTTCTATCCTCTGATCCGTAAGAAGTTATCGAACCAGAAGATTCTGACGATTATGGCTTTGGTTATTATTCTTGCCTACATCGCTTTCTTCTTAGTTGCTTTCCCGTTCCCGGGAAGCAAGCACCCGTTTGCTTATAACGATCCGAATAGTGGTGGAGCTTGGTTCTTAGGTGGAACGATGTTCCTTTATTATCTCTTTTCCTTCTTATTCTTCGGTGCTACCGGTATTTTCTATCTTGTTGTTCTTGTTCTCTTCCAGGATGCTATCGATTACAACGAATGGAAGTTCGGAGAAAGAAAGGAATCTATCTGCTTTGCTTGGCGTCCTCTGGATGTTAAGTTAGCTTCTGGTCTAAACCGCGGTCTTCAATACATCACCTATCTTGCTTCCGGTACGATGTTAGCTATCAATTCGGTTTCCAATTGGGAAGGTATCACGAACGCGATGATCAACTCTACTAGCGATGATGCTACCCAGAATGCAATCACCTTGCTCCGTGATGAAAGAATCGCAGAAGGTATGAACGGTATCACTTCGAGTCAGTTATTCACTTTCGGTCTTATCATCATCGGTGTCATCTTGGCTGTGATGATCGCTTCTTATCTCTTACTTCATTTCGGTTTCAAGATCGATGAGAAGACCGAGAAACAGATTGTCGAGGAATTGGCTGCCCGTCATAAAGAAGACGAAGAAAGAGCCGATAAGAATGTAGAAAATAAACCCGCTATTGCTGTAGAAGAAGGAGGAAACAAGTGATGAAATCCTTAAAGAAATGTCTGTTGCTTCTTTCTTCTCTTTCGCTCCTTGCTTCCTGCTCCTCTTCTTCTTCGAGTATCACGTATGATGAGATGGATAAGATCGCTAAGAATGATTTCACTTCTGAGAAAGCTCTTGCAGCGTATGAAGGAAGCGGAAAACGTTCCACTTCCGCTTCTTATCCGAATGTCACCGATGAAATCTTAAAGGCAGTTCCGCTTGCTTACTTCCAGTTATCTGCTCTTCCTATCACCACCGATTCGGAGACGGTTCTTACTTCTCTTTGTGTTTATTCTCATTCTTCTTTAGAAGATAACCATCAGATCTATGTTCAGGGAAAAGAAGCCGATGACACCTATCTCAAGAATGCTAACGGCACTTATTCTCTTCAGTTCACCTATAGCGACAAATATGAATTTGGAAAAACTGCTTATGGTGTTGCTGTCGATATTCAGAAGACGGTCAATGAAGTAGGACTTCTGCTCTCTACGGATTTAGTTGCCGCTTTCAGCAACGACGATGGTTCTGCTCATATCGTCTATCGGAAAACGGAAAAATTCACTTGGACGAAAAAAGCCTAATCTTACGAAAGGATCCGAGGGTAAAGAGACATACTCTTACCCTCTTTTCCTCTATACTCATTCCTAAGGAGGAATAACTTCCCATGATAGAAAAAATCGATGACAATACGGTTATTGTCTCTACGAAAAACACTTCTCTTCTTATCGTCAATAACAAAGTAAATAAGGTATCTCTGGAATATTTCGGACCCCGTATCCAGGATAGGGAAGAAGGAAATGCTTTATTCCATCCGGTTAATTTTGCGCAAGGAAGCTGTGCTATTTACGAGGAAAGCTATCCGAATTATTCTTTATCCCAAGCAAAGCTTCTTCTTTCTACTGCGGGGAAGAGCGATCTTTTCTCCCCTTCGGTAGATATGGAAAACAGTCTTACTTCTCTTTTTGATTTCACGTTTGCTTCTTTCCAAATCAAGAGTGAAGTCCTTCCTCTTTCTTCTCTTCCTTTCCCTCATGGAGCAAAAGAAGAACTGGTTATCCGCCTTATGGAAAAACAGAACCAAGTAGAAGCCGAACTCCATATCCTTCCTTTTGAAGAAGAGGATGTCTACGGAGAATACTTAGTCCTCTCGAATTCCAGCGAAAGAGAAATCAAAATCAAGAAAGCAGCTTCTTTATTGATTCCCTTAGAAGATAACGAGGATTCTCTTCTTTCTCTCTCTGGCAACTGGGCAGGAGAACTCAATGTCGAAAGAACAAAGCTTCCTTCTTCCCGTATCGTGATGGAATCTTTCAGCGGAACCTCAAGCTGTCAACACAATCCTTTCTTTGCTTTGGTAGAGAAACATACGAATTTCCAGCAAGGAAATTGCTATGGCTTCAATCTGATGTATTCCGGCAACTTTGAAAACTCCGTGGAAAAGAATTCCTTCGGCCTGATCCGTGTTCAGAGCGGTATCTCTTCTTTCGGTTTCAAAAAGACACTTGAAAAAGGAGAGAAGTTCATCACACCGGTTGCTCTCTTCTCTTATTCCGGAGAAGGAATCAATACCTTAAGCGATAACTTCCATCGTTTCATCACTTCTCATGTGTTACCCGAAGAGTTTGCATCTGCTCCGCATCCGGTTTCCTATAACAACTGGGAAGCAACCGGAATGAAGTTCAATAAGAACAAGATTGTTGCTTTGATGAAAGAAGCATCGGATCTTGGAGTGGAGCTCTTTGTCTTGGACGATGGTTGGTTTTCTACCCGTGACGATGATGCTCACGGCTTAGGAGACTGGAGTGTCAACACAAAGAAGCTTCCTGGTGGCTTAGATGCGTTAGCCAAAGAAGCCGCAAAACGGAATCTCAAATTCGGTATCTGGATGGAACCGGAGATGGTTTCGCCGGATACTCCTCTTTACCGGAATCATCCCGATTGGATCATCCATGATTCGCTTCATAAACCTTCCTTAGGAAGACATCAGTTTGTTCTCGATTTAAGAAAGCAGGAAGTACAGCACTTTGTCTACGATGCCGTAGACAAGGTTCTTTCTTCGGCGGATATCGCTTATCTCAAATGGGATTTCAACCGCGATATGACCGATATGGATAATAGGGACGGCACATTCTTCTATGACTACTATGTCGGACTTTATAAAGTCTTAGGAGCTTTGAAGAAGAAGTATCCGAAAGTCTTATTCGAAAACTGTGCTTCCGGCGGTAACCGTTTCGATTTAGGTATGATGACTTATTTCTCTCAGTCCTGGATGAGCGATGATACGGATTCGTATCAGCGCACCTTGATTCAGGAAGGAGGAACGTTAGGTTATCCTCTTTCGATTCAGTCGAATCATGTTTCCTGCCGTGTATCGAATCAGATGTTACGGAACACTTCCTATGACACCAAGTTCGATACTGCCTGTTTCGGTGTTCTCGGATATGAACTGGATCTGAAGGATCTTTCTTCACTAGATAAAGAAATCCTCAAGTCTCAGATTGCTTTCTATAAAGAACATCGGATGACTTTCCAACAGGGAAGAGTCTATACGGATCAGTTCTATTGCGAGAATGAAACCAAGTGGTTAGAAGTCAAAGGAGAAAAAGAAGCCTTGGTTGCTTACTATCAGAAAGTACAGAAACCGAATCCTTCTTCTTTACGTCTCTGGTGTGTAGGATTAAAAGAAAATCAACTTTATACCTATAAAACAAGACAGGAGTCCTTACCTCTTCAGCGTTTCGGTAACTTGGTCAATTATGCAACTCCGTTCCATATCAATCCGGACGGAACCATGCTTACGATTCTTTCTCATCATCGGGATATGAAGAGTGAAGTGGATCAAGGCGTTGTTCATGGGGAAGCTTTAGCTAAGAAGGGACCTCTTTTTTCCGATGAATGGATGGGATTAGGGTATAACGAACACACAAGACTTGTCGGTGATTTCGGTGCAAGACTCTATCTGATTCAGGAAAAAGAAGAAAAGAAAGAAGAATAAACAATCATTTAAAGTTTTCAAAACCTATAATCTGTTTCAACATAGTCTTATTGTTAATTACAATTCCTTTGCAAATAAAGCGGCTTACTTCTATTGTTATGGAGTAAGCCGATTTTATTCTTAGCAAGAAAAGCGGATTATAACTCTTCTTTGCTTTTATTGACGTAAGTCGTAAAGCGGATCGTATATCCGTTATCGAGAATAGGTTCTCCTTCTTTGACACAGACAAAGGAAGGATTCTCATCGAGATTCGGGAAGAAGACCTCGGCTTTGCCATCGGCATCGACCTTGGTTAAGAGAACCTCGTCCACATAAGGAAGCATAGTGCGATAGATCGAAGCTCCACCGATGATATAGACATCGCCTTTCGTGAGTTCTTCTTTGATCTCTTTTTTGAAGTCGTCTAAAGTATGGACGTTCTTCACGCCTTCGTAGTTATGAGTCGAATCCTGAGAAAGAACAATGTTGAGGCGGTTTTTCAAAGGTTTTGAATGAGGGAAAGAGAGAAGAGTGTTTTCTCCCATCGCTACCGTATGGCCGGTCGTGGTCTTACGGAAGAAAGCCATATCCTGCGGAAGAGAGAACATCAGCGTGTTCTTTTTCCCGATGCCGTATTTCTTATCGGCGTGAAGTATTTCAATCAGTTTTCCCATAAAGGCCTCGTTTAAATAGCGACCGGAATCTTTTTTCCTAATTTCTCGTATTCGTAATCGACCAGCTGGAAGTCTTCTATCTTGAAATCGTAGAAGTTCTTCACATTCGGATTCATGATGAGCTTTGGCGCTTTATGCTGTGGCTTCTTGATGATCTCTTTGACGATATCGATATGGCGGTCATAGATATGAGCATCCGCAATGACATGAATCAGTTCCCCAGCTTTTAATCCGGAAACCTGAGCAAACATCATCAACAGGAGAGAATACTGAAGGACGTTCCAGTTATTTGCCGTGAGCATATCGTTGGAACGCTGGTTGAGGATGCCGTTAAGAGTATCTCCCGAAACATTGAAAGTCATCGAATAGGCGCAGGGATAAAGATGCATTTCATGAAGATCTTCGAAGTTATAAATATTCGTTAAGATTCTTCTCGAGTGCGGATTGTGTTTCAGATCGTATAAAACACGGTCGACCTGGTCGAATTCGCCTTCGGGATAAATCGACTTCTTGGCTAACTGATAGCCATAGGCTTTTCCAATCGATCCGGTCTCATCGGCCCAGCTATCCCAGATATGGGAATGAAGATCGTGGACGTTATTGGACTTCTTCTGCCAGATCCAGAGAATCTCATCTAAGCAATTGATGAAGTTGGTCTTACGGATGGTGAGAATCGGCAGTTCTTCCTGTAAGTTATAGCGGTTGACGATACCGAATTTCTTGATGGTATGAGCTGGGGTTCCATCTTCCCAGTGCGGTCTGACAGGATACGCGGCATCGGAGACGCCGTTTGTCAGAATATCGTTCATATTCTGAATGAAGATCTCATCTGCTTTTGACATTTGTTACCCTCCAAAGAAAAAATCTTTTCTATTATAAAACAGAAGAGCGACTTTCTCTTGTGGGGAATACCGCTTTTAAAAAGAACCTAACCTCATACTCTCTTTCTTCCGATATAATCTCTCTGTTTGATAGGAGAAAAACAAGATGACCTATTTACAGATGCTGTTTCTTGTCGATGCTGCCTTGATGGTGCTGATGTCTTTTATCTCTTTATGTTTATTTATCGCCGATAAGAGGAAAGCGGAAAAAGGAGCAATGCGAATCAAAGAGAAAACCCTCCTTTATTCCGCGGTTTTGGAAGGCGCGGTCGGTGCTTTCTTCGGTCGGATCCTTGCGCATCATAAGACCAACAAAGGTTATTTCACCTTTGTGATTCTCACTTCTTTCGTACTTCAGGTCGGAGTCTTAGTCTTTTTAGGTGTGATGGCTTTCTAAGAAAAGAGGAATGGAAATCATGAATAATTCACAGAGAAAGAACGACGAAGAATCGTTAGCCAGAAGTCATTCGAAATCTTCGAATGCTTTACTTACGCTTCTTTGTTTTCTTACTTCGTTAGCATTAGCTCTCCTTTGGGTCGGATTAGCTCTCCTTGGTAAAGAAGATACCCATACTCTCGGGTTATTATTCACTATCTGCGGAGCTATCGTAACCGGATTAGGAATCGTAGGCGGAGTTGTTTTCAAACGCTGATTTTGGAACACAAAAACGATTCCATACCAAAACCATTTTATAGACTTAGAAACAGGTAGTTAGTCGTTGCAAAGATTGTTCACCTGTTTATAATTATTAAAGGTTGCTTATTACTATAAAGAAAGGATTAAAACTATGGCGGATTTTGCTATTGTACTCGATTCTACCTGTAATCTTACACCGGAATTACTGAAGGAGTTCCATCTTGATTACATCCCGATGTCGGTCTCAATCGAAGATAAAATCTATCCGGCTGACCTCTCCTGGAAAGATATGTCTCCGCATGATTTCTATGCTTTGATGAAAGCGGGCAAGAGACCTTATACACAGGCTATCAACGAAACCACCTTCACTTCGGTCTTTGAAAAATACATCGCCGAAGGAAAAGATGTCCTTTATATCGCTTGCTCCGGTGGACTTTCCGCTTCGGTCCGTATCGGTGCCAAGGTCGCTAAGAGTGAGATGGAAGCTCATCCGGAAAGAAAGATCATCGTCATCGATCCCTGCAACTCCGGTATGGGTCAGGGTCTTTTAGGTATCTATGCTTCTGAGATGAGAGAACAGGGCAAGACGATTGATGAAGTCGCTGCCTGGGTTGAACAGAATAAGCTCCGCTCCTATCAGTGGGGAACTACCGGCAATCTCACCTACCTCAAGAACGCCGGCCGTGTTAAAGCCAGTTCTGCCTTCTTCGGAAACATCATCGGTATCAAACCAATCATTCTTTCCGATGATCAGGGTAATAACGTTGCCTTTAAGAAGGTCCGCGGACGTAAAGCGGCCTTAGAGGAACTCGTCAATTTAGCCACGACCTATGCGGTTGATCCGGAACATACTTATCTCTCGATTGACCACGCGGATTGTCTTGAGACCGCGGAAGAACTCAAGAAGAGAATTGAAGAGAAGGTTCACTTCAAGAGAATCTTCATCGTTCCGCTTGGCCCCATCCTCGGTGCCTCCTGCGGTCCGGATACGGTCATCCTTTATCATATGGGTGGAAGCAAGCAGTCTGATTTCCTCAACAAGTAACTCTTATGGACTGCAAAACAATCGACGGAAACCTATTTGGACAGCTGCTCGAGAGCGGCTATCATGCCTTAGCGAAAAACTTTCAGGCCATCAACGATCTGAATGTTTTTCCTGTTCCCGATGGTGACACGGGAACCAATATGAAGATGACGTTCGAATCCGGTCTTTCCCAAAAGAGCGAATCGAATTATATTTCCGAAGTTGCTTCTTCCTTTGCCAAGGGAATGCTCTTCGGTGCCAGAGGCAATTCAGGTGTTCTTTCTTCCCGTTACTTCAACGGCTTAGCCAAAGGTTTAGAAAACCATAAAGAAGCCAGTGTCTTCGACTTTGCTTTAGCGATGGTCGAAGCTTATAAGATCGCTTATCAGGCGGTCGATACTCCGGCCGAAGGTACTTTCTTGACCGTCGCAAGAGAAGGTATTGAAACGATCCGCAACACCATCGACTATAAGACGGTCACCTTCTCCTCTTTCTTCGCTATGGTGGTCGACGCGATGAAAATCTCTTTGGATAACACACCGAACCTTCTTCCGATCTTAAAGGAATCCGGTGTTGTCGATTCCGGCGGAAAAGGCTTGCTCACCATCTTCGAAGGATTCCTCTCTTTCTTCACCGGCGACGATAACGGAGATTACGATCTCGATGTGCATGAAAGCACCTCTTCTTCGCTTCCTCACTATGATTTCTCTCTGTTCAATGAGAATTCTGTCCTAGAGTATGGCTATTGCACCGAGTTCTTACTTCAGTTACAGAACTCGAAGATCGATATCCCGTCTTTTGATCTTTCCAGTTTCATCGGTTGGCTTCATGAACATGGCAACTCCATTGTCTGTTTCCAAAATGGTACTATCGTCAAAGTCCATATTCACACGAAGAAACCCTATGAAGTTATCGAGTACGCACAGCGCTTTGGCGAATTCCTGACCTTCAAGATGGAGAACATGGCTTTACAGCATAACAACGTTCTCGATAAGAAGGAAAAGCTCGCTAAGACGAAGAAGAAATTCGCGGTTGTCGCAATCGCTCAGGGCAATGGCGTCATCCAGATGTTCAAGGATTTAGGCGCCGATGTCGTCTTAAACGGCGGTCAGACCATGAACACCTCTTCAGCCGAACTCATTTACGCTTTCAAGCAAGCTAACGCCGAAGATATCATCGTCTTACCGGATGAATCGAATATCTTGATGGCCGCTCATCAGGCTGCGGACTTATATAAGGATAGCCGTGTCCGCGTCTTAGAGACCAAGACGATCCCAGCTGGTTACGCTTCCTTGATGATGATGGTCGGAGACGATGAAAGCGCTGACGATTGTTATGATTCGATGAAAGATGCTAATGACCATATCACCTCTGGATTCATCTGCAAATCGATCCGTGATACCACCGTCGATGGCATCAAATGTGTCAAAGGTAACTATATCGAAGGAGTCGACAGAAAACTGGTTGGATGTGACGCGGATATCTTATCTGCGGTCGATGATATGCTTGCTCATGTTCCGGATATGGAAGATCGTGAGAGCTTATTCTTCTTCTACGGTCAGATGGTCAAGAAAGAAGACGCCGAGAAGATTCAGAAGCATATCGAAGAGAAGTATCCGCAGTTAGAAGTCGCTGCTTACGATGGTAAGCAGGATGTCTACGACTTATTAGTCGGTATTAATTAAGAGAGGGTTTTCAAGATATGAAGGAGATCATCGTCGATACCTTAGGGGCCGATGCCGATGGTTCTGTCTTAGTAAGAGGAGCGATTCAGGCACATCATAAGAATCCGTCTTACAACATGGTTCTCTTTGGAAACAAAGAGGAGATGGAAAAGACATTCCAAGAAGTAGGAGAATCCTTTGATGGATATACTCTTATCGATGCCGATACACTTAGCCCTGAAGTTCACGATGTCATGGCGATGCTCCGCTATAAAGGTCATTCTTCTTTAACGGATGCGATGGATTATCTCTCTTCTCACGAAGAAGCAGCGGGTCTACTTACCGCTGGTTCAACTGGTATGGTCTTAGTCTCCGCTATTAAACGGATTGGCTTATTAGATGGTGTCTCTTTCCCGGCGTTAGCCGCAATGCTACCGAATATCCACGGAGGCAGAGTCTGCTTAGTGGATTGCGGAGCAAATCTGGAAGTGCCGGCTGAGAAACTGGTTCAGTTTGCAAAGCTTGGTGCTGCCTTATCTTCTGCTTATTGCGGGATTGAAAATCCGCGTGTCGGTTTGATGAATGTCGGAAAAGAAGATACCAAAGGAGACTCTCTCCGCAAAAAGACGTTCGCTCTTCTCAAAGAGACGGATCTTAACTTCGTCGGTAACTTAGAAGGAAGCGACCTTCTTCTTGATAAAGCCGATGTCATCACCTGTGATGGATTCACAGGTAATTGCTTACTGAAGAATGCCGAAGCGGTTGGACTTATTGCGAGCAAGATGGTCCTTTCTTTAGGGAAGGACGATCCGAGTATCAAGAAAGCTTCTCATCTTCTTTCTTCTACCTTCTCTTTTACCGAACTCGGTGCTTCGATCGTCTTAGGTTGTAAGAAGATGGTCTTAAAAGCGCATGGTGCCGCCAATGAAAAGACGATTGCTACCGTCAGCGAAGATATCATCCGCTTAGACGAGAATCATCTCTTAGAAAAGCTTCCGAAGTATTTCAAAGCAAACGACGTAGAGTAATAAAAGAACCTCTCGGCTTACTATATAACGTAGTCGGCTGAGAGGTTTTTAGGTGACCTAAATAATAAAGAGATTGGTCTTGTAAACTATTTACTATACAATGTATATCAAAGGAGGTACTACTCTATGGCTAAAGTACCGACACAGATCCGTATCGACGCGGGGGTGAAGAAACAAGCGAGTGAACTTTTTGAAGAACTCGGTCTTGGTATGTCTACCGCCATCAACATCTTCTTAAAGCAATGTATTTTAAGAGGCGGTCTTCCTTTCTCCGTGGAGGCTCCTAAGTACTCAAAAGAACTTCTTGATGCTGCAAAGGAAGCAAAACGCATCTCCCATGATCCTAGTGTTCCTCGTTACACAAACAGGGAGGATCTAAAGAATTCTCTCGAAAAATAGATGCTGGCAGTTAAGTATACATCTGCCTTTAAGAAGAGTTATTAGTTGATGAAAAAGCGGGGGGACTTGATTTATCTCTTCTTGATGATGTTATCTCTTCCTTGCTGAGCTTTACCATGCCCTTTCCTTTCCGTCGGATGGTCAAGCTAGCTTGACCATCCATCCCTTACCTAGTTACCTGGAAGTACAAGAATTGGGTACAGTACATTATCAAAAATTTAAAAGTTTTCGTGAATGTTGTATTCAATCGGCCTGATTACTTGTTTACTTTATTGAAAACGATATTCTGACTCTAACGCTTGTTGATACGGCACCTATGCAGACCTATTGAATATGGGAAAAGAAAAGGTCCTCTAGTTGGATTTTCTGGGCGATGCAGAGAGTGCTAGCACTCTCTGCTACCTACCCTAGTTGTCCAACTAACAGGGTCCAATCATTTTCGAAAAGCCACTCTTTCGGAATCGTCTATTTGCTTTTGTATACACGAATCAAGAAATTATAGAGAGCAAGATGCCAATTTCCCTGAGAGTGATAACGCATCGGGAAAACATCAAAATTGGTGTTTACTCCCGCTTTCAATCTCGGCTCTATTTTTAGGATGTTGTGATAATCCTCGACTTGGGAACTCAGGGCAAAATCGAAATTGCCACTGGAGACATACCAATAATCGATGGGAAGATCTTTGAAGGCTTCCGATTGAATATTATCTTGAAAATAGGTAGCCCCTGTACGGCTTCCGCTGAAAGAGCCAAACCGTGAAAAATAGTCTAGAGATCCACAGAAAGCAGAACGAAGCGTAGTTACGGCACCGCGCGAGAGACCGGCGAACGAACGATGTTGACGGCTTGATTTAAAGCCTTTATCGTCCGCAGTTTCGGCATAAGTTGAGTAATGAGATTCAACATAGGGAAGAAGGTCGTTACGCAGTTCTTCTTTGAAAGAATAAGTAAGTAGATCAAGTCTTTCGATGCTTTCTTTACAATCATCTTCGACATAGAAGGTCGGAGTTACGACAAGCATCGGAGAAATGATTTTCCTTTCCGTCAGGTTATCTAGCAGAGCTTTGTTTTTTGGGTTCGTTATCAACCAATATGCTTCATCATCTCCTGTTCCATGAAGAAGATAGAGAATGTCGTAATTTTTGGTGGAATCATATCCATAAGGAACATAAACATAAGCTCGTTTTGTCAGGCTTCTTTTGTCGGTCGCATAGGCTTTTGTAGGGTAATTGATCTCCTCTATTTTTCCTGGCTGAGAGCTTTCTTTTTCATAAATATCTGGCACTTGCCAGATTTCTCTTTTTGCTTCCGTATCGTTGTTAGCGACAACGGAAGAAATTCCCCACTGAGAGCCAAAGGCCATCAGTAGAACGAATAGAGGAACAAAGGTGGAAAGCACCTTTTTAGTAGGCTTCTTCTTTTCTAAAATGGCAAAAACACTGCCCAGAACGCCACCGATGGCAGCAATGATAGCTTCGATCAGAAAAAGAACATTGAAGAGCGTTGTGGCAGGGTTATTGGTAATCAGAAAAAGAATGATGCCAAATGGAACGATAAGGAGATTCAGTACCGGAAGTTCACCTAAAAAGGCAGACCAAGAGAGTAGAGAAAAGAAAACTCCGATGAGTAGGACAGTCAGAGTTGAAATCAATTCTCCTAAAGCAATATAACGCCCAATATCGATAAGGCAGAGAAGGGAAACAAGAAGAGCACAAAGAAAATCGATGAGAGTAGTCTTAGTTATTTTTTTTTTTTTTCACATTCATACCTCTGGGAAAGAAAGAGAGGCAGGCCGGAATTGCCCGGCTTGCCTATTCTATGTTTTATTGTTTGATGACTTCTTTTTTCTGTGGAAGAACAACGGCAACTGCAGAGCAAAGAAGAGCAAGGATGCTGAGGACAAAGGCAACGACAAACGGAGCACTCAGACCTAAGACGTTGTTCTTTGCCATGATATCGGCTAAGTTGTTAAGCAACACCAATAAGAGGAAACCGACCGCAATCGCATTGAAAGTAAAGGGGAAAAATTCGGTAAGACGGAAGGGTTTGACACTGACGACAGCTCCGGCAACGGTTGCAAGAATAAGCATTACTAGGATCACTGGATAACGGTTTTCTCTGCAGATGCCGTATAAGATGGCAGATAAGAGACTGGCAAGAGTGGCAAATTCTGTGAAGTAAAATCCCAAACCTCTATTTTTCATTTTCTCATTACTCCTTTTCTTTGAAGGCTCCAATTGCAACGAAGGCGACAGCAACGATAGTGGCAACTGCAAGAACAGAATCAACGACAATCGCTGTTGTTAACCACCAAGGCATTACCGGAACAATCTTATCTCCCGAAGAGATTCCGTTGAACGCTAAAGAGTTGACAACGTTGTAGAGAAGATAATGAGCGGAAGAACGCATATTGGCGACCATCTTACTGTCTTTCTTTGCGTCGGCAATGACAGCTTCGTAGATCTTTGTTCCCGATGTAGCCCACATTGTCGTGCCTGCTTCGAGTCCAGATTTGAAGCCCATCGCTTCGTTGTAGCTGAAGACGGCATCCGTATCTAAGATACCTTTCCAATCCCATTCATTGCGGACTAAATCGGTCTGCAAGGCTTTGTCCGCACCAGTCCAGGTGCAGCCGATACGATTGAAGCCACCCATAATCGCTTTGGATTTGCCTTCGACTAAGCCGGCTTTGAAAGCTTCGAGATAGATTTCACGGAAGGCCTGTTGACTGGTGAAAGTGCAGATACCCTGACGATTTGTTTCCTGATCGTTGAGAACAAAATGCTTAAGGAAAGCGACAGCTCCTTTTTCCTGCATTCCCTCAATTTCTGGGACACTCATTTCGCCGTTAAGATAACCATCTTCCGAATAATATTCGAAGTTGCGCCCTGAATACGGAGTGCGGTGGATGTTGACGGAAGGGGCATAATGACCGACCGTTTCTGTACGTAAGTTATCTTCTCCGAAAGCTTCACCAATCTCTTTTAAGATATCGCGGTCATAGGTAGCACCCATGATGACTTCGCTGGGGAATACGTGAGCATATTCTTTATTTTCAACGTAAGGTCTATCCGCGACACGATGGGAACCATCTTTCATGAAAGTGGCCGGATAAGCGATGCTTTCAATAGCGGCTAACCCAGAACGGCCGACCAAATTGAGGAGGTCTTCAATCGAAAGCTGATTGATAATGACTTGCCACTGCGGATCATCGAACTTCGCGTCACGCATCATAGCAACCGTATATTTAGAATCCGCTCCTAAAGTCATTCCACTCATATCCTCTGAACCAGGAGTGTACTTACCCTCGATGTTCATCGCATCGATCATTTTGCTATTAGCGTTTAATTTGGTCACTTCTGTAGGCCAGGTGCTTTCCCAATTGTTACGCGAAAGATAGATAACAGAGTTGTCTTGCCAATAGTTGAGATCTACATCATCGAAGAGATTCGTGATTCGGACATTCTGGTCCGTGACGGAATACGTGCTGGTATCGGTATTTGCTAACGTGAACTTATGGACAAGATCCTTCTGGCCGTCTACACTCTTGTCTTTTGCCGACAGAATGTTGTTAATAGCGGCATGTGCATTTTCACCGACGGTAAGATAATAGGTGCCGCCTTCCATAATATAGGTCTTGTTTACATACGAATCGTAATGAGCTAAGTCCTCTTTATCGATGGTGATTGAAACCGTCTCAGTAGCACCTGGAGCGATTTCCTTTGTCTTAGCAAAGCCGGCTAATTGAACAGAGGGGACTTCGATTTTGTTCTGTTTATCGAAATCGGTGTAAGGAGTCTGTGCATAGACTTCGACCGCTTCTTTACCTGCAACCGAACCGGTGTTCTTAACTTCGACCTGCACTTCATAAGTGTTGTTGTTCTCTTTGACACTTTTCAGAGTCTTGGAGAAAGTGGTATAGGAAAGACCATAGCCGAAAGGATAGCAGACCTCTTTGTTGTAATCCCAGCCGGTCGCAGAGGCATAAGCTCCCGTGGAAGAAGACGCTTTTCCTTGGCCAAGAACCGTGTCTTCATAGCGGGTCTCATAGTATTTATAACCGACATAGATGCCTTCCTTTTCAACAACATACTTTGTCGCATTTGCACCTTTACCGATCTGATTTTCAATATCGGTGCCATTCGCATAAGTATAGTCTCCGAAGTTGCGCATTGCCGGCGAAGAGAATGAGTCGGCAGCATAGGTATCTACCGTCTTTCCGCACGGATTGCTCTTTCCGACCAAAATATCGGAGACGGCATTCAGTCCGTTGTAACCCACAGCGCCGATCATCAGACAAGCATCGATATCGTAATCCTCTAACCAGCCTAATTCCATCGGATAAGAAGTGTTGAGAAGAACGATCACTTTATCGAAATGAGAAGTGACTTCACTCAGCATCTTCTTTTCGGATTCTTGGAGGGCGAGATACTTTGTTCCACCGGTGAAATCACCCGTAGCTAAGTCACCACCTTCTCCACCGGAACGGCTGATCACAACAATTGCTGCATCTTTATAGGAAGCATAGGAAGAACGGATCGAATCACCGATTTCATCGACATCGACTTCCGGGACTGCGTTAAATGCGAGTTTCGCGGTTGATTTTTCTTTGTAAAAATCGTAAACAGTCGGATTCAATTCAAGTTTTCCGTCTTCTTCCATAGCCGTTTTGAAATCGACATAAGAAGCTGGAGCACCGAAACGAACCATACCGGTCGAAACAGTGTTGATGGTTCCGTAACCAAAAGAACTTATTTTTGCTCCTTTAGCTAACGGAAGAGCATTGTTTTTGTTTTTCAATAAGACCGAACCTTCTGCCTGTACGCGACGTATCAGATTGTCTTCGGTCTTGACCCAATCGGCTAATGACTGTCCGTTCGTCTTGTAGTCCTTTGTAGTTGCTTCTCCGTTCTGTTTGACGATTTTCGAAGTCTGTCCGCCAATGACAGAACATACTAAGGACTGATACGAGTTTGCCCAGGCTGTAAAGCCGATGAGTGGAGCGGTTAAAGTACCACAAACCGCTGAGACAATTCGCCAGTGTGTCGTCTTTCTTTTAGCCATATTCTTTCCCCCAATTTTGTTTTTTGCGATGTCTGGCATCGCTTACGCCATCACTCTAGTTTTTTTCCTTTTTTACGTGTATACCTTTGTCGAAAAGTGATGCAGATCTGTCGAGAACTGCTGTAAGCGGTTTTAACTGTAAAATGTTGGAATAAATTACTTTAAACGGAATGATTTATTTTCTTCTATATTTGTGTAGCTTTCTCCGTTTATCAAGGTATGGCATTCTCTTTTTGAGAACACTATAATTTTGTGGAAGGGGTTTTCTATGATTCGCGTTGCTTTAGTAGAAGACGATTCCGAATATAAACAGCAATTTCTATCTTATCTAACCAAGTATGGCCTCGAAAAAGGAATTGAGGTTCAGACCGAGTACTTTTCGGATGGTCTTTCGTTTATCCAAAATTATCATAAAGGCTACGATATTGTTCTGATGGATATTGAAATGCCCCGCCTCAACGGGATTGATGCATCGAAACAATTGCGAAAAATCGATTCGGAAGTCTGTCTGATTTTCATTACGACTTTTGCTAAATATGCGATTGCCGGATATGAAGTGAACGCTCTTGACTTTTTGGTAAAGCCTGTTTCATATGAGCTTTTTGATCTGAAAATGGATAAAGCACGCAATTATCTTCAGAAGACACAAAGCGAAATCTATATTCTGAAGATGCCGGGAGAAACCTATAAGATTCAGCAAATGGATATCTTATATGTTGAAAGTCAGGATCATTACCTTATTTTTCATGTTCATGGGAAAAAAGAGGAATACCGTATTCGTGGAAAGCTGAGGGATATTTCCTTGCAGGAAGATCGTTTCTGCCTGATCGGCCGTTCCCTGCTTGTCAATCTCGCTTATGTCGAAGAAATCAATGATCTTTCTTTGACGGTTGCTGGGGAGGTACTTCCTCTGGCCCGTGCCTATAAAACGATTTTGATGAAGAAATTGACGACATTCTGGGGAGAAGCGTGACGATATGACTATTCAGGAAGTCTTCTCGCTCAGCGTTTATCATGGATATATCTTTCAGATATTGGTTTCGGAAGCTCTTTTTCTGAAACAGTTTCAGAGAAGAAATTACTTTTGGTTACGAATATTACTTGGCCTTCCAATTTTTGTTTTCCTCGCTATAGTTTTGCCGAACATCGTCGCACATTTTGTTTCTGGCTTTTTCTCTCTGATTATTTTCTTGCTTTCCCTTGCTCTCTGTGTTTTTCTTTTTAAGAACCGGTTCACTCATATTCTTTTCTATTGTATCAGCGCTCAGTTTGTTCAGAACCTCTCCTACCATATCGAAAACATGATCTACCTACCTTTGCAGGACCATTTTAGTCAGCTTGGGTGGTTTTTCTTTTCGTTAGGAAATATGGCTGTGGTTTATACTATCTGTTTCTTTGTCTATATCTATCGGATGAAGCCTTTGGAAAAAATCAAAATCAATACCGGCTATGTTGTCACAATGGCGGTAGTTACTGCTGCTTTTATCTATGTGATTCAATATCTGTTTATGTATTACAATCTTTCTCAGATTTGGTTGACGCATCTTCCGATGGCACTATGTTGCATCTTTGCTCTTTATATTCAGAATGGCTTTGTCAATTATAGGAATGCACAGGAAGAAAACAGAGAGCTGGAATATTTTCTCCATCAAGAAAGAAAACAGTATGAAATGACGAAGGAAAACATCGCCGTATTAAATATGAAAGCCCATGATCTGAAACATCATATTAATCGGTTCCAAAATTTAACTGGGTATGATAAAGAAGAAATTCAGGATATCTCCAAAGTAGTCGAAGAATATGAGACGATGGTAGACTGCGGAAACAAAGAGATGAATATTATCCTGACAAAGATTCAATACGAATGCCAAAGAGAAAAAATAGCTTTTACATCTATGGTGGAAGGAAGCAAAATGGGTTTCTTGCGTACTCCGGATATGATTTCTATTTATTCAAATGTTCTAGATAACGCATTTGAAGCGGAAAAAAGAATCGTTGAAAAAGGAAAACGTTTCATCTCGATTAATGTCCATAGCCACGGCAGTTTCCTCATCACCCATGTTGAGAATTACTGTAATCTACCTCTTCATTTCGAAGAAGGACTTCCGGTGACTACCAAAGAGGATAAAGACTTTCACGGACTCGGTTTAAAAAGCGTCCGTTATGTTGTTTCAAAATATCAGGGAAACATCAATATCTTTCAGAAAGATAATCTCTTTGTGGTGGATATTCTTTTGCCGATGAACCGCCAGCAACAGAATCTGAAAGAAAAACAGCAGTAATATTCTTTGTTCGCCTACTTCCCATCCATGAAGTTAGTGACCTCTCTTTTCTCCTCCAAGGTTGGATAGGTGATCCCTTTCTCTTTCCCAGCCTCTAAGCACTCTAAAACATAAGCCATATTTAGGGCAAGATGTCTCATCGTCTGCATTCCTTCTTTATCTTTCTTCGCGTCCTCATAGGTAAAGCCATGCGCCATATTCCAGTACTGAGAACCGATCACAAACATATTGTTCATGAGGAAATACTGGTTGAGTCTTTCAAAGCTAGCGCTGTTACCGCCTCTTCGGCATACCGTCAGAGAGGCTCCTACTTTTCCGAAGAGAAACTCTTTCGGGCAAGCGTAGAAGAAACAGTCTAAGAAGGACTGGATTCTTCCGGTCGGACCGGAATAATAGACGGGAGAGGCAATCACAAGACCATCAAAGTCTTTCATCTTCTCGATGGTGGTATTCACCAGATCCGAGTAGATGCATTTATGGGTCTTAGAACAGGTTCCACAGCCGATACAATTCGCGATCGGAGCTTTCCCAAGCCAGACGATCTCACTATCGATATTCTTGGTTTTTAAAGTCGTAGCGACTTCTTCAATCGCCGCATACGTCGTGTTCTTCTCATCGGGAGAACCATTGATAAATAAAACCTTCATTCCTTTTTATCCTCCTTAAGTTGCTAATGGGATTATAGCAGATAGCTAAGCCAATAAGAGGACCCTAAACTATCCTGTATTTTCTTTGAAACCACACTGCTTGGGGTATCTTCCCGAAGCAAAGAGAAGTCGCTGATTCCGACTCCTGACTTCTTCATAAAAGCTTCCTTCCTGCTCCAGAGGTAAATGAAGGTATCGGGTTTATCTTTCGATGCGTTATACACTTCATTTTCTTTCGAACTGAACACTTTCTTTGCCATCCGATCAAAGGTTGGACGAGAAGCGATTCTTTCGATATCGACTCCGCAATCTTTTTCACTGATCAGGAGAACAACCATCTTACCCGAGTGAGCGATATTAAAAGGAAAACCCTCTATGTACGGTTTTCCTTCTTTCCCATACTGTAACTCTACCTTATACGGATTGATTCCTCTTTTATAGAGCTCTTCCTTTAGCATCCACCAGGCTAACAAGGATCGTTTATGATCCTCTTCAAACGTATGACTATCGCAGTGCTTAAGAAAAGAAGGCGGAAGCTCTGCTTCTAATCTTTCTTCTTCGATATCGTCTTTCACTTCTTTGATGAGAATCTCAAATTCCATATCTTTATTGTATCGAAAACAAAAACCGGTCGGAGAAGAATTTTTCTCGCGACCGGTTAACTTTAGAACGATAGGAAGATTACTTCTTGGTATTGTTATTCGCTTGCGCGTTCGGGCAGTACTGAATGGTCACATGTCTCTTGTGACCGGTGCCGAAGGACTGGGTCTTGATATCCGGGAAATCGGCTAAGGCCTGATGGATGACTCTTCTTTCATCGGAAGTCATCGGATCTAAGACCGCGGTGACGTGGGTCTCTTCGACCTCACGGGCATAACGGCGCGCCATAGCGATATACTTCGAATATTTGGCTTCCTTGTATCCGTCGCAGTTTAAGAGGATGCGGTAATGACCGCCGAAGCGGTTGAAGCAAGCCGAACGGGTCAGTTCGTTGATAGCGCGGAGGGTATCGCCGTTCTTGCCGATGACGTTCTTGTTATGGCTGGTGACGATGTTGAGCTTGATGACGCCATCTTCGTATTTGGCTTCGGTCGAACCGTCTAACCCAAGAGCTCTTAAGCAACGTTTGATGTAATCGTCGGCGAAGACGATGACATCGTTGATGGTATAGATACCGATGGTGACGGTCTTAGCAAAAAGGGTCTTCTTGACGGAAATGACCTGATAATTGAGGGTCTTCGGATCCTGGACGCCTAAATCGGCACAGGCTTTCTTGACGGCTTCTTCTTCGGATTTACCTTCGTACTTATTCATATCGCATTACCTCCATAAAGGCTTATCGGATTTGGCCTTTTTGTCTTTCTTCTGTTTCTTATCGCTTTCGGCCTTCGTCTCGGAGTGATGAGACGAACGGCGGATAGCAGCAAGCGTGGAGCCATCGCCCGTTTCGGCAGCGAAACGATGACGGTTGTGCGTCTGAACAACTTCCATTAAGAGAGTGGTGATGATCGCGATGAGGGAAGATAAGAACCAGTAGATACCCATACCAGCCGGTAAGGACCAACCCATGATAATGATGAAGATCAGCATGACATAGGTCATGATCTTTCCGGTACGGGCCGGATCCATGGATTCGCCATCGGCACCGACAGGAGCTTTCGGAGCGGTACCGAAGTTCTTATTACGCCAATTGGTGAACCAGAGGGAAGTGAAGGAAGAAAGAACGTTGCTCAGGGTCATGACGATGAAGATGATGATACCGACGATAGCACCCGGAGTCGTCTTATAAGCTGTGACACAGGTAGAGACCGGAGTCGTTAAGGATAGACCGAGCCAGTTACCACCGGCAATAGCGGCAGATCCTTGTAATGCAGACCAGACGCAGATGAAGAGTGGGAACTGAATGATGAGGAAGAGCATCGGTAAGAGCGGATGGACTTTGGCTTTCTTCATGATGGCAGCCTGTTCCATCGAGTAAGCTCTTCTCTGATCGGAATCGGTCTGATAATCCGGATACTTCTGAGCTAAGGCATTCAGCTGAGGCTGAATCTTATTCTGCTTCGCCTGGGATCTACCTTGGACTAAGGATGACCAGACGGTGAAGATACGGGTGATGACCGTGACGATGAAAATGGCTAAGATCTGCGCCCAACCATTGCCACCGAGACTTTCGGTGATGACATGGACAAGCCAAGCAAACGGATAGACTAATAAACCTTCCAAGAAACCGTATTCGGAGAAAGCCTGTCCCCAGGTCTTTCCTTCCACGTAGACGGTGGCACCGTTATGGGTGAAGTTCTTGCTTTCCGGCGTGATGCAGGCGGTATTACCGCTGATTGCTTTGTTGGCAGCATTCTTCAGGTTGGTGACATAACCGCTCGAAGGTGTCTTCAGAGGTCCGATCTCGGGATCAAGAATCGCTTCCTGATACCAGGAGTCGAAGTTTACCCAGAGGTCACTGACTTGATTATCGGAGGTAAGACCGGCGTAGATAGCGACGTGTTTTGCCACATGGGAAGCTTCGTTCTCGGATAAAGAAGCAATCGTTCCATCGGTCCATTTGACTTTGTTTTCGGTGACGAAAGTATCGACTTTCGTCTCCATAAACGTCAAAAACGCCTTGTCCGGAAGAGTGTAGGCCCCTTTCGAACTAAGGGTGGTAAAGAGCGTCTGACGATTGGCGTTGACGTTGTTGCTGACCGCGGCTTCTTTATTGCTGCCGGTATAATTTTCTTCGACGATGTTTCCATCGTAAAGATCGCCATAGTAGGCGTATAGCTGATTGGCTTTATCTTGGTTGGTGCAGAAGGATTTGGTACAACTGGACAAACCAAAAACAGTGATGATTCCTCCGAAGAGAATCACCAGCCGTTTTAGCCATCGGTTCGAATCTTTATTCATGCTTTTTCCCCTTTTTGCGGAAGGCTCAGACGGGTGAAGGCATCTTTCAGAATCGCAAGGTTCTCTTGATACGAATTTTCAAGATAACCCGGACGGGCAATGATGACGATATCGAATGGCTTGGTCAAGACATCCGTTTCATTGATCTGAGCACGAATCTGTCTTCGGATTCTCACTCTCGTTACGGCATCACCGAGTTTTGAGGAAACGGAGATGCCGATTCGGACATGGGCGAGGGTGTTTGGCGCATAGAACACGGATACGGAACGGTTCTTTTCCGCGGGATGACGTTGATCGAGTACGGCTTTGAAGTCGCTGGCCTTACGAAGCCGAAATTCTTTCTTCATGTCGCAGGCCGAGAAAAGAAAGCCTCTCGGGTTTAGGCCTGAGTGAGTCTGACTCTTCCCTTAGCTCTTCTGCGGGCTAAGACTTTACGTCCGCCTTTGGTCGCCATTCTGGCACGGAAGCCACAGGTATGGGCTCTCTTGATTTTGCTAGGCTGATAAGTACGTTTCATGGAAGTTTTCCTCCTTACAAAGTAAATCAATGCGCATGAAAAAACGCATGTAGGCATATTATAATCAGGCACTTCAAGAAAAACAATGAAAACTGGCAGTAGCTTCTATCCTTATATATATCTTGGTTAAGAAGAAATTATTGAGGAGCTACTAGGCTTTTTACTAGATTGGACTAGGACAGATCAGCCTTATTCTCTGCTTCTTTCGGAGGGAGGATCTTCGCCCGGTTCCCTTTTACTTCCAAGGATAGAGAAACAAGAGCCGCTCTTGTTTCTTCTATGGCCTGCTGAATCTTGTTTCTTTTTTCGTCTGTGAAAGAAGAAAAAGCTTTCTCAATAGCGATATCGTATTTGTTCTTTGCTTCTGTATTGAGCTTTTTCCAGTTGATAGAGGCAAAATAAGGAAGCGAAGATTTCTCATATGGGAGTTTCCCTTCTTCCATCCATACAGCGATGATGGGATACCCAGCATAATGTTGCCAGACGGTGGCATTATCGTTAGAGGAATAGATTCCTTTTTCATCGATTATGACGGTATATCTTTTGCTGTGATCCGAGGATTCCACAAGGAAAAGAGAATCGTTGATCTTCTCAATTCTCTTGTCGGCTAGTGCTGAATAGGCTTCATAAATCTTACTGATTGGACTTTCGCGTGACATTTTGATTGCTTCTCTCACTTTGAAAATTATAATGGATATGATTTTTGTTTAAAGAGGAATAATGATTAGTATGGAACAAGAGAATAAGAAAGAGAAGAATTCCGGTATCACCGAAGAAGAACTCTGGGCGCAGGCCGAAGAAGACGGACGTATCAATGTCTATAAGTGGATCAAGATCCTTCAGGCGATCATCCTGATCGTCTTAGGTATTCTCTTTGTCGTGATGGCGATCTTCAGCGGAAACGGAGGAGACATCTCCCTGATGCTTTCTATCTCCGCCGGTATCGTTGCAGTGGTCTATGGCGTTATGAACATCCTCTCCGGTTATCTTCTTTATCGTCAGCCGTTCAACCACGATGTTCTCATCGGAGAATTAGCGGTTACGACCGGTATCGTCTTCTTCATCAAGCATGAGATTCTCAATGAGATTCTTTCCTACTTCGTCATCGTTTATTTCTTCGTCTTTGCTCTGATGCTGATTCTCTTCGGTGTGGATTGCTGTGTGAACCGTAAAACCATCAAGCATGGTGTTACGAAAGGTGTCTTCGCTTTTATCGGTGCCGCTTTATTAGCTGTCGGTGCAGGTGTTTACACTTACTTCTATCTCAACAAGAGAACCGAAGTCGAACGTTATATGTTGATGATTGTCGGTGGTCTTTTGGCTCTTGCCGGTCTCTTTGCCTTGATCAATACTTTAGTCAAAGCCCATAACACCAAAGTCGTGATGAAACAGAAGCAGATTGAAAGAGAAAAGCAGGCGAAAGCTTCGGCTGCTTCCGAAAAAGAAAATAAAGAAGTCAAAGTTATCGATATCTCCGATTTAAGAAAGAATTCGGCGGAGATTCCGGATTCCGATAAGATCGTTGTCGAAGAAGACGATAAGGACGATGAGGATGCGAAGAAAGAGGAAGAAGAGCAGGATACTACCGCAGAAGAACCGAAAGCCGAGGAAACTCCGGCTTCAACGGCAACTGCCGTCACCATTGTCGATGCCAGTGACGATAAAAAGTCGAAACGGAAGAAGAGATGACCCTTTCGACCATCCTTCTTTCTCTTTATCGCACCTATCATATCGATGCCTGCTTTATCGCAGACCATCTTCATCTTCCCGATGAAACCGTTGTTTCCTGGGAAGAGGGAAAAGCTTTTCCGAACGAAGAACAGACGAAGAAACTTTCCGCGATGTTTGCTGTGCCTCTGAAGACACTCGACGAAGCTATCAAAGAAGGGAAAAAGCATGAAACAGAAAAGAGTTCTGACGATTCAGGATTATAGCTGTTTAGGCCGCTGTTCTTTGACGGTCGCTTTACCGATTCTCTCCGCTTTCGGACAGGAATGCGTCGGTTTACCGACAGCGGTTTTATCGAATCACACCGCTTATGCTTCTTGGACTTATACCGATCTTTCGAAGGATATGTTACCTTCCGTTGAGAAATGGCTTCCTTACGAACATCATTTCGACTTGATCCTGACCGGTTATTTAGGAAACGGACAGTCGAAGATCGTCGAAGATATCTGTCAAAAACTTCAGAGTAAAGATACGGTTCTGATGGTCGATCCCGCGTTTGCCGATAATGGCAAGCTTTATTCGGGCTTTGATGAAAACCATACCGCAGAGATGAGAGAACTGGTGAAGAAAGCTTCTTTGATTGTTCCCAATGTCACCGAAGCCTGTGCTCTCTTAGGAAAAGAGTTCCCTGGGGATGAACTTACCAAAGATCAGATTACGGATATTCTTCATTCTTTAGCCGCTTTAGGACCGAAGAAAGTGGTTCTTACTGGTGTCACTCTTGCTCATGGTAAAAGAGTCGGAGAAGCTATCTACGATGCGGAAGAAAATGAAATCGACCTCTATTACACTCCTTGTTATCCGGGTCGTTATCATGGTGCTGGTGATGTCTTTGCTGCCTGCTTGGCAGGTGCTTATGTCCGCGGTCTTCCTTTTGTCGAAGCCGTTGAATTAGCTCATGACTACGTCCATCGGAGTATGCATTACACGCTTCAGGATAAAGAAGATGGTATCCTCTACGGCTTAGAGTTTGAAAGAGCAATTCCTTATCTTCTCAAGAGATTAGAAAAGTAACAACTAAAAACAAGAAGAACGAATCGACTTGGAAGTTTTCTTCTAGGTCGGTTCGTTTTTTCTTTGGCGTTAAAAAAGCGCGCCCTTTTTAGGAACGCGCTCTGTGGTTATTACTTATTGTCGGCAAGATCGCCAGGTTCGCGGATCTTCTCGATATCGGAGAACTTCTCCGGAATCGTGTTGTAACGTCCGAAGAGGGTGATCTGAACCGTGACTTCGCTTCTATCGGGATCGATGGATTCGATCGTACCTTCGGCATCCTGGAAAGTGCCGGAGATGATACGGACAAGATCGCCGACCTTGTAATCGGAGTAGATATCCGGATCTTCGATATGCATTCTCTTGAGAACCGGTTCAATCTCTTCGTGCGGAATCGGGAACGGCTTTGCACCTTTACCGGAAGAACCGGTGATACCGGAGACACCGGGAGTGTTACGGACGACGAACCAGGTTTCATCGGTCATGATCATTTCGACGAAGATGTAACCCGGATACCAGTTCTTGACCTTGACCTTAGGAACCATCTGGCCGGTCTTCTTATCTTTGGTGTACTTCTGCTTGCCGTTTTCATCGAGAACAGGCTCTTCGTATTCGGCGCAGATGACGCGGAAGATCTTGTCTTCCATGTTGAAGGATTTCGCTCTCTTTTCGAGAGATTCCTTGACCTGACGCTCACGCATTGCGAAGGTGTTGATGACGTACCAAGCCTTTTCCGGTAAGGTATCGTCTTTATCCTGATCGTTCTCGTTTTCATCGGGATTGACTTCACCGATGAGAGGGTTATAGTTAGCTTTCTTGACCGGCTGCTCTTCTTCGACAGGGGTATTGACGACCTCTTTCTTTTCTTCTTCTGTCATTAGAATCTACCTCCTTTGAGTAAATCAACTAACATCGCGGCTGCTCCGCTCGAGGAACTGGAAGAACCAGAGCTCGAAGTAGGCATTGCGCTATCGAAAGCTCTCATGATCTGAACCGTCAGATAATCGAATAAAGCGATGAATAAGGCTGTGACAATGGAGATGACTAAGACGATACCGACGGCTTTCCATAAGGTTTTCTGGTTAGGCCAACGGACACGTTTTGCTTCTTCGCCGACTCCTTTGAAATAACGGGTGAATTTACTCATGTGTTATTTTCCCTCCCGATGGATGGTGTACTTGCCGCATTTCGGACAGTACTTTCTTACTTCCAGACGGACGGGATCTCCTTTCTTTTTGGTGGCGTTGTAGTTGCGGGATTCACATTCCGTACAGACCAGAACAACTTTTTCTCTCATGCAGCTTTCTCCTCATCTCGTTCAAATAAAAAATCCCACCTTTGGGACCGTCCTTATTATATAGAGGAAAAGAGGAAAAGCAAAGAGGAATTTTGTACGTCCTTTCTCTCTTTGAAAGAAGGCACCGATAGCTTTGTCCTTCTGCTTTCTAAGGAAAAGAACATGTGTTTAAGAAACCTTTCTTTCGTTGCTTTGTTTACTTCTTTCTCTTTTTTATTCTCTATAATAAAGGCACCTAAGAAAGGAACTGTTCCTAATGAAAACATTACAACTGACGAAGAACCTCTACTATGTCGGTGTTATTGATCACTCCTTGAAAGTCTTCGATGTCGCTATGCCGACCAAATACGGTTCTTCCTATAATTCTTATCTTCTCAAGACGAGCGAAGGAGCCGTTGTCTTTGAAGGATCCAAACATGGATTCGAAGACGAGTATCTCGAACACATCTCTGCTTTAGTCGATTTCAAAGAGATCAAATACGTCGTTGTCGCCCATACCGAACCGGATCATTCCGGTGCGATTGAAGCTCTCTTAGCTAAGAATCCGGAGATTACGGTCATCGCTTCTCCGGCAGGTACCAACAATTTAAAGAATATTCTCCGTCATCCTTTCAAATCGATGGTGGTTACCGCGGGTAAGGAACTGAAAATCGGAGAATACACGCTTCAGTTCGTCTCCGGTCTCTTCCTCCATTGGCCGGATGTGATGTTCACCTATATTAAGGAGGAGAAAGCGATTGTCACCTGCGATGCTTTCGGTGCCCATTATGCCAGCGACGATATCTTATTAAGTAAGGAAAAGAATCTCCCTGCTTATAAAGAAGCGTTCGAATATTACTTTGCTTCCATCATGTCTCCGTTTGCTTCTTTTGCTATCCAGGGAGCCGATAGAGTCGATAAACTCGATGTCGACTTCATCCTTACCGGTCATGGCCCGGTTATCGATACCAACGTCAAAGAGACCATCGCTGCTTTCCGCGAGTTAGGAAAGAAATATCTTCCTTCCAATGATGAGAAACATGTCACTTTGGTTTATGCCACCTGCTATGGCTACACCGAAGTCTTAGCCAAAGCCTTGAAAGAGAAACTCGAAGCCGATGGTAGAGAAGTCTCTTTCTATAAAATCGATGCTTTGAACTATGCCGAAGTGAAGCCTCAGATTTTAGCTTCCATCCGTACTTCTGGTCTTGTTCTCTTCGGAACTCCGACGCTTCTTCAGGATGCTATTTCCTTATTCTATGATTTAGCTGCTGCTCTTCCGATTCCGGTTATCCAGAATAAGAAAGCTTCCGTTTTCGGAGACTATGGCTGGAGTGGAGAAGCGGTCAATAACCTTTCGCAGTTCTTAACGCTCCGCAAGTTTAAGGTTATCCCCGGCTATCGCTATAGCTTCAAGATCGATGAAGCCGGTCTTAAGGGCTTAGATGACTATTATCAGACGCTGAAGTAATCTTTTACCTTATTGAATAAAGGCTGTTTCCTTTGCTGGGAGACAGCCTTTTTCGATGGCAGAAAAAGAAATTCAAAAAATATTTTTATCAAAAAAGCCCATAGGTATCGCTGTTTTTAGAAACAATTAAAAATATTTAGCACTCAACACTTGAATTTGCTAATTCTGATTGTATAATTAAATTAGCAATCGAGATAAGAGACTGCTAAATAAAAGAAAACAAGGAGGATGAAAACCTATGGAAAACGAAAAGAAGAATGTCGCTGTCGAGGAAGAGAAGAAGGAAGTTGCCCCGAAAGAGGAGAATGAGAACCTCACCTACGGATATCATCCGTTCTGGAGTATGCTCAATGATTTCTTCGGAGATGACTGCACGAGCGAAGATGTGATGAGAACCGATATCTCGGATGAAGGCAAGGACTATAAGTTAGAAGTCGAAGTCCCTGGTGTCGATAAGAAGGACATCCATGTCGCTTTGAAGAATGGCTATCTCACCGTTTCTGCTAAGGCCGATCGTTCGACTCGTGAAGGCTCCGGTAAGTATCTTCGCACGGAGAGATACTTCGGTAACTTCTCCCGTTCTTACTATGTCGGCTCTCAGGTCAGCAAGAAAGATGTCTCCGCTGGCTATGAGAACGGCCTTCTGACGGTCCGTGTTGCAAAACCGGCTCCGAAGGCGGATGAGAATAACGAGATCACCATCGCGTAACTTCTCTTTCTGATCGCTTAACCCCTTATCTGGAAATTCCCAGGTGAGGGGTTTTCTTTTGGCTTCCTGATTGTTGACATAATATGTCTTTCTTTGAATTTGGACTTATAAAACAATTTGTTTTTAACCTTATACAAGTTCTGTTTTCACGTCCAAGAATGGCCAAATCCAAGAAAATTGTTTCTTAAATATTTCGATGCCTTCGGCCTTTTTAAAAGATTTTAAAAAAATTAGCAGTTTGCACTTGAAATTGCTAAACATGGTCTTATAATCATATTAGCAATCGAGATAATAGATTGCTAAAACAGTGGATACAAGGAGGATATGAAGTATGGAAAACGAAAAGAAGAATGTCGAAGTCGAAGAAAAGAAAGAAGTTGCGCCGAAGAAGGAAAATGTCCCTGCTTCTTATGCTCATCCGTTCTGGTCGATCTTCAATGATTTCTTCGATGATGGTACCGATGAAGATGTCATGAGAACCGATATCTCCGATGAAGGCAAGAATTACAAGCTTGAAGTCGAAGTGCCGGGTGTCGACAAGAAAGATATCCATGTTGCTCTGAAGAACGGCTATCTTACGATTTCTGCTAAGACACAGCGTAACAGCCATGAAGGCTCTGGAAAGTATCTTCATACGGAAAGATACTTCGGATCTTTCTCCCGCTCCTACTATGTCGGTAATCAGGTAGAGAAGAAAGATTTGGCCGCTAGCTACAACGATGGTCTTCTTACCGTTACAATCGCGAAACCTACTCCGAAAGAAGAAGAGAGTAACGAGATCAGCATCGCTTAACATCGATATTAAATTCCATTCCCAAATAATCCGTTCCTTTTTGGCCTCCCGCCTAACCGGGAGGCCACATTTTATATCTGGAAATACATTGGGTAACACTATCTTTTCGGCAAGAGTGTTTCCTCGCTTCCGCGGGAAAAATGGTTTGTCGAATAAGGGACAGCCCAAAACGTGTGGTTTTATCGAATTGTTACGACCGCGAAAAAAGAGAAGAAAATCCGTTTGAAACAAGCCCTTTAATAAAGGGAAGTCTGCCGAAAAAACCGGTCAAAATCGATATTGACTTCCATTTTTCCTGCTGGTTTTTTAGGGAAAAAAGGGAGGCAGAAAAAATAATTTCTCTTGTCGTTTCCCTTCTCTTTCCCTTTGTTGTCATCGTCTACCATGAGGAGCTGAAGTTTCCTTATACGGAGAGATCTCTTTTATGGGATAACCTTGCTGTCTTCTTTACTTTCTCCACTGGCATCGCGGCTAGTGTGTTCATACACTATTTTTATCCTGATGACATCTCTGCAGCAGCATTCATTGCCGATTTTTTATTTACAACAGGTGTGATGCTCAATAGGTTTCATAAAATCTATTCCAAGCAAAAGCGTGTATAGTTCACGCGGAAGACGACCATGGAAAACGCGATTGCTGAGATACGATTTGTTCTCTGACAAACAAGAGCAATAGCCCTATTCCCGTTATCAGACTTCTTTCGAAAACGGTTATCTACGGAATCTGTTCTCTTTGAGTCTACTATCTTGCTTCCATAATGATGGCGAAGAAGCCGAGATGGAAATATCGCTTGTTTTTCCCGCTTAACAAATACATAGGAATTCACAGTATTCTCTTCCTAGTGTATGAGGGCAGTTTCTTTGGATGGCAGAGGCTGTTTTTACTTACACATATTTTTACACTTCCGCTTTAAACCTTTATAATGGTAACGACATTTTTAAGGAGAACACTCGCTATGATCAAAGTAGAACCCTACATCCCGGATGAAGACTATGACAATCCGGCGATGGTGACCGATTTTTATGAGTTCTCGATGGCCAACTGCCTCTATCTTCACGGATTCAAGGATAAAGTTTTAGTTTTCGATATGTTCTTTAGAAAGAACCCTTCCGACATGGGATATTCGATTTCCTGTGGTCAGGATAAACTCACGAAGTTCCTTCTCAATTACCATTTCACGGATCGTGACTTGAAGTATCTCCGTTTCAAAGGAATGAGTGAAGAATTCTGTGAATACTTAAGAACCTATAAATGGAAAGGCGACATGTATGCCTTGAGAGAAGGCACTGTCTGCTATCCGCAGGTTCCGATGGTCCGTATCGAATGCGATATGGTCGGTGCGATCCTTATTGAAACCTATCTTCTTCAGACGATGAACTTCCATTCTCTGATTGCGACGAAGGCGACCAGAATCTCCGGCCTTGCCACCCATCAGAAGAGAAGCGTCATGGAGTTCGGTACCCGTAGAGCACAGGGTGAAAGCGCTGGTAACGAAGGCGCTTATGCTGCGGTTTTAGGAGGTTGTATCGGTACTGCCAACTGCTTAGCTGAGATGAAATATGGCCCCGAAGTCAAAGCGGTCGGTACGGTTGCCCACTCTTTCATCGAATTCTTCCCGACCGAGTTAGATGCTTTCCGTGCTTTTGCGGAAACCTATCCGGAGAATGTCTCTCTGCTTCTGGATACTTACTCTATCTTTGAACAGGGATTACCGGATCTGATTACCATCGATAACGAACTCATCAAGAAATATCCGAACGATCCGAATAAGAGAGTCAAGTCTGCCCGTATCGATTCCGGTGACTTAGCCCGTGAATATAAGAAGCTGAGAAAAGCGTTAGACAAAGCAGGTAAACCTTATATCAAGTTGGTCGCTTCGAACTCTTTGGATGAGAAGAAGATGGCCAATATGGAGTTATATGAAGACGCTCATTTCGACTCCTATGGTGTCGGTGAAAGACTGATCACTTCGAGCGATGATCCGGTTTTCGGCGGTGTCTATAAATTGGTTGCTATCAAAAACGAGGATGGCACCTATGAACCGAAAATGAAATGTTCCGATTCTCCTTCAAAGGCAGTTATTCCTGGAAAGTTGATGGCTTGGCGTGTTTTTGATGAGAACGATCAGGGACAGTGCGATATTATCTCCCTCGATGAGGAAGTTATCGAAGCCGGAAAAGAAATTGAAGTCCTCAATCTCGACCGCGATGAATTCGACCGTCGTAAGACCATCAAGCCGGTCCGTGTGGAAAAGCTTTTAATTCCGTTTGTCATCCATGGGGAACTTGCTCAGAAACTTCCTTCTATCACCGAGAAGAAAGAATACATCCGCGATCAGCTGGAGCATCATGTCTGGGAATCCGAACTCCGTCCGGAAGTTCCGCATGTCCACTATGTCGATCTGACGATGAAGTTAGCCAGCGTCCGCGAAAGCATGTACCATAAGCTCCACGGAGGAAATCTCTGATTTGAAGGCTCTCTTTTTTGGCGGAGCCTTCAATCCGCCGAGTCTTGCACATATCGAGATGGCCTATGAGGCTATGAAAGCAGTCGGTTATGACCGCGTTGTTTTCGTTCCCTCCAAATCTCGGTATATTCAAGAAGACGAAAAGAAAAAACTTCTTTTTGAGGAAGAAGAACGTTTCCATCTGCTCTCTCTTGTCGCTTCTACCCGTCCGTGGATGGAAGTTTCCCGTATCGAGCTGGATCAGAAAGAACAACCTCGAACCTATTCGACGATGAAAGCCTTAGCTCCGAAGTATGAATCTCTGAAGCTTCTTTTAGGGAGCGATAAGTTAGGAGAACTTGAAACCGTCTGGCGTCATATCGATGATATCGGAAAGGAATTCGGTTTTGTCTGTATGACAAGAAACCACGATAATGTGGAGAAGATCTTCGCAGAGAATGAATATCTGAAGAAGCGGAGATCTTACTTCCAGGTGATTTCCCCTTTAGAAAAATATCAGGATATCTCTTCGACCTTGATCCGTGAGAAAATAAAGAGGAAAGAATCTCTGAAAGGATTGGTCCCGGAAGAGATTCGCGAAGAAGTTGAGAAAAAGGAGTATTCCCGAGTATGAAGAATTCCTATGTAAAAGCCGGTCTTGCTCTTCCGAGCATGAAGATTGCGGATGTCTCCTATAACGTCTCTCAGGTGGAAAAACTGTTCCTCAGTCAAAATGACCTCGGCATTCTTCTTTTCCCGGAGCTTTCTCTTTCCGGTTATACCTGTGGAGATCTTTTCTTCCAAGATTCTCTCTTGGATGCCTGCTTAGAAGGACTGAAGAAACTGAAGGAAGATTCCAAGCAGAAGAAAGGAACTCTTCTGATTGTCGGTTTACCACTCCGCAGAGGAAATGCTCTTTATAATGTCGCTGCTTTGATCAACGATGGCCATATCTTAGGCTTTGTTCCGAAATCGAATCTTCCGAATTATTCGGAGTTCTATGAACGCCGTTGGTTTGCTTCTGGCTATGGTAAGACCAACCAAGTCGTATCTTTCGATGGGGAAGAAGTTCCCTTCGGAACGGATCTTCTTTTTGCCGATGACGATGCTATCGTCGGTGTAGAAATCTGTGAGGATCTCTTTGTTCCGGATAAACCTTCGACTCACCTTGCTTTAGGCGGAGCTAATATCCTCTGCAACCTCTCGGCCAGTGATGAGATCATCGGTAAGAGAGAATACCGTAGAGACTTAGTGAAGATGCAGTCTGCCGATTGCTACTGCGATTATCTTTATGTTTCTTCGGGGACCGATGAATCTTCAACCGATCTGGTTTTCTCTGGTCAGAGATTAGTCGGTGATAACGGAACGGTTTTAGTCGATGAGATTTATCCGGAAGAGAATTCTATCAAGACGGTTGTTCTGGATACGAGTAAATCAATTCATAACCGTATCCATCAGAACACTTTCCGTGTAAAGGATTCCCGCCTTTACCGGACGATTCCAACCGATATTCAGAGACTCGGAGAGAAAGAAACAACTCTTAGTGAACTCAAGAAGAAGTTAAGTGATGAAAACTTTGTAATTGCGCGTAATCCTTTCCTTCCTACCGATGAAGATATCGCGAAGAGAGCGGAGACGATTCTCGCCATTCAGGCTCATGGTTTAGTAACCAGAGTCAGAAAGACACATCTTTATAATCTGGTCATCGGTGTTTCCGGTGGACTTGATTCGACGTTGGCTTTACTGGTGATGAAGGAAGCGCAGCGCATTGAACCGAAGATTCAACTGATTGCCTATACAATGCCGAACAAAGGAAACACTTCTTCCTTGACGTATCGCAACGCACAGGCTTTGATGAAGGAATTAGGTTGTGAGATTCATGAAGTCGATATCCATAGCGGTGTGGCAAAACACCTGAAGGATATCGGACATAAAGAAGAATACGAAGGCGAAAGAGATACGGCCTATGAGAATGCGCAGGCCCGTATGCGCACCTATATTCTGATGGATGTTGCCAATATGCGTTCCGGTTTAGTGGTCGGAACCGGAGATCTTTCCGAACTTGCTTTAGGCTGGTGCACTTATAACGGCGACCATATGTCGATGTATGGTGTCAACGCTTCGATTCCGAAGACTCTGGTGAAGTATCTTGTCCGCGCTTATGCCGATAAGAGCGAAGATATGAAACTGAAGAAGACTCTTTATTCGATTCTCGATACGCCGATCACTCCGGAACTGACCCCGAATCGGAATGGTGTCATCGCGCAGAAGACCGAAGAGAAGATTGGGAAATACGATCTCAACGATTTCTTCCTCTTCTATCTTCTTCGTTATGGCTATAGTCCGGACCATATTCTTCTTTTAGCAAGTCTTGCTTATCCGGAAGTTTCGCTGGCGGATCTTAAGAACGCCGAGAAACGTTTCTATTCCCGATTCTTCTCTCAGGCTTTCAAGAGAAGTTGTCTTCCGGATGGCCCGAAAGTCGGTTCCCTTTCCCTTTCTCCGCGCGGAGATTACCGTATGCCTTCCGATGCCGAAGTAGAGATGTATCTTCAGATTATCGATAAAGCAGAGTAGAAAAGCGCATTTTTGCCCTCTTCAAGTCCTTTCTTTCCATCTCTGAGGTTTTATAATAGGAAACATCAAGGAGAACATCTATGTCCAACTTGAGACGTACGTATCTTTTTGCTTTGCTCTTTAATATTGCTATCGCGGCATTCACGGTCTTCGGTACCTTGATGGTTCTTACCGATCTCTCTTTCCCGTGGTCGACACAAAGCGAATCCCCCTCTGAGTTCTTTTCCCGTTATTCCAATATCGCTAACCTTCTTTATGGATCGGCTTCTCTGATTACGATTCCGTTCCTTCTTTTCGGCATGATCACAAATCATCCTTTCCCGAAGGGCGGATTTTTGGATCAACTGAAGTTTGTTCTCAGCGTCAACCTGCTATTGGTCCTCTTTGTCTCTTTGGTTTATCTGGTTCCGGTTTCTTCTTTGAGTGATACCTTCTGGAATCAGAATCATCTTTTCTTCCGTCTGGTTCTTCCGTTACTGGCTTTCTTCAATGAAGTTCTTTTTGAAAACAGAGTCCGTATTCCTTTCTCCCATCTCTTCTATTCTCTGATTCCGATCGGATGCTATTCTCTTTTCTATATTGTCTATATCCTGGTTCATTACTCGAACAATGAAGTTTCTCCGGAATATGATTTTTATGGGTTTGTTCAGCCTTTCGGTGTCGGTTTCGGTTTAGTGGTTTTCTTCCTGGTTCTGCTTTCTACCGTAATATTGGCGATGCTTGTCTATTATCTCCGTAACCGCATGAGAGTTCTTCTCTATGGTTATGAACCGGAAGAAGGAGAACCCCTGAAGACCACTGCTCCGAAATCTATCATTGCGGAAGAGGAAGATAACGAAGAAATCGTCTCCGATGAGGTGTTAGGTCATCTCGGTGATGAAGACCAGGAAAAATGGAAGAAGCTTCTTGCTTCTCCCGAAAAGAAGAAAGACGGACCGACTTCCGATACGATGGAAATCATTTTGACTTATGCCACTGATACCGGTGCCGTCCACAATGTGAAGAAATTAGTTCATAAGCAGAAAGGCACTTTCGCTCCCGAAGAGAATATCCAGAAATTACCGGATACCAATAAGGTCTATCATATCTACCGCAAGCCTTTCTCCTGCAAGTGGGAACTTAGAGCTAGCGGAGATGAAAAAGGTATCGGTCTATACCATACGCCAGCCGAAGCTTTGGAAGAAGCAAGAAAGAGAGTTCAGATGAGAGGTGGCTCTATCATGGCTCATTACACTCGCTTCTCGGCAAAAGCATACTGATTAAAGAGAAAAAAGTTGTTCCATAGAAAAGGACTTTCTAAGCCTCCTCATATTGGGGGTGATAGAAAGTCCTTTCTTCTTTTATTTTGTCTCTAACTTAGCAACCGGCTTTTCTTCTTTTCCAAGCTTCTTGAATATGATAATGATTGAAGGGATGATGACGATAGCTCCAGAGAAGAACCAAGTGATCGGATCGGCCCAACAGACCATCTGATAAGCGGTGATCGTCGCTTCGGAATTGATTGGTCCCTCGTTGATGACACTCGGTAAGAAAGCGCAGATGACAACACGGGTGATGAGTTCCGAGATACCACCTAATAACGGGAAGAGCGGTTTTCCTAATCCCTGAATCGTATTGCGCCCCATATAGATCGTACCGAGGAAGAAGTAGAAAGGAAGTGCGATATAAAGATACGTATTTCCATATAGTAGTGAACCATCCGTGATCTTATCGGAAGCTAAGAAGATATGTTGATAAGCTCCGTTGATCGTGAGAAGAAGACCTATAGTCATTAAGAAGGCAGCCAGTAACATCATCAAGCCATAACCGGCAATGAATCCTTTTTTGATACGGTCGATTTTATTGGCACCTTTGTTCTGAGAGATATAGGTAAGCATACCCATACCGACTGCATTGAGGAAGTTCATCAGAACACCGGAGAGCTTGTTGGAGACGCCATAACCCATCTGAGCCGGGTTATTGGGAATGGTCATTCCGTTTGGCATGATATCAAACGGGATGATAGCCGCCTGCATGACGACAACACCGATATAGAGAATCGAATATTGGAAACCTAAGGGAAGACCGAACCAGAGATGTTTGGCGATGTATTTGCCGTCAAACGCCATATCTTCTTTATGGATACGAAGCTTCGGATAGCGGAGGAAGGCATATAAGAAAGCACCGAAAGCCGATAAGAACTGAGAGATGACCGTCGCATAAGCAGAACCGGCAACACCCAATTTCAGCGGGATGATGAAGAGAAGATCCAGGAAGACATTGAGGATGGTAGATAAGACGAGGAACAGGAACGGAAGGAAGGAATCCCCGATACCGCGTAAGACCGCGGTGATCAGGTTATAGAACATCTGAGAGAAGATACCGTAGATGAAGAGAATTGCCATATACGTTCTTGCGGATTCATAGATAGCCTGCATGTTGCTATCGGTTTCGGAAGGTGTGATCTTCAGAACGGAGAGCATGAAATCGATAAGGAAGTAAGCAACAATCGTAAGAATCACTGTAAGGATGGCAGAGAGAACAATCTGAATAAAGAAGGATTGCCGCATTCTCTTTTCATCTCCGGCACCGACTGCATCGGAGAGAAGAGTAGAGAAACCGGCGGTCAGGCCGTTGGTGAAGGTGAGAACTAAGAAGATCATCGGAATCGCATCGGAGACACCGGCGATTTCATTTGAAGAGAGGTTCTGACCGACGATGATGGAATCGGTTAAAGAATAGAGCTGTTGGAAGATCATCGAAAGCATGATCGGGATGAAAAACGGAATCATGACTTTGAGGATTCTTCCCTGGGTCAGATCGACCGGGTCAAAAAGCTTTTTAAAACGCTGAAATACATTCATAAGACACCGCCTATTAAAGAGCACTGTTGTTCTTGACGAGTATTTACTATACAACGGCGTCCTAGATTGTCCTCTTTGAAAAGGGTTACTTTGGCTTGCAAATCAAAAAAAGAGGCAACACGTAGGTCACCTCTTTGGTATCGATAGAAGAAAGATTACTTGATGACGTCCATATGCATATACGGACGTAAGACTTCCGGAACGGTGATAGAACCATCGGCGTTCTGGTAGTTCTCAATGACGGCAGCCGTTGTTCTACCGACGGCAAGACCGGAACCGTTGAGCATGTGGACGAACTCGGTCTTGGAATCCTTATCTCTCTTGAAACGGATATTCATACGTCTAGCCTGATAATCCGTATCATTGGAGCAGGAAGAGATTTCCTTGTAGTTCATCGTCGAAGGAACATAGATGCCGTCCTTTTCGACATAGTCGTTATAGGACGGAAGCCAGACTTCGAGATCGTAACACTTGGCAGCGGAGAATCCGACATCGCCGGTGGATAAGCAGACTCTGCGATAAGGAAGCTTCAGTAACTCAAGGATGCATTCGGCTTCTTCGGTGATGGATTCGAGCTCTTCGAAGGATTTCTCCGGTAAACAGAACTTGACCATCTCAACTTTCTGGAATTGATGCTGACGGATGATACCACGGGTATCTCTGCCGGCGGCACCGGCTTCCGCACGGAAGCAGGAAGAATAAGCAGCAAACCACTTAGGAAGTTCGCTAGCCATCAGGATCTCGTTACGATAGTAGTTAGTGACAGGGACTTCGGCAGTCGGGATGAGCCAGAAGGTATCACCGGTGTTATTGGTCATATAGGCCTGATCGGCGAACTTCGGAAGCTGACCCGAACCGGTTAAAGAATCGGTGTTAACGAGATACGGAGGTAAGACTTCGGTGAAACCATGAGCGACATGGGTATCAAGCATGAAGGCAGCTAAGCATCTTTCCAGACGGGCGAAAGCACCGAGATAGAAAGTGAAACGGGAACCGGTGACCTTCGCAGCTCTATCGACATCGAAGTAACCTAATTCCTGACCTAATTCCCAATGCGACTTCGGCTTGAAGGTGAAGGTTGTCGGACGATGCCAATACTTCTCCGGACGGTTATAGGAATCATCGGTACCGATCGGAAGAGATTTATCGGGAAGATTCGGAGTCTTGAGCATGATCTCATGGATCTTCTCATCGATTTCGGCTTTCTCATTATCAAGACGGGCAATCTCGTCCTTATCGAAGGAAATCTTCTTCATCAGTTCGGCAGCTTCGGCATCTTTATGTGCGGCTTTGAGCTTACCGATATTCTTCGACTGGCTGTTTCTTTCGGCCTTGAGAGCATCGCCTTTGATGATGCATTCCTTACGTTTGCTATCCAGTTCCGGAAGTTCTCTCAGATAAGAGAAATCGCCGGTTCTTGTCTCTAAGCGTTTGATGACCTCGTCGAGGTTATCGATGACATATTTCACATCTAGCATTTTCGTACTCCTTTTTGAATAAACGCCAATAGTGGCCTAAAAAATTGTAGTCTTTTCCCTATTTGAGTGCAAGGTTAGCTACGCTAACGATACGTCTTTCTCTTCGTAAGTGAGAGCAACCTCTTTCGCTTTGGCTATCTTCTTTTCGTCTACCGGTCCGTTGAGAGAATGGAAAAGAGGAGCGAAAGTCTCACAGAAATCGGAAGTCTCTTCGTTGATCAGCTCCGGGAAGCCTTTCAGTTTATAGGAAGTGATCGGGATTCCTTTATGGATACAATCGGTCAATAGCTGTGGATAAGAGAGATGGTCTCCGATCAGAAGCAGGCGGGAACAGGAAGCTAGAGCAGAGCGGTAAAGCTCTTCTCGGAGAACAGGAACAAAGAAGATATTTCCGGGTCTTGTGATTGTTTCCAATGTCTTCTGTTTCATCGCCTCTTTTTCACCGTGGCCGAAGAAGAAAAAGACTTTCTCCGGTAAGTTCTGAGCGATGGTCTGGAAGACTTCGACATCCTGTTTCAAGGAGAAGTTTCCATAACTGAAGACGATCTCTTTGTTCTCCTGAATGCCGTAATAACAGCGGAATGCGTGTTTTTCAACTTCTGACATCTCCTTTCCCGGAGCAAAAGACGGAGTCAGAGGAATGAACTTGACCGGAGTCTTGATTCCGGCTTTCCGTAAGAACTCTTCCTGAGAAGGAAAATGAATCCAGAGGTATTTAGCTTTCTTATAGGCGTTGCCGGCATCAAAAGAAAGTCCTAATGTCGGTTCTTTACGGAAAAGCTGCAACGCAAAATCGGATTCATCCTCTAAGGCTAGGACATTCATCGGAATATGCTTCTTTTTCAGAACCGCCGCAAAAGCAAAAGCATCCCCTCCGCAGGGAAGGATGGCTTCCGTAATCCCTTCTTCGTTGATATCGAAGGTATAGGAAATATGTTTTGCTTCCAAAAGAGAAACCAACGAGTTCCGGATCAGATAGGTGAACGAAGAAGAAAGTCTGGAACGTTCACAGCCGAGAAAATATTTCTGGTTAGTCATGGCTTTATTATATCGAATCTAGAGATAGAAAAAGACGGCTTTTCCGGAATAAGTTCCAGATCCGCCGTCTTCCTAGCTAATTATTCTTCGTCCGAAGAATCGTCACCGGAATCTTCGTCTCCGTCATCCTGAGCTCTCTTGAGAAGCTCCTTCAGAGCGGGATCGTTATCGACATTGTTCGATTCGTCTTTGCTTTCTTCTGTCTCCGGTAACTCCGCTTCGAGTTCCGAATCCGAAGGTAAGACCGAGACCGAGGAAATCTTCTCGTTGGATCTCAGAGTGATGACCTTGACACCGACGGTGTTACGGCCAGTCTCCTTGATCTGAGTAAGAGAAGTGCGGATCGTCGTACCGTGATCGGTGATGAGGATGATATCTTCATCGCCTTTGACGTTCTTGATGACGAAGAGACCGCCGTTCTTCTCCGTCTCACGGATGGTGCGGACACCCTTGGAACCACGGGCCGTGATACGGTACTCCGTACCATCGGTGATCTTGCCGTAACCGTTCTCACTGAGAGAGAAAATCTTATTTCCGTCTAAGGAAGTGACAAGTCCGACAACATGGCAGCCTTCCGCAAGCTCAATACCTTTGACACCCGTTGCGGTTCTACCCATGCAACGGACATCGGTCTCATAGAAGGAGCAGACTTTGCCTTCCGAAGAACCTAAGGAGATGATGGCCTTGCCATCGGTATGACGGACATCGAAGAGCTCATCCCCCTCTTTGAGAGTGATAGCGATCTTGCCGTTCGAATTGATGTTCTCAAAGTCAGAAGCGAGAGAACGTTTGACGATACCATCGCGGGTAGCGAAGAAGAGGTAATTGTTTTCGCCGTAGTCGTCCATCGAGATGATGGCTTCGACCTTTTCGCCATCCATCAGCTTGAGCAGATTGACGATCGGAATACCCTTCGAAGTGCGGTTTCCTTCCGGAATCTGATAACCGCGGCAATGATAGACACGGCCTAAGTTCGTGAAGAAGAGAACATCGGTCTTGGTGCGGGAATGACGGAGGATCTTGATGTCGTCATCGGCCTTCGTCTTCATACCCTGGACACCGATACCGCCACGGTTCTGTGTACGGAACTCGCTCGGATCAACTCTCTTGACGTAACCGCCTTCCGTTAAGAAGATGAGGATCTCCTTGTTCGGAATGAGGTCTTCATCGTCCTCATCGATATCGTAATCGGTGATTTCGGTTCTTCTGGCATCGCCGAATCTCTTCTTGATGTCTTCGAGTTCGCCGATGAGGGTGCTTTCTAAAACACTCTTATCAGAAAGGATGAGGTTGTATTGTTTGCAATCTTCTTCTAATCCAGCCTTTTCCTGAGCATATTTATCCTGTTCAAGACCTGTTAAACGACGTAACGGCATATCGAGAATCGCTTTGCACTGAACCTCATCGAAGTGGAAGCGGTCGATGAGACGGTTCTGCGCTTCTTCGTAGGTCTTCGAAGAACGGATGATATGGACGGTCTTATCGATTGCATCGGCGACAGTGAGGATAGCATCGAGGATGTGGATTCTCGCCTGAGCCTTCTTGAGATCGTATTGGGTTCTTCTGGTAATGATGACTTCCTGATGGTCGATATAGATCTTCAGAGCCTGCTTCATCGAAAGGACTTTCGGAGTCCCGTTATCTAGAGCAAGCATATTGACCGGGAAGTTCGACTGTAAGGGGGTGTAATGGAAGAGGTGATTGAGAACCAGAGCTTCGCTTGCGCCTTTCTTCAAAACGACAGTGAAGTGGGTTCCCATCTTCTGGGAAGAGTAATCGGCGACCGAAGCGATACCGTCGATCGTCTTGTTATCGGAGAGATCGACGATTTTCTTGGCGAGGTCTCTCTTGTTGACCATATACGGAAGTTCCGTGAAGACGATTTCCGTATGGCCATCTTTTTCTTCGGTGTGATACTTGGCACGGACCTTGACGGAACCACGGCCTGTCGTGAAATAGTTGCGGATTCCGCTTCTACCTAAGACGATACCGCCGTTAGGGAAATCCGGTCCTTTGATGATCTGCATGAGTTCATCGACGGTGATATCCGGATTCTTGATGGTCGCGATAACGCCATCGATGGTTTCGGTGAGGTTATGTGGCGGAATCGAAGTAGCCATACCGACCGCAATACCGGAAGATTCGTTGCAAAGGAGGTTTGGGAAACGGGAAGGAAGAACAGTCGGTTCCTTACCATCGGCATCGTAGGTATCCATGAAGGGAACCGTATCCTTCTCGATATCACGGGTCATCTCCAGAGCAATCTTGGAAAGTCTAGCTTCGGTGTAACGGGAAGCAGCGGGTTCATCGCCATCGGGAGAACCGAAGTTACCATGACCTTGGACGAGGGTATAACGCATAGCAAAATCCTGCGCCATACGGCACATAGCAAGGTAAATCGAAGAATCGCCGTGCGGGTGATATTTACCCATGACGTCGCCGACGACACGGGCGGATTTCTTAAACGGCTTATCCGGGGTGACACCCATCTCCCACATATCGTAGATGATACGTCTCTGAACCGGCTTCATACCATCACGGGCATCTGGGATAGCACGGCTCGTTAAGGTAGAGACTGCATAGTCGAGGAAGGAATTTTTGATTTCGGCACCGAATTCATCCGGCGAGATACCGGCGACAATGCCTTCCTGAAGGCCTTTGATGCCTTCTCCCTTCTTCTCAGCGACTTCCTTATCGGAGAGTTCGCTCTCATCGGTGCTATCTTCGGCACCGGTGTTTTCGTCGACGGAAGACTCTTCGTTTTCGTCTTTTTCTTCCTTGTTCTCCTCAGAGGAGCTTTCCGGATTGGTTTTCTTGTTATCTTCTTCTGACATGGTTGCTGTTCCTCCTTAGATCAGATATCGAGATTGCGGACGAATTTTGCATTCGCCGTGATGTATTCCTTACGGGGTTCAACATTCTCACCCATCAAGTCAATCAGAGCATCGTTTGCTTCCTGCGCATCCTCGATAGAGACACGAAGCATACGGCGGTGATTCTTATCCATAGTCGTCTCATCCAACTGCTCCGGATCCATTTCACCGAGACCTTTGTAACGCTGAAGCGCGTAACGGGCATTATCCGGAAGCTTGGCTTTGATTTCGGCTAACTCATCATCGTTGAAGGCATAGTAGTGATGTCCCTGATAAGTGAGACGATAAAGCGGAGGCTGAGCGATATAGAGGTGACCTTCTTCGACAAGCGGACGCATGAAACGATAGAAGAAAGTCATCAACAGAATACGAATATGAGAACCATCGACATCCGCATCGGTCATGATGATGACCTTATCGTACTTGATCTTGCTGACATCGAACTGTTCGCCTTGGCCGGCACCGATGGCGGTGACCATGTTGTAGATTTCGGCGTTCTTTTCAATACGGGTAGCCTGTGCCTTTTCAACGTTGAGAATCTTACCTCTCAAAGGTAAGATGGCCTGTGTACGGGCATCTCTTCCCTGAACCGCAGAACCGCCTGCGGAGTTTCCCTCGACGATGAAGAGTTCTCTCTCCTTCGGATCTTTGGAGATACAATCGGTGAGTTTATCCGGTAAACCGGAACCGGCGCTCATCTTACCCTGGGCTGCTGCTCTAGCTTTCTCCGCGGCTTTTCTACCTTTGAAAGCGGAGATGACACGGTCATACCACTGTTTCCCCTGGGTCGGATGCTCCATCAACCACTCTTTGAGATAATCGCCGACGATCGAAGAAGCAATCTTACGGACCTCATCGTTTCCGAGTTTATCCTTGACCTGACCTTCGTACTGAGGGTTGGTGTGTTTAACACTTAAGACGACGGTAAGACCTTCTAAGCAATCTTCGGAACGGAAGTTCTCATCTTTTTCGCCTAACCAACCTTTCGAACGGAAGTAGGAGTTGAGCTCACGGCCGATGGCAAGACGGAAACCTTCCTCATGGGTTCCACCACCCGAGGTGCGGATGTTGTTGCAGAAGGAGTTCATATTGGTGATACCCGAGCGGGTCGGCTGGAAAGCCGCTTCGACGATAACCGTGGTCGGTTTATCGTCTAATCCGCCGGTGTTGACGGTCGAAGCACCGTTGACATAAAGAACATCATCGAAGACCTTGTCCTTCTCTTCGTTGATATAGTTGACGAATTCGATGATACCGCCTTCGAAAAGATATCTGGCATGCTGAGGGTTGGAAGCATCGCGGACATCATCAAGAGTGAATTCGATACCTTTGGTAAGGTAAGCGGACTGCCTTAAATAAGAAGCGATAGTGGAGAAATCATAGGTGGTCGTCTCTTTGAAAATGAGCGGATCCGGAGTGAATTCGACGGTCGTGCCGGTCTTCTCTTCCGGACAGTCGCCGATGATCTTGAGACCCGGAGCGATGGTGTGACCGCCATCCTTGAACTCGATCTGATGGACTTTGCCATCACGGTAGACGGTGACTTTGACATAGGTGGAAAGGGCGTTGACAGCCTTGACACCGATACCATGAAGACCGCCGGAGATCTTATAACCGGTCTTATCGTTGAATTTACCGCCGGCATGAAGAATCGTGTAGACGGTTTCGACGGTGCTTAAACCGGTCTGTTTATTGATATCGCAAGGAATACCACGGCCATCATCTTCGACACGGACGCGATTGATTGGATTTTCTGCCGTGCCGGGAAGAAGAGTGACATGGATGTGTTTGCAGTAACCAGCCAAAGCTTCATCGATACCGTTATCGACAGCTTCGCGGACCAGATGGTGAAGACCACGGCTCGAAGTCGTACCGATATACATACCCGGACGCTGACGGACCGCCTCAAGACCCTGAAGAATCTCGATATCGGCACCGGTGTAGTCGTCCTTCGCCTTCATCTTCTTCTCTTCGGTCGCTTCATCGAGAGCGATGTGGTCGACATGCTGCTCTTCGAAGTTTTCTTCGACAGGAGCTTCTTCGACGACCGGTTTCTTTTCTTCTTCCTTCTTTGGTCCGACGTTTTCGTCTTTAGCGACCTTTTCGACCTTCGCCTGCTGCTTTTCGTAGATCTTCTGACGTTCGAGAGCTCTCTTTTCTTCTTCGGTGAGCTCTTCCGGTTTCTTTTCTTCTTCGCTCATTGGTTGTCCTCCTTCTTATGTAGTTGGTTATCTTGACAAAGATAAATCGAATAATTTTCGAATCCTTCCCGTATTCTTGCTCCGGTCAAGAAAATCTGTTCGTCTTGATTTAAACAGGTGAGCAAGTTTTTCGTTCTCGTCTCATCGAGATCGGAAGTGATATCGTCAAGTAGTAATAGAGGCCTTTTCTTCAGTCTCTCGGTGAGAATATCTAGCGAAGCGAGTCTAAGACTTAAGGAAGCCAGTCTGTTTTCTCCTTGGCTTCCATAATCGGCTAAGTCATTCCCTTGTAAGGAACCGACTAAGTCATCCCTGTGTGGGCCTATTACCGTTACCTTACGGATAGATTCGACGGACTGATTGGCTTCAAAACGGGCTAACGCGTTCTTAACATAGCTATCTTGGTCATCGTCTAAGGGGCAAGTGGTTTTATACGTCAGCGTGAATTTCTTCTCGTCTGAGCCGAATAAACGATGATAGTAGTCTCCTCCCTTTTGACTCAGGGTCTTTATCAGCTCTTTTCGTTCCATGACGATTCGGTAGGAGAGATTGATGAGCTGGTTTCGCAGGACTTTGATGATATCGGGGTCGTAATCCTGTTGGAGAGCACTGTTTCTCTCTTTGAGGAGCTTCTTATACCTTGCTAGGGCATAGAGATAACTCGGGGAGAGCTGACTCAAGGTCTCATCCAGGAATTTCCGTCTTCCTTCCGGTTCGGCCCGGAAGAAGAAGACAAGCGAGGGTTCATAATAGACCGCAATCAGCTTTCCTAAGATTTTCGATACGCTTTTGACCTTTTCATCATCGAGAGCAAAGATCTTGTAATCTGGGCCTAAGACGCAGGAGACCGAATGGTCTTTGTTATCTTCTTCGCTGTAGTAGGTCAGATAGAGAGAGGCTTCTTTCTCTCCCTTCTGAATCAGATCTACGGCTTCGGCTTTGCGGAAGCTCCGTCCTAAGGTGAGAAAGTATATTGCTTCGAGAATGTTTGTCTTACCGACTCCGTTCTCTCCGGTGAGATAGATTCTCTCTTTTCCAAAATTTGCTTCGAGATGAGAATAGTTCCGATAGTGGTTGAGGATTAGGGATTTGACGTACATATCGTGTAAGAAACCCCATCGATCGACACCACATCTTTATCCCGGAGCTTTTTCCCTCTCCGGATTTCCTTTTCTCCGTTGAAGGTGATTTCATGGGTGACAAGGAAGGCTTTTTCTTCTCCTCCGGTGGAGACTAGATCTAGGAATTTCAGAAGCTGACCAAGAGTGATATATTCGCCTTGAATGAGAATCTGATTACCGTTCTTTTTCATCGCTGTTTCTCCTTTTATCTATAGAGAACATAAACATTAATTATTATATATAAATATATACTTATTTGGAAGCTTTTTCGGCTCTTTAAAAGTCTCGGATTCAACCCGTTTTCCAAGAACTATTCAAAAGAAGAAAACAGCATTCAAAAAGCCTCTCTTCGAAGCCGTAGAAGAGAGGCTCTCAACTCAATATTTTTGAGGCAGTAAACCGGACTGATAAGCGTGTAATAGATCCGTCAGATCCTCAATCTGCGAGCGGAGCTCTACACCCTTATCCGTATCCTTTACACGGATACGCACCGGTGCTCTTTCCGTGATACGGATCAGAGGAGTGTTCTCCTCTCCTTTCACAAAGCCTTTATGTTCTGCTAAGGCGATGTAATGGGAAGAAGAAATCAACGTATAACCGGCAATGCCCGTCTTGCTGTGGTAGGCTTTGGATAAGCCACCATCAATGACATAGTATTTGCCGTTTGCTTTCAAAGGAGACTCTCCGGCTTTGACCTTGACCGGAACGTGTCCGTTGATGACATGACCTGTCTTCGGAGATAAAGAGAACTCTTCTAAAATCTTATCGATAGTCTCTTCTTTCTCTACTAAGGAATAATACGGATTCATAATTTCCTTCTTGACGTCTTTATCGTCTAAGAAGCAGCTTTCAAAAGTTGCCATCTTTGCTTTACCAAACAAAGGTGAAAGCGGACCGACCCACAGATACCATAAGAGATCAATGTCTTTGGTATCCCTCGTGAAATAGGCACCACAGATCTTCTTATCGAAGTAATCCATCAGTTTCTTACCGGAGACTTTTCCTTCGTCGGTATCTAATGACAAGAAGTTTCCGTCTTTATCCATCGGGATGCAGCCATGATAAAGAAGGTTCCCGTTATAGACGCGGTACATCGATCCTCTCTGCATCAGGAAAGCCATATGCTCATGTAACTTCTGCGAATGAGTGAAAGAATAAACCAGCGAAGCAAGAATGTTTTCTTCTTCCGGAGTCTCCTTATAGGGATCGTTAGGATCGATGGTCGGGAAGAGAGTGCTCTTCAGCGGATAGACTTTGCCACCGATAGTGACTGTCTTCTTTTCATAGTCGATATAGTTGAGTAAGAGCCTATCTTCGAGATGATATTCCGGATGACGGAGAATCGTCTTTCCTTCCTCTTTGAGCATGAGGATAGTGATAGCCTTATTCATCTTCGCAACCAATTGCGGGTTGACGTAATCGGAAACGTTCTGATCGAGGATATGAGGATAGAAGAGAGTGCAAGGATCGTCTTTATAGATTTCACTGGCGAACATGGAGAAAGGACGGAGGTTGATACCATAGCCATCCTCAAGAACATCAAAGGAGTTGTAAGAAGTAGCAATACGGACAACGGAACAGATAAGAGCTTTGTTTCCTAACGAAGCTCCTAACCATTCAATATCATGGTTTCCCCATTCGATATCGACATCCTTAAAGCTCATCAGTTCATCCATGATCTTATCCGGATGGGGGCCTCTATCGAAGATGTCTCCTAAGATATGAAGCTGATCGATAGCGAGTACCTGAATCAGATTGCAAAGAGCGATGATGAAATCTTCGCCCTGGTCGATATCGACGATCGCATTGAGAATCTCTTTGTGATAATCCTTCTTATTGGAATCGTTGACATCGGTATGAAGGAGTTCATCGATAGCATAGGCATAGTTGACCGGCATCTTCTTACGGACTTTGGAACGGGTGTAATTCAGACCGAGTTCTTTCGCGATAGAGACAAGACGGTTCAGAGTGAGAATCTGAAATTCTCTGGTGAAAGAACCGTCTTTCTTCCGCTTGCGGAGAATCTCATCCGGATAGCAGATCAGATTTGCTAAGAAAAGCTGTTCTTCTTCACTGACCAAAGAACCGAAAATCTCATCGATCTTGGCACGGATTTCACCGGATGCGGAACGGAGCAGAAAATGGAAGGCTTCGTATTCTCCATGCAGATCCGAGAAGAAATACTCGGTTCCTTTCGGAAGAGCTAGAATCGCCCTTAAATTGATGATTTCGGCTCCACAGACCTGTTCGTTCGGAAAATCCTTGGCTAATAGTTTTAGATAATGGAGATCGTTCATTCTGTTTTCCTTTTTTTTCTGACAATGATTTTAGCATACCAAAGCTCTTTGCTCTTAGTTCGGAAGCACAAGGAAACAGCGAAAAAAGGAAACTTATTCCTACTTTTCTTTCTCTTTTTATCAAAAACAGACTTCTCATCTATCTATCGTTGAAAAATGTAAAAGTTGTATAATCACAAAGTATGAACGATAACCGTAAAACACCTGCAGAAATTGAAGAAATCAAAAAAGAGCTGTTAGAGGAAAAGAGCTTTGAAAAGCTCTCCTCTTTCTATTCTCTCTTTTCCGATCAGACAAGACTTACCTTGATTGCTCTATTAGCAAGACAGGAACTCTGTGTCAATGATATCGCTGCTATCCTCTCGATGTCTCAGTCCCGTGTTTCTCATCAGCTAGCTATCCTTCGTAAGCATGATATCGTCACCTATTACCGCAAAGGAAAACAGGTTCTCTATACCCTTACCGATAACCACATCAAAGATATCTTCTCGACCGGATTAGAGCACATCTCTGAACAGGACGAAGACATTTATCAGGACAAGAAAAAGAAGGGATACTGAGGTATTCTAAAAAAACAGCCGTGCCAATTTTTGGTTCAGGTTGTTTTTAATTCTTAGCAGTATCCTATGTTTACCTAGATAAAGAAAACGGATTCATAAAAAATCTTTGTATTCTTTATTTAAATCCAAAGCAGGCCCCTGATCTGGGGCCTGTTTTGGTACAAGAGATTTAAAGAAATTTCTAAAAGCAACTTCTAATTCGTAGCCAGAACACTTTCTTCTTTCTGGCTTTTGCTGGATGAACCGTTCTCTTTCTTTTTCTTCGAAGCAACATACTTCGGCTTATAGAGAAGAGGAGTCATAGCGATCAGCACGCAGAGAAGAAGAATACCGGTATCGGAGAAACCTGAGACGACCATCGCCCACGGACCTAAGGCACCCGAGAGAACAAGAACTAAGAACATGACTTTCATCAGCAGAGCAAAGGTGATCGTGACATAGACAATTCGCATCGTTTGGTCAGCTAAACGTTTGGCTTCGGCCACTTTCTTTAAGTCATCATCCATGACGACAATATCGCTGGCTTCAATGGCAGCATCGCTTCCTAAGGCACCCATCGCTAAGCCGACATCGGCGGCTAAGAGAGCCGGGGAATCGTTGATACCATCGCCGACATAACAGATTTTCGCGCCTTCTTTTTTCTTCTTTTCCAGAGCAGCGAGTTTTTCTTCCGGAAGCAGTTCTCCATAGGTGAGATCCGCATCGATTTCTTTTCCGACTCTTTCGACGATCTTCTTATCGTCTCCGGAGAGGATGATGTTCGCCTTTGAACCGTTCTCTTTAAGAGCACGGAGCGTATCTTTGGCTTCGGGTTTAACTTCATCACGGACAACAAAGGAAGCAAGATAAGCTTTGTTTGCTTCTCCGAGATAGAGAACCTTGAACGGAGTCTCTTCTTCCTTGAATTCCGGAATACCGTTATCGAGAAGGAATTTCTTTGTGCCGATCAGATATTCTTTTCCATCGATTTTTCCTTTGATTCCGTATCCGGTGACATTTTCAAAGTCACTGACTTCTTTTAAGGGTGCTTTGTTTGCTGCCCCGATAGCTTTTGCTAAGGGATGAGTGGATTTCGCTTCTAAGGAAGCGGCAATCTGCAGCATATCTTCGGAAGGATGATTCTCTAAGACGAAGTTTCCTTTGGTTAAGGTACCGGTCTTATCGAAGACAAAGGTGTTGCTCTTGGCAAGATTTTCTAAGGACACCGAACCTTTGATGAGAACACCGAGCTTCGATCCTGCTCCAATACCGGAGAAGAAAACAAGCGGAACACCGATAACCAGAGCACAAGGACAGGCAATCAATAAGACAGAAGCGGCTTTATAAAGCCAATCTCTTCCACCGTTTACCCAATCCCAACCGGATAAACCATAACCGAGAAGGAAGACGATAAGAGCGATAACCATAACAGCAGGAGTGTAGATCTTAGCAAAACGGGAAATGAACTTTTCGGTCTTGGCTTTCTTCGCCTGTTCGTTCTTAACAAGGTCAAGAATCTTGGCTAAGGTCGAATCCGAATAGGCTTTACTGGTCTTAATCAATAGTACAGAAGAAAGGTTGACACTACCGGAATAGATCTCTTCTCCTTCTTTGACATCGCGAGGTAAGGATTCTCCGTTGAGAGAAGAAAGATCTAAGGAGGATTTTCCTTTGACAATCACACCATCGATCGGAATCTTTTCCCCAGGACGGATTTCAAGAAGAGAGCCGACAGGAATCTCTTCCGGATCTTTATCCACGAACGTGCCATCTGCCTGTTGGAGATGAGCGTAAAGCGGCATATTGTTGATCAACTTTGCAATCGAAGCTTTGGATTTATCGGTAGCAAAGTCTTCTAACATCTCTCCGACTAAAGCAAAGAGAAGAACAAAGAGAGCTTCCGGGAATTCGCCGATACCATAAGCCGAAGCAGTAGCGACGATCATCAAGGTAGATTCGTTGAAGATGTTTCCTTCTTTCAGTTCTCCGATACCATCTTTCATGGCAAAGAAGAGCAGAGGAAAATAACCGATGGTATAGAAGAGGAAAGCGATAAAAGCATAAGAAGAATAGAAACCAGGATCGGAGAACATCTCCCACGAGATTTCTCCATAGGTGGCATCTAACTTCTGAAGAACAATCGCAATAAGGAGGAAGGCGGTTCCTACTATCAGAAGAACAAGGCTTTTGATTTTCTCACCCTTCTCTTCGGATTCTTCGGTTTCACAGGCTTTGCAGGACATAAGAATCTCCTTTCATATGACTTATTACTCATATGATAGAACGTTCATATATAAGATTCAACCCTTTTCGTATGGAATCCTCAAAAAAGTTTTGACTGCAAAAGTCGCAGGCTGTTTCTTTATATATATATAAATAGGAAAGGGAAACGCTAAATTACCTTAGGCTTGAAGAACAAAATATTAAGAAAACGCTTCTTAGATGGGCCTGGCTATTCCAAAGGGAAACTAAGCAAAAGCAAAGTCGTTTTGAAATAGCGATAGATTTTCTCCGTTCCTTCTAATTTCTCTGAAAAATGAGCGTTTTTGTAAACTATGATTTTTTTAAGAGTTTCCGTGTTACATGCCAAATTAAGAAATGCACAGAAAGTGAATTGCTGATATTTTGCCGATGTTCCTAAGCGTTTTTCTAATTTTGAATAGTTGAGTTTTCATTAACCAGTTATTACAATAGGTAAGCCTTCATTCTTCGTGGAAGAGGGCGTAAAGCAAGCGGAATTTTTTTGGAATTGGGATTTGAGAGAACATCTCTTTTTTGGGTTGTTCCTCTTTACCTGGTCTATTATCTTTTCTATTTTTGCAAAGTTTTAGAAAATAGCGAACTACTTTTCTTCTTTGGAAAGATAGTTTTTCTGTTTATTCTTCGAATTCGGTGGGGTAACCCACCTTTTTTCTTTTTCTCTTTTGTTTTCTCAACACAAGAGAGTTTTCAAGGTTCCTGAATTTCCGCTTTTAAGGGCTTTCTTTTGGTTTATAATAACAGCCGGAGAACTTTTACCAAATTGGAGGATGTTATGGAAAAAGAGAAATTCTCATTCAAGTCCGTCGATGGTAATACCGCGGCAGCTTTAGGCTCCTACAAGTTCACTGAAGTTGCGGCGATCTACCCCATCACTCCGTCCAGCCCTATGGCGGAGCATGTCGATGAGTATGCTGCTGCCGGTATGAAGAACGTCTTCGGCGATACGGTCAAGGTCATGGAGATGCAGTCGGAGGCTGGTGCTTCCGGTGCGGTCCATGGTGCTGCTCAGGGTGGTGCCTTAGCAACGACTTATACCGCTTCGCAGGGTCTTCTTCTGATGATTCCGAACGTTTATAAGTGGGTCGGCGAGGAACTTCCGATTGTCATGCATGTCGCTGCCCGTTCGTTAGCTTCCCGTTCGCTTTCTATTTTCGGCGATCATGGCGATGTCTATGCTCTTCGTCAGACCGGTGCTGCGATGATCTGCTCGCAGTCCGTTCAGGATGTTGCCGATCTTGCCCCGTTAGCGCATCTTGTCGCTATCAAGGGTTCGACTCCGGTCATCCACTTCTTCGATGGCTTCCGTACTTCTCACGAAATCCAGAACGTTGAGTTCGTCAACGATGATTTCTGGGCTTCTTTACTCGATAAGGAAGCGGTTGCCAACTTCAAGAAGAGAGCTCTTAACCCGCATGGACATGCGGTCACCAGAGGCGGTGCGGAAAACGACGATATCACTTTCCAGGGCCGTGAAGCTCAGAACATCCACGAAGCGAAGATTGTCGATGTCGCTTGCGAATACTTCCAGAAGGTCAGTGATGCTACTGGCAGAACCTATGCTCCATTCGTCTATGTCGGCGATCCGGAAGCGGAGAGAGTCATCATCGCGATGGGTTCGGTCACCGAAACGGCTACCGAGGTCGTCGAAGATATGAATTCCCGTGGCGAGAAGGTCGGTCTTGTCAAGGTCTACCTCTATCGTCCGTTCTCTGCGAAGCATTTACTCGCTGTTTTACCGAAGTCCGTCAAGACCATCGCGGTCTTAGATAGAACCAAGGAGCCTGGCTCCGTCGGCGAACCGTTATATCTCGATGTTCTTGCTGCTCTTGAACAGAACGGCAGAACCGATATCAAGGTTATCGGTGGCCGTTATGGTGTCTCCTCTAAGGATACTGGCCCGAAGCATGTCAAGGCTGTCTATGACTTCCTTGCTGCGAAGACCAATTGGACCGGCTTCACGGTCGGTATCGAGGACGATGTTACGAACCTTTCGATCCCGGTTGATGAAAACTACATCATCAAGCACGACTATACTTCCTGCCTCTTCTGGGGCTTAGGATCCGATGGTACCGTCGGTGCTAACAAGTCTTCCGTCAAGATCATCGGTGATGAGACCCATCAGTATGCGCAGGCTTATTTCGCCTACGATTCCCGTAAGTCCGGCGGTGTCACCCGCTCGCACTTACGTTTCGGTCACACTCCGATTCATTCGACTTACTATGTTGAGAACGCCGACTTCATCTCCTGCTCTTTGGATTCCTATATCTTCAAGTTCGACCTTATCGGCAACCTCAGAGATGGCGGAACCTTCCTTCTCAACACCAATATGAGCGATGAAGAACTCGTCAAGGCTATGCCTAACCGCATGAAGAAGCAGTTAGCCACCAAGCATGCGAAGTTCTATGTCATCGATGCGAACAAGATCGCTCTCTCCATCGGTATGGGTCGTCATACCAACACCATTCTCCAGTCTGCGTTCTTCTATCTCAACCCGCAGATCATGCCGTATGAAGAAGCCAATAAGTGGATGAAGATCTTCGCCCAGAAGACTTATGCCAAGAAGGGTGATGATATCGTCCAGATGAACTACAAGGCCATCGATTCCGGTACCGAAGGCTTACGTCAGATCTCGGTCGATCCTGCTTGGGCGGATCTTCCGGTCAATTCGATGATCAAGCCGACCGGCGATGACTATTGGGATAACTATGTTGCGGTTATCGGCGCTCTCGATGGCTACAATCTCCCTGTCTCTACTTTCCGTAAGTGGGAACTCGAAGATGGCACCATGGAAGAGAACATCACTCTCAAAGAGAAGAGAGCTATTGCGGACCGTGTCCCTGTCTGGGATAGAAATAACTGCATCCAGTGCAACCAGTGCGCCTTCGTCTGCCCGCATGCGACGATCCGTCCGGTCCTTTTAACCGATGAAGAGATCGCTAAGCTTCCGGAAGACGAACGTGAAGATGTTTTACCGGCATTAGGTGGACCGAATGTCAAGGGACTCAAGTTCCGTATCCAGGTCAACCCGATGGATTGCGTCGGCTGCTCACTCTGCGTCAACCAGTGCCCGGGCAAGATGACTCCGAAGAAGGATGAAAACGGCGCCATCGTCAAAGATGAGAACGGCAAGCCGGTCATGGAAGCCCACAAGGCTCTCAAGATGGTCGATGCCAAGTCTCAGTACAAGCATCAGGAAGCTGCGGATTACCTCTACAGCCTTGAACCGAAGACCGGTTATTATCCGGCTGGAACGGTCAAGGAAGTCGCTTTCTATAAGCCGTATCAGGAAGTCTCCGGCGCCTGCGCAGGCTGCGGTGAGACTCCGTACTATCGTCTTGTCACTCAGCTCTTCGGTCCGGATATGTTAGTTGCTAACGCGACTGGCTGCTCTTCGATTTACAACGGTTCCACTCCGCTTTCTCCGTTCGTCAACAACAAGAACGGTGAAGGTGTCGCTTGGGCTAACTCGCTCTTCGAAGATAATGCTGAATACGGCTATGGTATGAGACTTGCGACCGATTACAAGCTCTATCGTATCTGCCAGATCATCACGCAGAACGAGAAGGATGTTGAACCGGAACTCAAGGAAGTCTTAGACGATTATGTCGCTCACATCAAGGATAGAAAGCACGTTCGTACGATCCTTCCGAAGATGCTCGCCTTAATCGAAGCTTCTAAGAACGAAGGCATCAAGGCCTTACTTCCGATGAGAAATGACTTACTCGATAAGTCTGTCTGGATCGTCGGTGGTGATGGCTGGGCTTACGATATCGGCTTCGGCGGACTCGATCATGTCATCGCCAGTGAAGACGATGTCAACATCTTGGTTCTTGATACCGAGGTCTATTCCAACACCGGTGGTCAGGCTTCCAAGTCCTCTCAGACCGGTCAGATTGCTAAGTTCGCTGCCTCCGGTAAGAAGACTGCGAAGAAGAACCTTGGCTTAATCGCTATGGCTTACGATCACGTCTATGTCGCTTCTATCTCCTTAGGCGCTAACCCGTCGATGGCAATCAAAGCGATACAGGAAGCGGAATCCTATAATGGTCCGTCTCTCATCATGTGCTATTGCCCGTGCCAGGAACAGGGTATCAAGGGCGGTTTAGGTAACGCCATGGCTCAGGAGAGATTAGCCGTTGAGTGCGGTTACTTCCTCACCTACACCTTCGATCCGAGACTTGCTGCTAAGGGCGAGACTCCGCTCAAGATGTATGGTAAGACTCCTGACTTCACCAAGATCAAGGACTTCTTACTCACTTCGAGCCGTTATTCGCAGCTTCCGAGAGTCAATCCGGAGCATGCGGAAGAGCTCTTCGCTAAGAACGCCAAGTATGCAGAACGTCGTTATCACGACATTCTCCGCTATGGCGGATTAGAGAAGTAATCTTCTCCAAGTAGAAATCAGCAGAGAGAGGTAACCTAAACGTTCTTCTCTCTGCTTTTTTGATGGCTTGGAAAGCTGAATGCACAAGAAGGCACAAAAAATATTACGAATTTGAATTGCTAAAAAGTCCATAGATATCGAGTGATTTACGAATTATAGATCCCTTCCGCTTCCGAAGGGTTGACTAGCAAGGAAAAAATCTCCGGATTCTTTGTTTCCAGAGATTTTCTTCCTGGTTCTTAGAGAAGATTACTTCTTATCTTCTTCGGTAAGAACGTAATTTCTTTTCTTACTCAGCGGAGCTAAACGTATTTTTCCTTCTTCTTTTAAGGTGCGTAGGAAGAGGGTGGCTTTTGACTCACGGAAGCCGAAAAGTTTACAGATATCTTTTCTGGTGAAAGAAGAGGTATTGAAAGCTTCTTTCATCTTCAGAAGCATCTTCTCTTCTTCTCCCATTTCCTCTTCGGGTATCTTGTTATTTTCTTCTGTTTCTTTTTTTATCAGAGGTAAAGTAAGAATTGTTCTATCCGGGGACACTTTTTCTTCGAGAGTAAGATTCGGTAAACGGTATTTCTTCAGAGCTTCTTCCATCAAAGGGAAACCGGAACCTGCCCGTTCTCCGTAATTGAGAAAAGAAAGAAGCTTCTGAACAACGGCATTTCTCGGATCGGAATGACCGCCTTCTAACACTTCTTCTTTAGGAAGGCGGAGAAGACCTGGATTTTCGATGACGATTTCATCCGGATAATGGCGGATAATTAGCCCCTGCGAATAAGCAAAATCGGCATTGCAGATGGCATTGACAACACCTTCTCTGATAGCCCGGAAAAGAAGAGCATCATCTTCTCTTTCAGCACTGCCTTCTTTCCAAGCAAAAGTATCTTTGGAATTCATTCGGATATGTTGAAGAGAAAGGCTGAGGAAATCAAAGAGATTTCCGCTCCAATAGCCGGAAGTGGAATAAACACGGTCGGAATATTTGGTAACCAGATCATGCGAAAGGCTATAGGTATAGTCGAGGAAATAGTAGGGGAAGCGGGATTCGATTTCCTCTTCCCTTCCAAAGAAGAGAAGGCCTTCCTTCGTAAGACCGATAGAGTCTTTTTCTCTTTTTGCAGCACCGATACGAAGGAGAAAATCTTCTTTTTCTAAAGATAAGAAAGGATGACCAGGACGACTGTTCTGGAATTGCTGTCGATAAGAAACATAGCTTTCTTCCTGTAGAGCAGAAAGCGGAGCTATTAGCTTTGCATCGTTATCGTCCAGACTATCGGCTATCAGAGCTTTTACTTCTGGCTCTGGGCAAAGATAATCTCCATCCCGATTTCTCTTATAGGTCCCACGGAAAGGATTTCCATTGATATATACCGGCTTAAAATGTCTTTCCGCTTGAGGAACATGGATGGTGATAAGAGTGTAGTCCCCTTCTTTTATCACTTTGACGTCGTCTTCCTTGAGAAGATTGACAGAGACTTTCTTAGGGTCGTTCAGTAAATTAAAGAAATCTTTTAAAATCTTATCGGGATCTTCAATCTTGACCGGCGTAAAAGAACCATCCGCTTCTTCTTTTACTCCTAAAAAGATCACACCGCCAAAGGTGTTAGCAAAAGCGGAATAGGTGTCCCAAAGATTTGGTAGACCTTTTACTGCTTGCTTTGCTTCTATTTGATTATTCTCACGAAGCTTATCAAGATCTTTTATGCCAAACCGATCCATATCCACATCCTCGTTTTGAATAAATTATATATGGTAATCGAAGCAAACGCAAGAAACGCGTAAAACGCGTAAAACGCATAAAACGCATAAAACGCGTAAAACGGACATTAATCAATTGCAATATAATAGATTTAAATAATCAATAACAACAAAAATGTATAAATTTGAAAGGCCGTTTTCCCTATACAAGAAAGATAAGATAAAATAGAAACGTTGAGGTAGGTTATTGTTACTCATCAAAGGAGCTATGGAAAATGTATTGTCCCCATTGTGGTAAAGAAGTGAAGGAAAGCGATTTGTTCTGCCCTTATTGTGGGGCGGATCTAAGAAGAAGCAACTATAGCCAAAGTCAGGCGAATTATGTTCCGAGCGGAAACAGCTACAACGCTAACTCGGAATATTCTTCGAAGAGCTGGTTAGCCACTTTCCTGCTTTGGATGTTCTTAGGAACTTTTGGCGCTCATCGCTTCTATGTAGGAAAAATCGGTACCGGTCTTCTTTGGTTAGTCACTTTCGGTCTTTTCGGTATCGGTTATATTATCGATCTTATTCTCATTGTCACGATGGATTTCACCGATTCAGATGGCAAGAAGATCGATATGAAGTACGATAATCTACGGTAATATTCTTCTTAGTTCTGTTTGTTAGGAGGGAGAAAGACGCATTATGGCAAGCATAGAAAAAGATGCAGAAGTTCTTCAGAAGCTGATTGATGAAAGCCATCATATTGTCTTTTTCGGTGGAGCAGGAGTATCGACTGAATCCGGAATACCGGATTTCCGTTCTCAGGATGGTCTTTATCATCAGAAATATAAATATGATCCGGAAGTGATTATCTCCCATGATTTCTTCGAAGAAAATCCGAAAGAGTTCTATCGTTTCTATCGAGATAGAATGCTCTATCTCGATGCCAAACCCAATGCCTGTCATCTTTATCTTGCTAAGTTAGAAGAAGCGCATAAACTGGATGCGATTGTCACGCAGAATATCGATGGTCTTCATCAATTAGCAGGAAGTAAACACGTCATCGAAGTACATGGCAGTGTTCATCGCAATATCTGTGAAAGATGCGGAAAGGTCTATTCTGCGGAATATATCAAAGAAGAAAACAAGGAAGAGGTTCCGCATTGTCCAAGCTGTGGAGGCATTATCAAACCCGATGTTGTTTTATATGGGGAAGCTCTCAATGAAATGGATGTCACCAAAGCCTTGGTTGCTATCTCCCAGGCCGATTTATTGATTGTCGCCGGTACTTCTTTGGTGGTTTATCCGGCTGCCGGTTTTATCAACTACTTCCAAGGAAAACATATGGTTCTGATCAACAAGGATGAGAGCCAGGCCGATAGCAGAGCCGACGTCGTGATTCATCAGAAAGTAGGAGAACTTTTCTCCTTATTGAAAGTATGAGCAATCATCTTCTCAAAGACCCACAACAGAGAAGAGAGGAACTTGCCAGTGACGATTCTCCGTATTTCGGAGGATCTTCTTGTCTTCTTTCTCTTTCTTTTGTGCTTTATTATCTAGCGAATAAAACCGAGGATTTCCATTCTCTTTTCCCTCATATCGAAGAGCAGGTAGCTCTTCTTTATGAAGAGGATCCTCTGCTTTATTTCTATACTTCCGCTCCGAATCTCAGCGAAGAAGACGGAGTTAAAGTAAGCAAGTTCCTGGACGATTATTACGACCTCTTCACCCGATTGGATGATCTGATTGTTTTTACGAAGGAAAGAGGAAGAACGTTTGCTCTTTCTTATCTTGAGGAAGATAGAAACTTCCTCAAGAATATTCTTTTAGATAACTTACATGCTTTCTCTAATAGAAATGATGTTCCGAACATTCTCAAAGAGAAAGTAGCTTCTCTTTCTTTTCAGGAGAATCTGAACCATGAATGAAGTAGAGAATGGTTTAAGAAGAATCCGTAAAGGAGAACATGATGAAGCCTATACGGCTTTGCTCGCTTCTTTACCGGCTTTGGATCTATTGAAGAAACTGATGGAACGGAAGAACCGTTCCAGACGTCCTTTTTCTTCTTTTTCTTTTGCGGAAGCTCATAAAGAGATCGAAGAAGCTTATGCGGTGATAGAGGATTCCTTAACTCAGGGAATCCGCTTTGAGGAATGTGTTAAGGTATTAAAGAACGTTTCGGATATCGCTTATAAAGCTTCTCAGGAGATAAAGATGCCCTCTTTGAAAAGCGATTATCTCTGGGCCAAAGATACCTTTGATTTGTCTTTATCCGCATTTCCTCACTAAAGAGAGTTACAAGAGTCTCAAATCTGTCTTGAAAAGAAGAAAAAACCACGCAGAATGCTATAATGACGGAGTAGTCAGAAGGAGGTCTTTTACTTATGCCGAAACAATATGCGGAATGGTCCGATCGTAAGATTCTCATCGATTTACGTAATCGTTTTGCTACCTGCTATGAAAACGATGATGGATCTATTTTTTATATTGAACCGCAGTTCTATACCTATCTGCAGGGTTATAAGATGCAGCGTCCGGAACGTTATCAGGACTTGCTCGATGAGATGGACCGTGTCGTCCGTAAGAACCGCAAGGTCGTCTTTGTCGGACAGGAAGAGAATCCGCTAGTAGAAACAGACCACGCCATTTACCTGACCGCCATGGATATCGCCGATAAAATCGGCTGTCTAGTCGAGCGGGAAAGCCGTGGCGCCGATTACGGAGATTAAGCTGGATGAACAAGAAAAAACTTTTTCTTCCCCTTACGGGAGTGGCACTGCTCTCACTGAGCTCTTGCTATTTCTTCTTTGGTCGTGATACAAGCGATACGAAGGCTTCTACCCAAACCAATACCAGTGCAAAGCTGAAGCAGAGTGTCACCTATAAAACACCGAACTACACCTCTTCTATGACCAGCGAGAACATGAATATCGATAATATCGGATTAGGCTATGGTTATCATTACCTCCCTAAGACTGGTACCGATAAGATTCTCGTCGTTCCTTTCCAGACCACCGATTGCAAGTTCACTTCTTCGGAACTTACTTTGTTAGAAAAAGCTTTCTTCGGAGATGCAAACGAAACGGGTTGGGAATCGGTTGCTTCCTATTACAAGAAAGCTTCTTATGGAGCTTTGACTTTAACCGGTACGGTCACACGTCCTGTCACACTTCAGGAGTCCGCCTCTCAGCTTGAAAACGATGCCAGCAAGGTATCGGACGGACAGTATACGAACGATATTCTTCGCAGTGTTCTCAATGTCTTAGATAACGATATCGACTTCTCGGAATACGATGTCAATAACGATGGCTATATCGATGCCGTCTGGATGGTCTATGCTCCTTCCTATGATGCAAGCTCGGATCTCTACTGGGCTTATACCACCTGGGCAACTTCGAACTCCCTTTTCGATGGCAAAAAAGCTTCCCTTTATTCCTGGGCGAGCAAGGATTTCCTGACGGCCGGTAAGTATTACAAGAGTTCTCTTTTAGGAGATACTCCTCTTGCCGATGCCCATACTTTCATCCATGAGACCGGTCATATGTTAGGACTTGATGATTACTATTCCTATGATGCCGGAAAAGATAAATCCTCTTCGACCTATTACGATTCTCCGTTAGGTGGAGTTGATATGATGGATTTCAATATTGGAGATCATTGTGCGTTCTCAAAGTATCTTCTCGGTTGGAAGAGCCCGACTGTTGTTACCGAAGAATATCTCAAAGCCAACAACAATGTTCTTACCCTGAAGTCCTTCACCGAAAGCGGTCAGTCTTATCTGCTTCCGGTTTATAATGCCGACAACGAGATGGTTTATAACGGAACTCCTTTTGATGAGTACCTTTTAGTGGAATATTACACTCCGACAAATCTCAACTATAAGGATTCTCTCAAGGTCTATACGGCGAACTTAGGAACCTATACTAAATCCGGTGTTTTAGTTACGCATATCAATGCGACAATCGGTAAAGTCGTTCCGAATCGTAGTGGGGATCCGGTCTGGGATGGTTATGCCTACGATAAACTCGGAACGTATAATACTTCTTGGGGCAAGAGTTATCTTTACGCTTATCTTTATAACAACACCAAATCCTATTGCTACGATAAGACATTAGACGATTCTGGTCTTCCTTTCTATCGCGGCCGATTGATTTCCCTTCTTCCGGCCACCGGAAGCCGTATCAACGGCGCTAAGACCGGTTTTTCCAAGAATCCGTCTCTTTATACGCAGGGTTCTCATTTTGATAGTGTCACCTATCCAAATTTCGAATTCGATGATGGGTCTACGCCTCGCTATGGTTTCACCGTCTCGACGACTACTTCTACGAGCTGTCAGTTGACATTCAAGGATTTCTGATGAGCATTGCATTTTACCGCGAGCAGGAGCTCGCTATCACCTTCCGTGCCGAATACCGAAAAGCGGTATTCGGTCTTTTCCATGTCGCTTTTCTGGATAACGAAGATAACTATGTGATTCCAAGTGAGGATAAGCCTTCGATTGAAGCAGCTCTTTCTTTCTATGAGAACTTCATTCTCAAAGGAGATACGTATCCCGTTTACGATGGCAAGAATTTCTATGCCCAACCGGTTCGTGATCCCCGTGTCTTAAAACAGGTTCTTGGGTTACCGGATTCTCTCTATCGCCGTCTTGATCTCAGCAAGGATATCCTTTCGCAGATCACGTTTGTCGATGGGCTCAAGGACTTAAAGAATTCCTGCTATTATCTGATTCAGAGAGATAAGAAGAGCAGTTGGTCGTATCGGGATGATTTCAAACTTTTCTGCCTGAATTCGGGTGTCTTCTTCCTTTACGATGAGACGAAGCCTTTCATGAATCGGGAGATTACTTCCTTACCGGTTTTCTTTGATGAATCCCGTTTTGATCCCGAACTGAAGACGCTTTATCATCAGGCGACCAGCGATCGGTTTGCTATCGATTTCTTAGGGGAAAAATGCACCAATGAGTTTGTGACGGAGATGAAGAAATACGATTCCTTCTCTTTACAGGAGCGAGTCGATTTCTTCCTCAACGACCGCTTTGATGCTAGACTTGCCGATCTCAATCAGGATCCTACCTTCCGAAGGAAGTATGAATTCCTGTTAAGAGAATACATTTCTTCTTTGATCAATGTCCTTTATGACCGTTATTGCTTTAAGGTTCTGAATAAAGTCACTTCGAAACTCTCTTATCTCACGATTGCAAAGTTCCAGTCGCAGGATCATCTTGTCTATTCTTTATCGGCTTCTCATGCCGATATGTTCTCTTCTACGGGAAAAGAAGGAACCTTTGCTTTTGATCCGCAGGATAAAGAGAAGATTTCTTTATTGATTGATGAGACTCTGAAAGATTGCCCGAACGGTTCTTTATTGACGATCTATAGTCATCTCGGACTTCCTTATGAAGGTTATGAAGCTATTCCGAACAAAGAGGAGCCTTTCACGAAAGAATCCTTACTTGCTTCGCTTCCTTTTGAAGAGAAAGCAAGAAGTTCGGAAGAAAGATTCCTGACTGCTAAGAGATACGATACTTTCTATTCTTATCTCTCTGGCGAAAAGGAACATGAGATTGCTTTCTTAGGAAGAAGACTTTTTGAAGAGGGGGTTGAGATCATCTCTTCAAGACCTCTTTTAGAAGAGAATCCAACTAACACCTTCACTGTCCGTATTTGGAACACACCGAAATGTGCTTCATTAGCCACTTTGTTCAGCGAAGAGAAAAATGTTACATTCTCTTTAGCGGAACAGGTCTATCCTTCTTATCTTCTTTATCAAGGCTTGGATGAACAGGACGGACTGAAAGAAGCTTTGAAGAAGTTAGACTATGCTTCGCAAGGAAAAGCGGCGGCTTTCTTCTTACATGCTTTTAAAGGAATCACGATTGAAAGAGCCGTCGACTTGATGCTTGTCACTTTCGATTGCCAGGAGATCAAGAGCGCCCAGCTTCTCAAGTTCTTCTTCTATGTTCTCCTTTATCCTCTTGCGATTGTCGAAAGAGAATGCCGCTTACAGGCAATCCGAGAAAACGATGCTTTGATTCTGGTTGCCTTAGATGGTATGCCGAATCAGTTTGAGACGTATGAACCGACGCTTCCTTATCCATATGTTTCTTATGGTAAGATTGCGTATTCTTTCCGCCGTTCTTTCTTCTCGAAACCATATCTATGTTCTTCGGAGAAGAATGCGATTGAAAGAAGTATTCAGTATTATTCCAACACCTATAAATCTCTTTTCCCGAAGAATAAGAAACAGGCCGATGAGAATACTTTCATTCTCACGCAGATTGGTTTACCGAACGATATTGTTTCCGATATTGATTTCTCAAAGCCTCTGATTCCGCAACTTCCTTATCAGGATAACCTCTGCCATCTCTGCCATCATACGATTCCGACGTATCATCCGACTCTTACCGATATTCCTTCCGGAAGAGATAACGCTTATCTCACTTATCTTTTTGCTAGGGCTGCCGAAAACGGTGTCTTCCTTTCGGGAAGAATCCTCGATCAGAACTACGATTTAGCTTCTTTCTATGAACCTCTGAAAGATGGAACTTATACGGGGTTATTCCATTTCGATCGAGCTTATATTCAACCTGTTCTGCTTCCGTATGTGAATGTCTCGGCGAAGATGGTTCTTGCTTTGCTTTCGGCTTTCTTCCCGAATTCCTTAGCCAATGATACCTACTACTCCCAAGTGGTTTCGTTCTTATCCTTAGGGGATAAGACGATTCAGCGTCTTATGTTTGATTGCCGAAAAGAAGACTATATGCTTCTTTTCTCCCATATGATGGTCTTCACCCATCTTGTCTTCCTCTATCTCGTAATCGGTGTTGCGTACGCCTATAACGTCTCCCAGGATATCATTCCGCCGAGTGAAACCGAGATCACGATGAATCTCGATTACAACCCTCGTCTTCTTTATCCTTATGTCATCTTAGGAAGGTACTACAATGCCTACACCGATGATTTACGGAAAGGAGAATATTATTTCTGCTCATGTGAAAAGGAGTCTATGCTCTCGTTAGCAAAAGCTTTTGATCGCACCTATCAGCAGAAAGGATACGATCGGAAATTGGAAGCACCGATTCTTTTAGGCGTTGTCGGTGTACCTTACTTAGTCATTCTCAAGTATGCGGACTTTGATCTCAGCGAGAACTCGGTGGAAGATCTGATCGATGCAATTCCTTTTAAAGAGAGCATCTGCAGACGTTGTCTGAACGTCAACCATGCTGCCTTGATTCAACCTTTTACCAAGGCTTTCCCATACAAGGAAAACAAGGAAGCGGAATACTCTTTTGCCGTCAATCGGATGATCCATGATGGCTTCCGTATCTTCTCGGATTACACGACTCCGGAAGTCCGCTATCATCCGGAAAGACACTACGATCTTTCTTTGACCTTAGGCGATAATCTTCCTTTCTTAGACTATACCGAAGACAATGTTCCGGAAGCTCTGTTCACCTTCTTTGTCATGTCGCAGGATACTCTGCGGAACCGTCTTTATGATTTTGCCAAAGTAGGTTCGAACAATGCGGAAGCAATTGCTACCGCTTCTGGTATTCTTTTAGACGCGAATCTTCGTTCTCCACAGGAAATTCTGGATCTGATGACCGATGATTTCAATAAAGTGACAAAAGATGCTTTACTGGAACATTTCCCTGAAATTCAAAGAGTCCGGGAATCTTTCCAAGGACCGGTTATGCAAGCGATGATCGGTTTCTTCCTCTATCTTGTCCAAGAGCTCAACGAGAAGTATGCCGAATTAGAAAGCCACGTCGGGAGGTAACTTATGGAATATACGGCCGATACCTTTGTCACCCATTCACAGAAAAGTGTAGCTACCCGTTACCCCACGGTTCTCAAAGGGGCTTTCTATTACGTTTATACCGACGAAAAAGGTGGCTATCATATGGCCAAAGAGGATGAGGCTTCTTTAAAAGCCCGCATCCGCTTTTACCAGGATTTCATTTCGAAGAGTAAGTATCCGGTCTATTCAAAGCGTGTCGGATTGACCGACGGCTCTTTACAGAATAACGAAGTTCTTTCGCAGGTTTTAGGCCTTCCTTCCGAGATGACCGCCACCAAGAAAGACGGAAGAACGGTTCCTCTTACCGCGCAGGAAATTATCGACCACATCTCTTTTGAAGATGGTCTTTTCCCCGGGTATTCCTATATCGATCAACTCAACGATCAGATTCTTCTTACCGACCACGATTCCGTTGTCGGTTGTATCAACTATCTGATTGAACATGGTATCTTCCTTCAGAATCCGGAACGGGTTTTAGGAAGTATGCCGAATGAAGAGAACTGCTATCCTTTCTATGTCGAAGAAGATCTGATTCCGGCTTCTCTGTTACAGGAGAAAGAGACAGCGGATAAACTGATCATGGACTTTGTCGATGATCCTTTCACTATCACGAAGGATGTCTATCTTTCTCTTTATAAACCTCTCGATAATATGACTCTCACGAAGAAAGCAGCCCTTGCTTTCTCTGGAGAAAGATTGGATGCCTATTCGGAAAACGATCCTCATGTTCCTTTGATTCTCGCTTTGAGAAATTACTTCTTTGCCTTAGCAAAGGATCTGATGAACGAGTTCTACCGCAAGTATTACCATATCCGCGGTTTATTCGGATTCACGGTTCTCGATCACGATTTTGAAGGCCTCGGTTTCCAGAATCGCTTCCTTTATCAAGGTATCCATCAGGAGATGTACGCTCTTTCGTATCGTCAGTTCTCTTTGAATGAGAAGACGAAACAGACGGAAGAAAAGTTCGTTCCTCAGGATTACACTTTCGATAGTGATCGGAAGAAGAGCATTGCTACTGCCTTCCATGCCGTCAAAGCCTTTTTCAAGAGAAAGCCGGAATTCGGTTATGTTCCGTCTGTTTTCTTACGTCTGATGGGTCTTCCTTATCCGGCGTTAGAGAAAGTGAAGTACTTTGACTTTGAAGAAGGAGATAGCGATTCTTTCTTAGCTTTGCTTCCGTTTAAGAAGAATATCGCTTATAGCCACTATGGATTGATGCTGACTCTCATCGATAATTCCGGTAATCAGTATTCGTATCGTAACTGGCAGAGTGATCTTCCTTTCTTCTTACGTCATCATGAAGCCAAAGGGGTCTTCTTCTCGGATCTTTTTATCTTCTCGGAAGAACCGGATAATAACTCCCTTTTCTATCAGGAAAAACCGGATCCGATCCTGGATCCTCTCTTCCAAGGAAATGTTTCTGTTTTCCATGAAGCCATAGAGAAGAGAGAATCTTCTTCCTTCTCTTTTGGAAATTCTTCTTTGACGACCAAGTTCTCTAACTTCCTAATCCATTTTGAAAAAGACGGTGTCTTAGTTCCGGTGAAGAAGCTCTTTGATTATCTCCGCCAAGGTTATTCGGCGGATGAAGCCTATGATGCTTTGATGCAGGAAGATAAAGATCTCAATCCTTCTCTTTTAGCGGATCTTCTTCAGGTCGGTGCTGAGTATCTTCTTGCTGCTCCGGCTAAGAGTGCCTGCGATGCTCTTTTCCGTGCGCCGCAGAGTCGTATCGTGGAGCTTCTTCAGGAAGGTGAGGTGTTCTATGATCCTACGCTTCCTCTTCCTTATGTTCATAAAGGAAGAAGATTTATCGGGTATAGTAAGACTTTAGATAGTCCTATGTATTTCGATGTGAAGGATAAAGATGCTATTGACAAGATGGCTGATTTATATACTCTTTTCGATAGTGAGAATCCCTCCTCTACTTTCCCGATTGCTCTTCCGATTTTCGGAAGAGAGCTCTCCTATGATGTTCCTTTTGGAATCTCCGGTGGTTACTTAGAATTCATGGGTCTTCCGAAGGGAAGAGAAGAAGAACTTTATGACCCTGTTTTCGAAAAGGATATTTCTCTTCTTTATAGAGAAGATCATCAGGAGTTACTCCGAAAAGATGAATCCCTGATGCGGATGAAAGTCTTTGCCGAAGGTATCCGAAGAGGACTATTGTTGACACAGAAAACCGGTAGCGCCTTTATATTCCCTCTTCCGCATTATCTTCCGCAGACGTATCAGTATTATCTCAGCGATGATTATCTCCGTTATTATCTTGCCTGCTGCGCTCTTTCTTCGCATGAGGATCTCACGAATTCCCGCGCGGTCAATGCTCCTTATCGGAAATTATCCGAAATGGGAAAAGTGAGCTTCCGCAAGTATTTCCGTGATCCGCTTTTCGGAAAAGCACCGCAGGAATACGATGATCCTGTTTTCACGGATAACTATGCGAAGATTGTCCAATCCTTTGCCGATAGTTTCCTTCACGCGGTCTACGGTTCCATCGTTCAGGAAGGGGAAGACCTTCCGCATCATTTTGTCGGTTATTATTACGATAAGAAGAAGCAGTGTTATGTTGCTCCGGGAACGATCTTCACAGCTTATAGCAAGAGCAAAGATCTCCGTGCTTTCTCCTTACCGGAAAAAGATTTCCCCCTCTTATTACAGGCCTTGGAAGTCTGTAAGAGAGAATATGCCTACATCAAGTCTCCTACGCTAAGAGCAAGACTGATTGTCTCCGGTCTTGGTTTACCGGATATCTTCGATGTGAGAATGGTCAACTATCTTTTAGAAGACCAGGACAACACGGGGGAAGAGATTCACGATCTTCTTCATTTCGGAGAAGTCGGAGAGCAGGAAGAAAGTAAATTCACCATCACTACTACCTTCGCTCTGAAACCGGGAACTTTCTCTTATCTTTATTCTTCGACGAGGGTCTATCATTTAGCCTTAGCTTCCGGTTTCTATATGAGTCCGGATGCTGCCTTGATGATGGAGGATTTTCTCACTCCTTCCTCTCTGATCAAAGATTTAGATAAAACGATGAATCAGTTGGATGATTCGGTTGCAGCCGTTGTCTCTCAGGAACCGAAAGAAGAGATCAAGGAAGTTCTTCTTCCGAATGAAGTTACTTATTCTTTCTATGTCGATAACTTCATCAAGGCTTATTCCCAGATGACGAACCTTCTTCCGAATGTTCTCTTCTTAACAAGAGAGGCTTTGGAGTATGTCTACTCTTTAGATCCGAAGTTCATCGTCCATAGTGTCAACCTATTACAAGGTAACTGTGGAACAGAAGCCTATTATGCTTATTGCGAAAAGATGCTTTCTTCTTTCTCTCTGATATCTTTAGCAAGAGGCATCAACGGGAAATCAACGGCTAGCACCAAAGAATTCTATACGGATACCCTTGCTGACTTGTTAGCTCTCTTTGTTCTTTATCAGGAACAGGAAGCTCTGCGTAAGCTTACAAAAAGGATGTTGAAAGACGAGAAATAAAGAAATCCGGTTGCCTTACTTGGGTGACCGGATTTCTTTCCTTCAGAGATATTTTTACTTCAGCTCTAAGAAGCTACCTAAGAAGATATCGGAATACTTGAGGATGTTTTCGATATCCGGAAGGTTGATCTTATCGTAGATACCGACCGTGGTATAACCGGCATCTTTTGCGGCCTTTAATGCAGCCGAGACATCATCGAAGACTAGAGTTTCAGAAGCAGGTACATGTAGTCTTCTCGAAGCTTCTTCAAAGATAAAAGGATCGGCTTTGGTGGTATTGAGATCGTTGGTGTTCAGAAGGACCGAGAAGCAATCATAGATTCCGTTTCTTACTAGGCAAGGTTCATAAAGTTCTCTGCGGTTACTGGTGACAACGGCTAAGGCAAAACCTTTGTCATAGAGTTCTTTGACGAATTCTCTGGCGCCTGGTTTGGTCTGAATTTTTTTCTGATACGCTTCTTTCGACCAGTCATCCCAGATTTTCATCATTTCCGAAACCGATTCTTGGAATCCGTATTCTTCTTTGGTGAAGAGAGCGATATCCTGGAAGTTCTTATGAGCGATTCTCTGATTGTAGTCTTCGGGTACCTGTTTTCCGTGCATAGCAAAGAAACGGGCATCGATTTCACTCCAGATTCCTAAGGAATCAAAGAGAGTTCCATCGAGATCGAAGATACAAGCTCTTTTTCTCTGTAATAGTTTTTCTTTTTTCATGATGGCTTTATTATCTCACAAAGGTTGTTTCCTTATTTCTAAATGGTTGTAAATCCGACGTAAAAAAGAAGGAAAAAGTTTGCGTTATTTTCCGCCAACTCTCGGAACAAAATTCCGCCAACTATAGGAACGAAAATTCGCCAAGTATCCGAAAACGGGGAATAACCCATATAATCAGTTTTGAATATTAAGTGAAAATAGGCGCTAATATTATTAGAACTATGCACGAAATAATTAGGAAAGATGTTTATTATTTGCATTTTCAATAGTGGTTTAACATCTACCAAAAGACTTTGAAATTACCTCTCTATACGTTCATGAGGCAAGATGCCTTTCTTTTTCCTTTTAGGCCTCATCTTGGTTTCTGATAGAATGAAGGAAGTTTAAAAAGGGAGCAAGAACAATATGAATATCGCAGTCTATCTCGGTTCTACTTTCGGGAAGAAAAAGATTTATGCAGACGCTACGGAAGAACTCGGAACTTGGATTGGAAAGAATCATCATACGTTAGTTTATGGAGGATCGAAGACGGGATTGATGAATATTCTTTCCGATGCCTGCCTGAAAGCAGGAGGAAAAGTAATCGGTGTTGAGACTACTTTCTTTCAAGCCGAAGGAAAAGGAAAAGAGAATCTTACGGAGTTCTTTGTTACTACGGATATGAAAAGCCGTAAGGAGAAGATGCGTAGTCTTGCCGATGCTTCGATTGCTCTTCCTGGTGCTGCCGGAACTTTAGATGAGATTGCAGAGACTTTCTGTTTAGATACTTTGGCACCGAAACATAAACCGATTATTTTCTATAGTGTGGATCACTATTACGACTTCTTAGAAAAGCAGTTTGATGTGATGGAGGAGGAAGGATTCCTCACTCCGAAGAATCATAGTCTTCTTTGTTTCTGTCATAATCTCAAAGAGATTGAAGAAAGATTAGCAAAGTAGTTCCTCAGCAGGGCCAGTAACCCTGTTTTTTCGGTTAAGAATCAAACTCTTGCATAAATGAACAGGAATAAACATAATAAGGAAAAAGAGGAACCGAAATATGGCCGATAATATGTTCACCAGTGAGCGTTTCAAACTCATTTCCGATTATCTCAAGGAACACGGAAGAGCAACGGTTGATGAATTGGCAAAGATTCTTTATGTTTCTCCGGCTACCGTACGTAGAGATCTCAGTGAGATGCAGAAACTCGGTATGATTCAGAGAACCCATGGTGGTGCCGTCTTTGTCGATGAAGTGGATGAGGTCAATATTTTCGTCCGTATCGAGAAGAACGCTTCGGATAAGGAGAAGACAGCTTCTATCGCTTTGAAAGCTATTCCTTCTTTCAATACGGTTTTCATTGATAACTCTTCGACTTGTCTTGCCTTAGCGGAACGTCTGGATTTCCGTTATAAGACCATCATTACAAATGGTTTACAGTTAGCGATGAAGTTATCGAATAAAAAGGATGTCAAAGTTATTTTCTTAGGCGGTGTGATTCAGTACTCTTCTTATTCCACCGATGGCTCTTTTGCCGATGAGATGCTCAATAAGTTCCGTATTGATCTGATGCTTTCTTCCTGTGCTGCGATTAAGGAAGACGGTACCTATGAGCCGACAATAGAAACAATGCAGATCAAGCATTCGGCTTTCTTGAGAAGCGATAAACATATTCTTCTTGTAGATAAGAACAAGTTTGCCAATTCGTATCCTTATCGCACGCAGAAACTAGAAGACTACGATGCTATTTATACGAATGCTGGGGATGAAATCTTGCAGCCTTCCCGCGACAAAGGACATACTAACTTTATTAATAAGTAGAACAATCTCATTCTCTAGAATTTATTGTGGCCTTTTAACAAATAAGTTAAAAGGCTGTTTTTTTGACTTTCTAAATGAAGTCAATACTTTTCTGAATCATTTTCATTATATCGAATTGACAGACGAAAACTCTCTTCCTATGGAAGATGATGTGT
>ONBI01000007.1 GCA_900316035.1 uncultured Eubacteriales bacterium
ATTTACTGAAGACGAAGAAAATCGCTTAGAAACGTCAACGTGTTCTCCTTTTTCTTTTATCAAAGATTTACCTGCGATTTTCTTCTCTTCTGTTATACGGAAGCGAGAGAAATCGAAGAGAGTTCCGGAAACGAGCTTCTTCCTTCCTTAGACTGTCAGACGGCAAGTAGCTCTTCTTGAGCTTCGTCCCAGTCTTACCGAGTTGCTTTCAAAACCAATCCTGTTTTTATTATAAGAATCGCTAATAGATTCCTGACAGAAATACCTTTCTTCTTTCCTCAAAAAAGAGCCCGCCTAGGGGCTCTCTTTCAGTCTTCGTAATCCATTCTCCGACGTTTGCGGTTTGCTTTCGCAATGAGCTTTCTGGTTTCATCCGGATTGACCGGAACATCTTTCTCATCGACTTTCGGTGTATCACGGGAGAAACCATAACCGAGAATCTCTCTCGTCGACATCACCGTGACAAAAGCATCGGGATCAATCGAATAGATGGATTGTTTGATGAGAGGATAATCCTGACGGTCGAAGCAGACCTCGATGACCGTCATATCTTTCTTGGTGTAACCGCCTTTGGCACTGAGAAGAGTGGTTCCTCTTCCGAGATCTTTATTGATGAAGTTATTGATCTCTTCCCATTTCGGAGAAGTGATCAGAGCCAAAGAATACTGGTTCATACCTAAGAAGACCTTATCAATCATCTGTGTGCAAAGCATATCGGTGATGAAACCAATCAGAAGCGGAAGTAAGTTTCGACCATTGACGAAGAAGCAGACGAAGATGATGCAGGAATCGGTTAAGAAGGTAGCGGTACCTAAGCGGATATGGAAGAACTTATTCATCAGGATGGATAAGACATCCGTACCGCCGGAAGAACCACCGCCTACATAAGTCAATCCGATACCGGCACCAGAGAGAAGACCGCCGATGATTCCACTGACAAGATACATCACCGGAAGCAATTCGGGATTATCAGCATCAATCGTCGTGTTGGCAAGTTGGATAGAGCTGATGGAGGTGACATCGAAGATGTGGACTCCATCGATTACAGAAACCGAAATCAGCCATTCGAAGAACATGTTGAATAACGGATAGGCGATAGCAAAGATCAGCGATTTCAGAGAATACTTCAGGCCGATGGTAAACAAGCCTAAAGCGAAGAAAGCCCAGGAGAAGATAAGAACATAGGTGTTGACACTGAGCTGCGGCGTGAACCAATGCAGAATAATCGAAAGAGAGGAAACACCGCCATAGACGATGTTCATCGGGATGATGAAGAACGAATCGGCGATCGAATAAAGCAGGGCGCCAAGTAAGATATAAAGAGCGTTCACCACGATTTTCTTCGGCTTTTCATGAGCGAATTCGTGGCGGATCATCTCTTTCTCCTTGTTCACCCAAAGAGAAAATTTCGACATAGTTTTTCTCCTTAAGCAGTCTTTTTCGCGCTGTGCGTCCGCTTAAAATCCCACTTGAGATAGTTATCGATGAATCCTTGGATATTGCCGTCCATCACCGACTGGACATTGACTTCGCTGTAATCGTCGCGATGGTCTTTGACCAAGGTATACGGGCAGAAGACATAGGAACGGATTTGGCTGGAGAAGGAGATATCCTTCTTCACACCGCCGAGTTTATCCATCTCGGCCTGTCTCTTCTTCTCTTCGAGCTGGAAGAGTTTCGACTTCAGCATCGCCATACAGAATTCCTTATTGGCTAGTTGATCACGTTCGATCTGACAGGAGACAACAATCCCGGTCGGGAGATGCGTGATACGGACGGCAGATTCGGTCTTGTTGACGTTCTGTCCACCGGCACCGGAAGAATGATAGGTATCGATTCTTAAATCGGTCGGATTGATCTTGATATCGATTCCTTCTTTGATCTCTGGAACAACGGAGACGGAAGCAAAGGAAGTATGTCTAGAACCACCAGCATCAAACGGAGAGATACGGACAAGACGATGAACGCCGTTTTCTCCGCGTAAGTTTCCATAGGCATTCTTACCTGTCACTAAGAGAGTGGCAGAGGAGATACCGGCTTCTTCCCCTTCGATAAAATCCATGACGCGATAGTGGAAACCATAGGCTTCGCAATATCTTTCGTACATACGGAGAAGCATTCCCGCCCAATCGTGAGCTTCGGTTCCACCCGCTCCCGGATGGAATTCGAGAATAGCGTCTTCGCTATCGTATTTGCCGGAGTAGAAAAGGTTTTTCTGGAAAGCATCGAAGTCTTTGCTCAGAGCGATAAGCTGCTGATCGGCATCAACAAAAATATCCTGATCCATCTCTTCGTGAAGGAAGTCCAGGGATTCTTTGATACCGGCTAACTTCTTCTGATAATCGGCGATTGCGTTGATCTTACCGTTGCAGTCGGCAAGTTCGCGGTTGATGTCTTTGGCTAAAGCAGGGTTCTTCCAGAAAGCGGGATCCTCCGTTTTCTTGGATAGTTCCTCGGCGCGGGCTTGAAGTGCAGGGATGTCAAAGACAGCCTTGCAAATCGAGCAGCTGCGCGTTTAACGAATCATAGGTGTTCTGTAAATCGGACAGTTCTTTCATTGTTCGGCACTCCTTTCTATTTATATATTACGTATCGAAGAAGCCTACCCCTCAGGGAATACTTAGAGAGGTAGGCTTGATTCATCAGTTGATCTTCGCCTGCGGATTCGAACGGTCGATGCCGTCATCATCCGGGGTGATGTTCGAAACGGCGCTCGGATTGAACTTGACTTTCTCCGGAGTCAATCCAGGGGCTTTCTGGTTGACCGGAGCCTTCTGGATGTTCTCGTGAACCGCGCTCGGGTTCTGACGGAAGACAACATGGAGAAGCGTGCGGACGATATCGATAGCGATGGCGTTATTCATATCGTCGAACATCTTGAAGCCTTCGTTGGTGTAAGCCTGAAGCGGGTCGGTCTGCGCATAAGAACGAAGCCAGATGGCATCACGGAGCTTCGACATCTGGTCGATGTGCTTCGTCCAACGTCTATCGATAGAATCCAAGGTGACGGTCTTCTCGGCGAAATTACGCATATCGTCGGTCCAATCTTTGCTGTGTTCGTTATAAGCTTTTTCTAAACGGGCCGCTAAGATTTCAATCGCATCCTGAAGGTTAGCTCCATCGAAAGGTTCGGCCGGGCAGATATCCGGAGAAACCGAGAGAGTCTTGACGCAGGCTTCCTGAAGTTTCTTACCATCGATAACCTGTTCCTGATCCTTGGTGTAGACCGCTTCGGAGCAGATCTTCTTCGCTGTGGTCTTGAAGTAATCCGGAAGCGTATCGGAGACAGAAGCAGAATAGAGGATGTGATCACGTCTTTCGTAGATGAATTTTCTCTGACGGGAGAGAACGTCATCGTAGTTGAGAAGCTGTTTACGGGTATCGAAGTTCTGCCCTTCCACACGCTTCTGCGCCTGGGTAATAGAAGAAGACATCATCTTCGACTGGAAGGCTTCATCTCCGAGCTTCTCGTATAACTCCTTGCTCGACTTACGGCCGAAGCGGATAAAGATATCATCTTCAAGGGAGACATAGAAGCGGGAATAACCCGGATCACCCTGACGGCCGGAACGGCCTTTGAGCTGGTTATCGATACGACGGGATTCGTTTCTTTCGGTAGCAAGAACCGCAAGACCGCCTAATTCCTTGACCCCAGGGCCAAGCTTAATATCGGTACCACGGCCTGCCATGTTGGTTGCGATCGTAACCGCACCACGCTGACCCGCCTGCGCGATAATCGCCGCTTCACGGGCGTGGTTCTTCGCGTTGAGAACCTCGTGCGGAATTCCTAAAGCATTGAGCTTCATATCGACGATTTCAGACTTTTCGACCGAAGGCGTACCGATAAGGACCGGCTGACCAAGGTCGTGTCTGCGTTTGACTTCCGCAACAAGAGCGTTGTATTTTGCTTCCGCATTTCCGAAGAGAAGATCCTTATCATCGATACGGATGACAGGCTTATTGGTCGGGATGCAGATAACACGCATGTTGTAGACCTTACGGAACTCCTCTTCCTCGGTCTTCGCCGTACCGGTCATACCGGAGAGCTTATCGTAAAGACGGAAGAAGTTCTGATAAGTGATAGTCGCAAGAGTGACCGTCTCCGGTTTGATTTCGACGTGTTCCTTCGCCTGGATAGCCTGCTGTAAACCATCGGAGTATTCACGGCCTTTCATAACACGGCCGGTGAAACCATCGATTAAGAGAATCTCGTTATCCTGAACCATGTATTCAGTATCACGCTTCATGATGTAGTTGGCTTTTAAAGCCTGCGTGATACGGTGGGTTAAATCCGCCCACTGAGCATCGTAGAGGTTATCGATCGAATACATCTTCTCGACTAAGGCAACACCCTTATCGGTCAAGGAAGCAACCTTCTTTTCGACATCGATTGTGTAATCTCTATCCTTACGCATCATCTTGACGACACGGTCCGCAGTGACATAGGAAGAAGCGGTGATGCCGCTACCACCGGAAATGATAAGCGGGGTACGGGATTCATCGATAAGAATGGAATCGGCTTCATCGACGATAGCGAAGTGAAGACCGCGTAAGACACGGTTCTGGACCGATTTCGCCATGTTATCACGAAGATAATCGAAGCCTAATTCGGAGTTGGTCGTATAGGTGATATCGCACTTATAGGCTTCCTGCTTTTCCTGCGTCGACTTCTCACGGAGGTTGACACCGACGGTGAGACCTAAGAAACGATAAATGTTACCCATCCACTCGGCATCACGGGAAGCGAGGTATTCGTTGACGGTGACGACGTGGACACCTTTACCGGCAAGGGCGTTGAGATAAACGGCCATAGTGGCGGTAAGAGTCTTACCTTCACCGGTCTTCATTTCGGCGACATCGCCTTCGTTTAAAACGGTGGAACCGAAGACCTGAACCGGGTAAGGATACTGGCCTAAAACACGGCGGCCGGCTTCACGGGCAGTCGCAAACGCTTCCGGAAGAATCTCATCGAGAGCATCCTCAAGCTTCATGCCACCGGCCTGTAAGTCGGCAAGTTTTTTCTTGAGGTAGGGAGTCATCGCTTTCAGCTGATCATCAGTGAATTTGGCATAATCATCGCCTAAGGCTAAAACCGGAGCAGCTTTCTTTTCAATCTTCTTAAAAGCACGCTGGTCAATTCGGAATACCTTGTCTAAAAAGCTCATGTTAGCAGTCTCCTCGTGTTCGTGGAATAGCACTCACAGCCCTCAAAGCTCATAAAGAAAAGGACGCCTTGAGGAATGCGCCTCTAAAACTATATCATCTTTTAGAGAAGAAAAAAATATTATTATTCTTATACAGAGGTTAATTACGCAGCCGAGAACCGGCAATGGAAAAGAACCCTCCACTCGTAAGTCCGCTTCAAGGTTTTCGATAGTTTCAACATTTGGTTGATATCCAACAGAAGTTGACAATTCTACGTAAAAGCCAAAGAATCTTTTTCGGTTTTTGCAACAAATATACCTTTTTTGTTCCATTATTCTAAAAAAGTAGACTTTCGCGATATTCTTCTTTGCAAACAAAGTTTCTTTTCACTAGAATAAGCCCGACAGGAAAAGATACTTCCGTACTTTTCCCTGTATCATGAATGGGGGAATAAAAAATCATGAGAAAGTCGTTACGTGCTTTTGCTGCTTTAGGTGTCTTAGCTCTTTCGTTAACTGGTTGCGCTAAGGAAGTCAGCTATGCGGATTTCAACACTGCCGCCAAGGCTGTTGAATCTCATACCTACAAATCCTGCACCGTCAAGGGTTCCTACAAGGCCAAATCCGGTAATACCACTACCGATAAGAGCGATATCAACTACGATTTAGCTCTCACTCTCGGTGTCTGGGCTCCGGCCAAGACTGCGGATTTAACCGATGCCACCGCTATTGCTGTTGCTGCTTTCGCTAACTATTCTGCCAAGTCTGTTTCCGAAATCGATGGTGCGAAATACTATATCAACGGATTCAAGGTCGTCGATGGCGATGATACCGAAGAATTCGATAAGTATGGTTACATCACCAGCTATACTTCCAAGACCACGAAGGATAATGGCGACTATGTCAACGCCAAGCTTACCTTCTCCTGGAAAGACTAATCTTCGTTAAGTAATGGCAAACGGCTTCCCCGAGCAAAATCGAGGAAGTTTTTCTTTTGTCTTTTTTTCGTCTAGCTTAAACTAATGGTATGAACAGCAAAGAATTCTTAAAAGAACATGCCGTCTATCAGATTTATCCGATTTCATTCTGTGATTCTAATGGAGACGGAAAAGGAGATCTGAGAGGTATTATCTCTAAATTAGATTACCTAAAAGATTTAGGTATCCGGATCCTTTGGTTATCCCCAATCTATAAATCCCCGATGTTTGATATGGGCTATGACATCGCCGATTATCGGAACATCAATCCAATCTTTGGAACGATGGAAGATTTTGACGAGCTCTTAGCCGAAGTCAATAAACGAGGCATGAAACTCGTGATGGATTTGGTGGTGAATCATACTTCGGACCAACATCCTTGGTTTCAGGAAGCTCTGAAAAATCCGCAGTCGAAATACCGAGATTACTATGTCTTCCGCAAAGGAAGGAAAGACAAGAAAGGAAACTACACCTATCCGAACAACTGGACCAGCAACTTCACCGGTCCCGCCTGGGAAAAAGTTCCCGGAGAAGAAGGTATGTATTACCTCCATATCTTCTCAAAGCAACAGCCGGATCTGAACTGGCATAACCCTGCTGTTCTCAAAGAAGTCGAAGATATCATGGCATTCTGGATGGATAAAGGTGTCTATGGTTTCCGCTGTGATGTCATTTCCGAAATATATAAAGAAAGTTACGAAGATGGTAAGAAGGCATCTCCTTTTGCACCGGTAGGAGTGGAACACTATGTAGCCACCCAAGGTAACCACGAAATCCTTCAGAAAATTCAAAAGGATGTAGTCGAACCGAGAGGTGGTGTTCTGATTGGGGAATGCGGTGGTCCGATAACTACCGAAGACGGAAAGAAGTACGAAGAGAACGGAGAACTCGATACTTTCTTTGAGTTCGATATCGCAAATCTCAACCCATCTCTGCTCTCGATGAAAATCCCGCCGAAAAAATTAAAAGAAGCCATCATCCGTTGGCAAACGGAAGTCGATTGGAACGGTAACTACCTTGAAAATCATGATCAGCATCGTGTTTTCAACCGCTATGTGTATGGGAAAGACGAACTCATGGGAGCAAAGATGCTCCTCACTCTACAATATACTTTGCGGGGAACTCCTTTTATCTATCAAGGTCAGGAGTTTGCCTCTCATGATTATCCAAAGCCGTTAAGAATCGAAGAATGTACGGACTGTGTGACGAAAGCTACGTATCAGATTGCCCGCGGCTATCATCTTCCGAAGAAACTGAGTCTAAGGTTAGCGCATCGCTATGGAAGAGAAGATGAAAGAGCACCGATGGCTTTCGATAACGAAAGTCCGGATTTCGGTTTCTCCAGCAATCCGAAGGCAAAGCCTTGGCAACCCTATAATCCGCTGAGTCAGAAATACAACGCAAAAGATGCCTTAAAAAATTCACAAAGTGTTCTATCTTTCTTCAAGAAAATCAATGCCTTGAGAGAAGAAAAGCAAGTCTTCACTTATGGTTCGATTTCGTTCTTAGAATCTCCGGAAGATGTTCTTGTCTATACAAGAGAAACGAAGGAGGCGAAAGCTCTTGTCGTATTGAATCTAAGCAATAAAAAGAGGAAGATTCCAGAATCATTATCTTACTATAAAGATAAAAAGTTGTTATTAGAAAACTACTCTGAAGAATCAAAAATATTACGTCCTTATGAAGCCTTAGTTTTCCTTCTTTGATTTGATGTGGAAAACAAGATAAAGAACAAGGCTGCCTAAGAAGAAAACCGAAGTCAGAATCCCATTAAGATAGGATCCGTATTCCGGATAGATGTTCATTTCTCTACAGGAGAAAAGAGTTCCTAAGGCTAAGAAAGCAGCTGCTATTTTCAGTACATATACAATCGCTAACACAAGCGCAAAACGCTTTTCCTTTTTCTCTTCTTTGTTTCCTAAAGCAAGCAGAGAAAAGACAAGTAAGAACAAAGTCAGGCAATAACAAACTAAGTATGCGGAAGTAGAGAGATAAAGGGAACCCGCTTCTCTATCCTGAAGATAAAAAAAGGAAGAAAAGCCACTGACAAAAGTGTAGCTATCTTTACTGGGCGTTCCTAGTACAGCAAAGAATGGTAAGAAGAAAGCAAAGGCAGAAAAGAAGAGAGATACCCAGGCGTAGCTCTTCTCTTTCGTCCAATTCTCTTTAATGGGATTACTCTTAAAATGCATTTCGTTCATACTTTGAAATACTAACTGCGAGAAAAGAAAAAGGCAATAAAAATTGGCTTCTCTCTACTCCGAGAAAGAAGCCGACAGGGATTCATTACTTAAAGAAGAATTACTTCTTGATGACAGTATCGCAGAGCGGAACAAGTCCGACAAGAGCGGCTAAGATAAGAAGGATGCCGTTGAAGATAGCAGCAACACCTAAATCTCCACCACCATTGAAAGCACTGGTGCAGAAATAAAGGATACCGGCAACTAAAGCAAGAACAGAGCCGATAGCCGAAGTACCGACATTGCAAAGATCTTCTTTGACAAGATACTTCAGAGCAATCGCACCGCCGAAGCAGAGGAAGGCAAGAAGCATCAGGATCCAAGCAACTAAGTCACCGGCTAAGAGACCATCTCCGAAAGTGAGGGAATAAAGAGAGACCGAAACCGTCATTCCGAATCCCGAAGCCGAAAGACCGGCACCGAATGGAATAAAGAAGCAGATGAAGGTGAGAAGAGCAGCACAACCATAGAAACAGACATTCAGCTTACGTAACTTCTCCATAAAAGAGAACCTCCTATTTTTTCGCAATCATTATAGCCTCTACTTCTTCTTTTTTCTCCTTTCTGAAGCGCTTTTCTGAACTATTTTTCCAAGAAGCTCTGAAGGCGTCTCTTTGCTAGGAAAAAGAAAGAGAAAAAAGAGAGGTAGAAGGGTATAATAAAAGCCATGAACGAACAAGACCATACAGAAAAAATCACCTTTGGAAACATCTGCTTACGACTCCTTCAGGGCCTGCTTTTAGGTTTCACCTGCGGAGTTCCTCTTTTCAATACGAACGCCTTAAAAGAAACCCTAGGTTTCCGTAAAGAAAGAGAATTAGCGGAAAGCAAGACAATCCAGGATCGTCTTCTTTTCTTGTTGACGCATCGTCTAAGCTATCTTATAGGAGCTTTGGTTGGATTTTTCCTTTTCTTCTATGTTCCGGTTTCGATGCTCAAAGAGAATTATGCAACCGCCGTCTATGCCGCTATCGGTTCCATGAGTTTAGGTTTCTGTGTTCTGGAAGGATACCGTTTCTTCCGCGCAAGAAAGAACACTACCAGTTATATTCGTTCTGCGATTCTCTTCTTTGTCGTCTTCATCGGATTCCTTCTCTGCACCATGTTTATCAAAGAACCTACCGAACTGACCGGCGGAAAAGTAGCTCTGGCTTTCTTCTTATTCCTCGTTGCCAGTTTCCTTCTCTGTTTTACCGGATTCAGCATCGGAACAATCTTCTATTTCTTCAATAACTATGTTCTCTATTCTTCCGCTTTGAATACGTTCCTTTATAAACACACAAACGTCTCCTTATTTGTCGTCACTTTCTTAGGAATTGCTCTCGGTTATGTCGGGTATCAATTCTTCGACCATTTCTTTGTTCAACATAAAAAGCGGGTTTTAGGAAGATACTCGTTAGCTGCCGAAAAACACGCCCTTGGTTTTGCTTTCACATTGACCAGTGTCTTCGTTTCTTTCCTCTTTAAAATGCATGCTCCTTATTATTCCAATGTCACCACGCAGTACGTTCAGCTCATCACCATCCTCACCTGTGCTTTTGCAGGTCTCTTTGTCTCTATCGGTCTTACGATCCACGGTTATCGTAGACTCAATAGAGAGGATTACCGTGAAATGAATTCTCTTCCTCTTCCGAAAGGTAGCAACAAGCGATGAGAATCGATCGTTTTCTTTCTATTCACGGCTACGGGTCGAGAAGAGCCTCTAAGAAAGTCCTCCGCCGCTTCGAAGTCAAAGTGAACGGCAAAGTCATCTCCGATTATTCGCTTCAGATCAAAGGAAGCGACCGCATCGAAGTAGACGGCAAAGAGATTCCGAATGTCCCTTATACGATTCTGATGCTCAATAAACCAGCCGGCTATATGTGCTCGATGAAGGATGAAAACTATCCTTCGGTAATGAATCTCATTCCGGAAGAATACCGTTCCCGATTACGGATGGTCGGAAGACTTGACCAGGATACCACCGGTCTTCTCTTACTGACCGATAACGGGGTTCTTAATGCGAGGCTTGCTCATCCCCATACCGAAGTCACGAAGACTTATGCGGTGACCGTAAACCATATTCTCAGACCGACCTTAGTAGACCTGATGAATCAACCTCTCGATATCGGAAGAGGAGAAACAGCGGCACCTTCCAAGCTTACGATCTTAGATGAATATCACGCTACGTTGACCGTAACCGAAGGAAAATATCATGAAGTCAAGCGCATCTTCGGTCATTTCTCCTATGATGTAGTTGCCCTGAAAAGAATCGCCTTAGGTCCGATCACCTTAGGAGATCTTGAAGAAGGTAAAACCAGAATCTTAAGTGAAGAAGAAGGTGATAGCCTATTAGCGATCTGCCATCTTCAGAAAGGAGATCAGTTATGAGTGTCATTTGTCCTCATTGCGGAAAAGAGAACACAGTTCCCTTCTCCGACAGCGTCTATCATACCCACGGGTATGAATGCGAAGACTGCAAGAAAGATTTCGGTGTCGACGATGGAAAGAAACTGAAAGAGAAAGAAGATAACTTAGTTTCTTTCTCTTATGAGAAAAAACATAAGGACGGAGAAGAAAACCGTGTCCTTATCGAAGAAAAAGACGGAAAGATCCTTTTAGAGCCTTCCGTCCTCCACGCAAACCATATGCTCGAACCGATTGAGCCGCAGGATATCACAGATATATGGCAGAAGCTCAAGGTTCTATTCTTTGAGCAACTCTTCATCCTCGATTGGGATAAGACTTTGACCGGTTTCATCACTCCTCAGAGTGAATCCTACCGCTTGGTTCTCACTTTCAAAGATAAAGAAGAGATCACCTATACCGGAGAAAACCGTTTTCCACCGTATCTTCCTGCTCTCGATCATCTCTTTGAATATTTCTTCGAAACCGGAGATTCGAAATGAAAGGCATCCGTTCGCTTTCGTTCTGGAAACGGAACCCTAACTCGGTCGAATCCGTCTATCGCCTGACACTGAAGCCTAGCCAAGATGGCTACACGATGGTGACCAGCGATGAAAACGGAGAGAAGACAAGAAACTTATCCACGAACGAAGTCAATTCGCTTCTGAATCTTCTTTTCGTCTCCTATGATCTCGACCATACCGAAGAACAGTACAAAGCCTATAAATACGAAAACAATCCGAACGATTTCAATCTGAAGTTCTTCTTAGAGATCGACTTCAAGGATTACACCTATCTCTGTATCAAAGGATTGCATCCTTTCAAGCAACCGCACTTCAAAGAAATCATGGATACCTTCTCCCCGCTGATCGAAGGGAAGTGATTATTCTTCAAAGCGATATGCCTTCCGGAGTTCCGGAAGGTTTTTCTTTGTAAAGGAAAAAATTTCCTTGAAAGAAGCTTCCACAATCTTGTCTCCGACTAAGAATCCGTTCCCATCCAAGAGAGCCAGTTTCTTCCCTTCTTCGTTCAAAGAGATCGGTCCCATAGACATCGATAGAACAAGGTTATCCTGTTTCTTCGGAAGGGAAAGCTCAAAAGAAGCAGAATCGGGATGACGGAAAAGAAGATTGAAGAAAGTCTCTTCTTCTAATACGTGATAGGAAACGGAAGAATAACCGAATCCTGTCTCCTGTTCATCCTTACGGAAAATATAGACGTCTTCGCCAAAGCGGAAGAGAGGAAGAACTTCTTTCTCCTGTGTTAAAGATGCTAAAAGCAATAGTCCTAACCGATCCAGTCTGGTTTTAAATGGTAGCTGGACTTTGCGGGAAAAACTTTTATCGGCAGTTTCAAAGACAACTTCCGAAATATAGTTTGATTCCATAGGGGAGAATCCTCTTTCTATAAATAATAAGGCATAAGAAAAGGGCCCAGTTACACTAATTCAACAATTAGGTCTAGGCCCTTTTCGTGGATCCGTCCGACTCTGCTGACAAATCAGTACCTCCTATAGATGTTGATGTGCGTCACCTTTGTAACGTTACGTTCTGCTCGGCTTCTACCCATCTCGACACGATTCGTCATCCTAAGAATAGACTCCGTATCGGAAAGCCAGCCGACTTCCCCGCAACTCTACTCGGCTCGACCCGTCACCGTCTCGCCATGGCTTTTCTTCCCTTATCGTATCAACTCATCTCTACCCGAATCAACTCGTCTCTTCTCATACCTTCTCGAAACTTCCCGTATCATCTCTTCTCGCCTTGTACCATATCGTATCTTCCCTTCCCAACCCATATCTTCCCGAAGCGTCTCGTAGGCGACTCTTCCCGGATTTGGCCTTTCCGCTTCGAAGTCGGAATAGCCTAGTCTCATCCCTTCTCGTCCTGTCTCTTTGCCTCTATCCTCTGAATTTCTTCCCTTCCTAGATAGAATGCTGTCCTTTTCGCCCCTCCCGATTCTCTCAGCAGAACCAGGCCCGAAAGGCACTCTCATCATTCTTCTGAGGGAGGAAATTCGTCCGAGAAAGCAAAGGAACCCTGCTCAGATCGTATCGACTGAAAGGGTAGACTTCCCGAAAGCGTACCATATCGACTATATCATGGCCAATGATATACGATTTTGGGAGGTGATGAAACTAAGGTGAACGTATCTTCTATGTTCAGCTCAACCGAAGTTGAGAGATAAGCGATAATCGGAGAAAGAATCAGAAGCTATATTCGCTGCAGAGCTTCTTGAAGCCTTCTACCGCTTCTTCTTCATCTTCGCCATTGCACTCAATGGTGAGGACAGAACCGGTATCGATCGGAGCGAGCGCGAATACATTCATGATGGACTTGAGATCGCATTCATCGCCGTTTTCAAGCTTCATCGTGACATCGCATTTATGATGATTTGCTTCTTCGACAAGCTCAGCGCTGGAACGGGAAGTTAAGCCACCCATGTTCGTGATCTTGATCTGTAGTGTTGTCATGTTTACTCCTTCGCACCCTTATTATAAAGAATCGTGTAAGCGATTACAAGAAATTGTTTGCTACACTGTGTGTTCCCAAAAAGGGCGTCTTGTATGCCAGAATTTGGCTTGACGATATTATAAGCAAAAAAAGCTTTTATGAAAATACTTTCTTTGTCCCAAAAAGACAAAATCTGTCTCTAGGCTTCTCTATTTGGGCTTCGCGCTTTTACCCTACCTCGGTCAGGAACTTTTGAAGTGTTATAATGGTCTCAATTTTAAGCGTTAACGAGGATTGAATCATGCAGAAAATCACGAAAGCCGTCATTCCAGCAGCCGGATTAGGAACCCGTTTCTTACCTGCTACCAAAGCACTTCCGAAAGAAATGCTCCCAATTGTCGATACGCCGAATATCCAATACATCGTCGAAGAAGCCGTCAAAGCCGGTATCAAAGATATCCTGATCATCATCTCCGGAAGCAAGGAAGCTATCGAAGATTATTTCGATGTCAATGCCGAACTCGAGATGAGACTGAAAGCTTCCAAGAAAGATAAACAGGCCGACGAGATCCGCGCAATCACCGATATGGCCAATATCGTCTATATCCGCCAGAAGGAACCGAAAGGTTTAGGACATGCGGTATTATCCGCTAAACCGTTTATCGGAAACGAACCTTTCGCTGTTCTTCTCGGAGATGACCTCATCACCAGCGATGAAAAACCGGCTATCGGCGAATTGATCGCTGCCTACTACAAGACGAACGGTGGAACCATCTTAGGTTGCAAGCGCGTCAGCAAAGATGTCCTTCATAAATACGGCGTTGTCAAACCCGTCAAAGATGGCACCAAGGGTCTCTTTGAGATCAATGACTTCGTTGAGAAGCCGAAGGATCCTTCGCTTGCCCCTTCGGATGTTGCCTGTTTAGGAAGATATGTGCTTCCTGGTTGCATCTTCGATTATCTGGAAAAAACTAAAGCTGGTGTCGGTGGAGAGATTCAGCTCACCGATGCTATCAAAGCCAGTATGGAAACCAATCCGTGCTATGCCAAGATCTTCACCGGTACCCGTTACGATATCGGCGATAAATTCGGCTATGTCAAAGCCATTATCGACTTTGCTCTCAAGAGAGAAGATTTAGGCAAAGAAGTAAAAGACTATATCAAGCAATTAGCTAAGACTCTCTAGTCAGAAAGAAGAAAGAATATGGAAGAACAGAAAACACAGAAGAAGGTCATGCTGACCGGAGATCGACCGACCGGTAGACTCCATATCGGACACTATGTCGGCTCTTTAAGAAGAAGAGTCGAACTTCAGGAACAAGGCGATTTCGATGAGATGTATGTCATGATTGCCGATACCCAGGCTCTCACCGATAACGCCGGTAACCCGCAGAAAGTCAGAGACAACGTCATCGAAGTTGCTCTCGATTATCTTTCGGCAGGTCTGGATCCGAAGAAAACGACAATCTTCGTTCAGTCTCAGGTTCCTCAGCTTTTCGAACTCACCTGCTACTATCTCGACTTAGTGACTCTTTCTCGCCTTGAACGCAACCCTACGGTCAAGAGCGAACTTCAGATGCGTAACTTCGAAGATTCGATTCCGGCTGGATTCCTTTGTTACCCTGTTTCACAGGCAGCCGATATCACGGCTTTCGATACCACCATCGTTCCGGCCGGTGAAGATCAGTCTCCGATGATCGAGCAGTGCAACGAAATCGTCCACAAGTTCAATTCTCTCTATGGAGATACATTGACTCCTTGTAAGATTCTGCTTCCGGAAAACGAAGCTGCCCGCAGACTTCCTGGCACCGATGGCAAAGCCAAGATGTCGAAATCCTTAGGAAACTGCATCTACCTCAGCGATAGCGCCGAAGAAGTGAACAAGAAAGTCATGTCGATGTTCACCGATCAGACTCATCTAAAAGTCGAAGATCCCGGTCACACCGAAGGAAATCCGGTTTTCGTCTATCTCTCCGCTTTCGTCAAAGACGAACACTTTGCCAAGTATCTTCCGCAGTATAAGAACTTTGACGAACTCAAAGCCCATTACGAAAGAGGTGGCTTAGGCGATGTCACCGTCAAGAAGTTCTTAGCGCAGGTCCTTAACGATACCCTTGATCCAATCCGCGCCAGACGTAAGGAATACGAAAACAACATCGCCGGCGTCTATCAGATTTTAGAGGAAGGTTCCGCCAAAGCCAGAGCCAAAGCTAGTGAGACCGTCAAGCGTGTGGAAAGAGCCTTAGGTGTCAACTACTTCGAGAACCGCAAGTTCATCGAAAAACAGCAGAAAGCTTTCAACAAGAAACACAGAGACGATGAAGCCAGAGTTGCTTACTTAGCGAAGCAGAAGAAAAACTAATCTTAAGAATGGGATATTTCTCTAATCAGGAATATCCCCTTTTTCATTTTTAATCCGTTAAGAAACAACTTTATTCATGTAAGTAACGTTTTCTTATCCATATTGAACTACATCTTGTCACTCGAAGGGACACTATGGTATAGTACCCGCATTCTTAAGGAGCTTAAACCAATGCGCATTTTCTCGTTCTGAATCCTGAACCGAACTTCTGTAGATAGGAAACGTCTTTCTCGGATCAGGCCATTTTTCCTATCGCAAAGACATTCCTCAGAAAGAGAGAATACGCATGTCGATAATCAAAGTAGATCATTTAAGTTTTGCCTATCCGGATCAACCGGAAGAAGTTTTTGATGATGTGAATTTTACCCTGGATACCGATTGGAAGACAGGGCTAATAGGACGAAACGGATATGGGAAAACAACTTTCCTACGCCTTCTTTTAGGAGAATATGAATATCAAGGGAAGATCTATAATTCCCGTCCCTGTATGTATTTTCCGTTTGCTGTACCTAACAAAAATAGTGAGACCATGTCTCTTCTTTCTTCCTTAGCTCCGCAAGCCGAAGAATGGGAAGTCGAAAGAGAAACAAGTCTTCTTAATGTTTCGTACGATGCTCTTTATCGACCTTTTTCCACTCTTTCCCCAGGAGAGCAGACCAAATGTCTATTGGCAGCTCTTTTTCTCCACGAAGATAAATATCTTCTTATCGATGAACCGACCAATCATCTCGATAGTGAAGGAAGAAAAAGCGTCAGTAACTATCTGAGAAGAAAGAAAGGGTTCCTTCTTGTTTCCCATGATAGAGCCTTCTTAGATGCCTGTATCGACCACGTTTTGACGTTTGAAAAAGAACAGATTTTAATCGTAAAAGGTAACTATTCAACCTATGCTGAAAACCGCAGGAATCGGGAAGAGAACCAAAAAGCCGAGAACCGGAAACTAGAGAAAGAAATATCCCGTCTGAAGAAAGCTTCCAAGCAGACGCAGAACTGGTCCGATAAAGTAGAACAGAGTAAAAACGGAACACGCAATTCCGGTTTACGCCCGGATAAAGGATACATCGGACATAAGGCCGCCAAGATGAGTCAAAGAGCGAAGAACATGGAGCGGAGAAGCAAGATAGCGATCGATGAAAAAGAAGGATTGCTCAACAATATCGAGGAGTCCGATTCTTTGAATTTTCAACCTCATGTTTCTTCTTCCAACCTCGTCCTTTCTTTTCATAATGTTTCTTTGTATTACGAAGGAGGAAAACCTCTTTTCGCTCCAGTTTCTTTTTCTTTGAAGCAAGGAGAAAGATTAGCGATTGAAGGAAGAAACGGATCCGGAAAAAGTTCTTTTCTCAAAGCTATCCTTCAAGACGAGAAGATAAAACACGAAGGAGAAATCTATCTTTCTCCCCGTCTTGTTCTTTCTTATGTTCCTCAGGATTCCTCTTTTCTCAAGGGGAGTTTGGAAAACTTCGTCAAAGAGAACCAACTCGATAAAAACCTTTTCTTCACACTGCTGATCAAGCTCGGATTCGACCCAGATTCCTTCACTAAGGAGATGAGTTCCTACTCTTTCGGTGAGAAAAAGAAAGTCCTATTAGCTAGATCGTTATCCCAGTCACCCGATATCTACCTTTGGGATGAACCTCTCAACTATCTCGATATCGAAGCAAGGGTACAGATTGAAAACCTGTTGGTCTCTTCTTCTCCGACTATGATTTTTGTCGAACACGATGAGGCTTTCCGCACCAAAGTTGCTACCGAAGTCATTTCTTTGGAGCAGGTGTAACAAAAGTTTTCTATAAAACAAGTCGACTTTAGAAACGCTTTAATTCCAATTTCCTTCCTTAGGATTCCATAGAGATGGTACATAATCTGGTTTGTCCAAAAGAGGTTTTGAAAAGATCTGGATTCTATTTATTACTTCAGTAAGGGAAACTTTCATTATTGCCTTTTTCTTTCCTAGGAAACTTTTCCATCTGGCTTGATGTTGATTATCTTCTGTGAATTCAGGGCGAAAAACAATGGTATCCATTGTAAGAGGCGTCTTTCTATTTGTGAACGTTTCTACAACTGCTTGATAAAGCTTCTGATAGAGGAAAGGGTATTCTTGCGACAAAACGTAAACATCATAAGAATCTTTATATCTACTATTCAAAAAGCCGTTTTTTAGAATAGCTTCCAGTTTCTCAGCAACAACCGATTCCAAAGAATAAGCTTGAATCTTCGGAGAACTCATATTCAGAATCACGGGAAATTCCATTTCAACCGCATTAGGATAAACAACATCGCCAAAACCAATATCAATAGATACGGGAATTCTGGTACGATCAAGAAGCGCTACGACAGAGATATTCAAACCGTGATATTCCTTAAATTCAGAAATGTTTTCAACAGAAAGGGTATCAAGGTCGAAAATAAGGGAGTCATCTACCGCTTGTGAAAATATCTCATAAAAGACTCTTTTCATCTCTTCCGCACTATTTGAGATACTACGAGCAAGTAAATCTACATCCGTTGTAGCACGCTCATACTTTTTATCAAAAATAGCATAAAGTAATATCCCCCCTTTAAGAACAAAGTGATTTGCATATGGGGAAACAGATATGCGATAAATAGTCCGTTCAAGCCCATAGTAAACCAAAGCATCCTGGAAGGTACATCCGGAACGAATGGCATAATTTTTAAGCTTAGCCTTTACAGAATCAACATTCATACCATCAATACCTCCAAATAAGTACGAAGAACAGATTCGCATCGAAGAACTTTAGAATAGGCATATAGCCTATCTATTTTCCGATTTTGTTTTTTTAGATAATTACGAAGAATTTCAGAAGTTTCTTCAATACCAACTTTATTTCGATAACAAATGATATCAACAACTGTTTTTTCCATATCAAAGATGCGGAAAGAATTACCATCTTCGAATACTTCATTGACACCAAGTCTCATGCGTTCGGAATAAAAATAATAGACTTTTATACCAGGCCAAATCGGGCGATTACTGATTTTCTTTTTGCGGTCTACCGCAATATCGACAACTTCGGGAAGAAAATTGGTGAGTCCGTAGTACCTAGCGGCACTCATCATGCAAATCACGCCAAAATGAATATAAGCAGTCACATCAACAAAGTCATTTTCGTCCCCTTTATAGCAAAGGTCTTCAAAAGTGTTGCGATTAATACGATTAAGGCGTCCGCTCTCTTCCATTTGTTTAATCTTGTAATAGGAGAATCCCTTTTGCTTCAGCTCATCAATGGAATAGTATTTTTGTTGATTTCCGAGAAAAAGCATAAAGTCACCTCCTTTTCATAATCATATAATATTTTGAAAAGCTTTTTCAACTAATTTCGGCACATTTTATAAAATGCCGAATTTTGTTGAAATTCATTTTGACAGAATCTTTCGTTTTCCTTTGGTCTATGAAAACAAAGCAGAGAGATTCATGAAAAAATTTTCTTTACTTTTATGTGGCTGAAGAATAAACTCTACCTCAAGGGAAAATTTATGAACGGCAAAATGGTCCTCTCCGTTTTCAGCGAAAAGGCGATGATGTCGAAGAGTACTTTTTCCTTCTCTCCCTTGAAAATTATTCTTTCCAAGGGCAACGTATCGGTTTTCAGAGACTAGGGCATCCTAGTCTCTTTTTTTGGTCTTATCAGACGTAGAGAAAACACCAGAAAGGAAAGCTTATGGGAAAAGAAGCAGCAGCTGTCGAAGCGCCGAAAGTTCATCCTAACGGCATGATCTTAGAAGTTGACGAGTCGCCGAAGAAAGCAGGTCAGTGGGTCATTCTCGCTATCCAGCACGTCTTAGCGATGTTTGTCGCCTGCATCACCGTTCCTCTCATCGTCTTCAGTCAATACAATGTCACCATCAACGGCGTTACGCAGTCCTTAGCCGCCGTCATGATTGCTCCGACCCTCTTCTCGGCAGGTATCGGTACTCTGTTCTATCTCTTTGTCACGAAGTTCAAGTCGCCGATGTTCTTAGCTTCCTCCTTCGCTTATATGGGTGCGATGAGCGAAGCTATTGCTATCGATGTCAACAACGGAAGCGTTCCGAATCTCTGGATTCTTCCGGTCGGTATGGCGATGGTCGGTGCGGTCTATTGCATCGTTGCTCTCTTCATCCGTATCTTCGGTGTTGAATGGCTCAACAAGTTATTACCTCCGATTGTCATCGGTCCGGTCATCATGGTCATCGGTCTGTCCTTAGCAGGATCGGCTATCTCCAACTTAACCACCAACGCCAACACCGGAAGTTATAACTTAGTTGCGATTCTCTGCGGTCTTATCGCTATGGCGGTCACCGCTATCTGCGCTCACTATGGAAAGAAGACTATCGCACTGATTCCGTTCGTCTTAGGTATGGGTGCCGGTTATGTTGCGGCTGTCATCTTCACCCTCATCGGTTACTATGGCTGCCACAGCGATTATTGGCATATTGTCAACTTCGATTCGTTAACCAACTTATTCGTTCGTGACGGTGTTGCTCATATTACGGTTCAGTCCTTCTTAGACTATCCGAAGTTCCTCTTCTTAGTAGCTGCAGAAGGCGGCTCCGTCGGACTTACCGGTACTGCGGTCGGTCAGGCTGCCTTGATCTTCATCCCGGTTTCCTTAGTCACCATCTGCGAACATATCGGCGATCATAAGAATATGTCGAACATCCTCCAGAGAGATCTCTTAGAGAATCCGGGTCTCACCCGCACTCTTATCGGTGATGGTGTTGCTACTGCAATCTCCGGTATCTTCTGCGGTGCTGCCAATACGACTTATGGTGAAAACGTCGCGGTTGTCGGTGTTACGAAGATCGCTTCTACCAAGGTTATCGCCTTAGCCTGCGTCTTCTCGATTCTCTTAGGTTTCTTCAGCCCTGTCATGGGTCTTGTCCAGACGATTCCGGGCTGTGTCACCGGCGGTGTCTCCCTCCTCTTATACGGCTTCATCGCTGCTTCCGGTGTCAAGATGCTTATCAGCGAGCATATTGATATGGGTAAGACGAAGAACATCTTCGTCGCTTCCGTCATCCTCGTTGCCGGTATCGGTGGCTTAGCTCTCACCTTCGGAACCGGCGAAGTCAAGTTCACTATCACTTCCACTGCTTTCTCGATGATCTTAGGTATCCTGATGAACCTCCTTCTCAAGGAGAAGAATCCGGATCCGAACGAATATCAGAAAGAAGATATGGCGAATCTCTCTTCGAAGAACGAAGAAGATAAGAAGTAATAAGGAATAAGAGTACAGAGAGGTTCTTTCTCCTATGAAAAAGGGAGAAGGAACCTCTTTTCGTTTTCCTCTCTCTCGTTTCTTTCTTTTCAGCTATCGCTTATAATTTAGAACTAGAAAACAACTGCGAGGAACAAGGAATGGATAACAACAGCAACAAGCAGGTTCTCTTTCGACCGAGTGAGCTATATGAAAATCAGCTTCGACAACAATATCACGATTGTGCCGAGCAGTATTTTGATAAATTGGGGAAAGATGCCAACATCAATGTCGCCGCCAATAAGCTTCAGAACGATAAGATCCGCAAGATTCAGGCGGATTTGGAAGCAGAGCAGAAAAAAGGAAAGAAGACAAAATCAGCTGGCTCCTTTCAGGTTTTCCTCGGCGTTATTCTTCTCATTTTTTCTGTGTTTCTCTTTTTACTATCGCTCATTCTCAACAAAGAAGACACGACCGCTTTCGCTCTTATCCTAACTCTAGCCATCGTCTTTTTAGCAGGCGGAATTGCCTTACTCATTTATCGTGGTACAGCTAACAAGAAGAAAGCAAAAGCTTTAGAGGAAAGCGAAGCCGATGCTCAGAAGAGATGGAATGAGGAAGTAAGAATCGCACAGAATCAATTAGCTTCTCTCAATGCCTCCTTCGACTGGAATATGCCGGCCAGAGTCATGGAGAAGACGACTCCTATCATCGACCTGGATCCTTATTTCTCGATGGAGAGACTCACTTATCTCGCGGAGAAATTCGGTGTCGGAGAAGTCACCGATGAAAACTATTCGGTGCTCAATGTTCTTTCCGGTAATATCCAAGGGAATCCTTTCCTAGTGGAAAAGCTTCTCAGCCACCGCTTTGCCCCTAAGACCTATGTCGGACATCGCATCATCACCTGGACAACCACTTACACGGATTCGAAAGGTCATATGCATGTCAACCATCATTCTCAGACGTTGACTGCTTATTCTACCCACAATGCTCCTTTCTATTCCGATAAGACTCTTCTCATCTATGGAAACGAAGCTGCTCCGCATCTTTCTTTCACGCATGAAATCAGCGATGCCAATAAGCTGAAAGACGAAAAAGAGATTGAAAAATACGTTGAAAAGAAGAGTAAAGAGATCCAGAAGATGGCCGATGATGCTCTCCAGGAAGGAAGAAGCTTCACCCCGATGGGAAACGAGAAGTTCGACTGCTTCTTCGGCGCCTTTGATCGTGACAACGAAGTCGAGTTCCGTCTTCTGTTCACCCCGCTTGCCCAGAACAACATGCTTGATCTGATGTTCTCGAAACCTTTCGGAGACGATTTTGTTTTCCGCAAAGATAAGATGGTCAACATCATCTATTCCGAACACTCACAGAAATTCGATTACGATGCCGATCCTACCCGCTTCGAATGTTATGACTTCGAAGAAGGAAGAAAACGTTTTGTCGATTATTGTGACGCCTTTATCGCTAACCTCTTCTTCGATCTTGCTCCTCTTCTTTCGATTCCTCTTTATCAGATGTATAAACCGCACGAAGAAATCTATAAGGAATCCTTACCTCATAATTACACTTCCTTCGAAGCCGAAAGTATGGCAAATAGACTTCCCCGTTCATGCTTCTTACCGCAAGGGGCCGATAGTTCCTTACCGGTCATGGAGAAATTCCGTTCGGCAAAGACCTGTGCTAAGACCGATAAAGATGAAATCTTCTCTTATTCTTATGCGACGATTCAGAGAGTCGATCACATAAGTGTAAGAGGCGGAGATGGCTATTATCACGATGTACCAGTCCCGTGGATTGAATATATCCGTAGGGAAAGAATCACTCCGATGGAGCTCAAGGATATCGGCTCGAACCGTGAGAAAGTCAATGAGGCGATGGCTCATAGCGAACGTTTCAACACGATTGCCAGAGGCAAAGTCGCCGGATATGCGAAAGGCCTTCTCGCTTTAGTCGGCGGAGATCTTCCTTTTGAAGAAAAAGACGATAAGACCTTAGACGATATCTTCTCTTCCCTCTGATTCTTTCCTTCCAATCTCCGTTTCCTATGGTATAATTTAGCCACCATCGCGACAGTTCTCGTCGAACCTGGTCAGGACCGGAAGGTAGCAGCCATAAGATTGAGTTTCTGTGTGCGGTGGCTTTTTTAATCATTAGATATGACCAAAGAAGAACTGAACCATATACTTACAAGGATGCTTCAAGAAGGAGACAAAGCCAAAGAAGAAGGCGAAGTCCCGGTTTCCGTTGCTTTAGTATTACCGCATCAAAAAGTCATCTATACCCGCAATCGAGTAGAAGAAAACAACGATCCTTTTGCCCATGCCGAAATTCAGGCATTGCAGAAAGGATTCCAAGTTACCGGTTCCCGTTATCTCAAAGGCGGTATTCTGATTGTCTCCTTAGAACCTTGTCTTATGTGCATGGGAGCCATATTAAAAGCCGGTATCAAAACCCTTATTTATGTTCTTCCGGATCCTAAACTTGGTTCGCTGAGTTATTACCATGTTTTCGTAGGTAATAAATGCGAAGTAGTGGAAATAGAAGATTCCCGTTTCCAGTCCCAACTGGATTCTTTCTTCCTCTCGCTTCGTACCAAAGAGGAGAAATAAAAGTTCTCCTGTGCTACAATACCTAGGCAAAATTATGAAAAACCAAAGAGGTTTCCGTTTTCTCTAGCAGACGTAAGTTGGTGTGAAGACGTTTTTTGGATGAAAGAAAAAGAATAAAGGAGAAAACGAAATAATGGCAGTTGATTACATGAGAGAACGCCTCAAGGCGATGAAGCAGAGATTAAGCGATATCGATAAGATCCTGAGTGAAGGGAATAGCGATGTTGCGACAATGACAAAGCTCTCAAAGGAAAGAGCTACTTTGGAAGAACCGGTTGAAATGTTCAACCAGCTCTTACAGGCTGAATCCAATTCCGCCGAAGCTCTCGAAATGATGAAGGATAGTGATCCCGATATGCAGGCTTTAGCAAAGGAAGAGTATAACGAAGCCACCAAGACCATTGAAAAGCTCAACGAAGATCTTAAAGTTGCTTTGCTCCCTAAGGACCCCAACGATGATAAAAACATCATCATGGAAATCCGCGGTGCAGCCGGTGGTGATGAAGCGAACATCTTCGCTGGTGACTTATTCCGTATGTATTCCCATTACGCGGATAAGAACAATTGGAAGATTCAGATTCTCGATTCGCAGCCTACTCCGTTAGGCGGTTATTCGTTGATTTCTTTCCGTATCAAAGGAAAGCGTGTCTATTCGAAACTGAAGTTCGAATCCGGCGCGCACCGTGTTCAGAGAGTCCCGGTCACCGAAGCAAACGGACGTATTCAAACTTCGACCGCTACCGTTCTGGTTATGCCGGAACTGGAGCACGTCGATGTTCAGATCAATCCGGCCGATTTACAGATCGATACTTATCATTCTTCCGGTGCTGGTGGACAGAACGTCAACAAGACAGAGTCTGCAGTCCGTATCACCCATATTCCGACGGGAATTGTCGTCTCCTGTCAGATTGAGCGTGATCAGCTCGCAAACAAGGAAACCTGTATGTTGATGCTGAAAGCCAAACTTCAGGCAAAACACGATGCTGAAATCGAAGAGAAGGTCGGCGGTGAAAGAAGACTGAAGATCGGTACGGGTGAAAGAAGCGAGCGCATCCGCACTTATAACTATCCGCAGAACCGCGTCACCGATCATCGTATCGGTTGGACAAGCCTCAATCTTCCTCGCATCATGGATGGTGACTTAGATGAATTGGTCACCGCTTTAAACGAAGCTAACCAGAAAGATCTGCTCGAAGAAGAGACGAAACAGCTTCAGGCGCAGTTTGCCTCCGAAGCCGATAAGAAGTAAATGAAAGTCAAAGACGTCTATCATCAGTTGCTTTCTTTTCTGCCGTTAGCCGATGTCCGAACCGTTTTCGATGGCTATTTTGGTGTGCCTTTCGATTCCTGGATTCTCCAGGATAATGAAGAAATCGAGGATAAAAAGGTAGCTTTTGCCATGGAAAAACTCAAAGCTGGATATCCTGCCAATTACTTAGCGGGATACATCGATATCGCGGGACTTCATCTCTTTCTGAACGAAGATACTCTGATACCAAGAACCGAAACCGAGGATTTCCTTCTGAATCTTTTACCTTCTCTCTATAATCCTTCCCATAAGAAGGTTTTGGATTTATGCACCGGTTCCGGATTCATCGCTTTGACCGTAAAGAAGATGTTTCCGACCGCTGAGGTAATAGGTTCCGATATCTCAAAATCGGCTTTGAAAAAAGCGGAAGAATCCGCTTCCTTCAATCACCTGGATGTCACTTTTCTACAATCCGATTATTTAGAAAATATACAAGATACCTTCGATCTGATTCTATCCAATCCACCTTATATTGAAGAAGGAAGCAAAGAGGTGGATGCTCCTTTTGAGCCTCCGCTTGCCCTTTATAGTGGAAGGGATGGATTAGATAGTTACCGTAAGATTTTTGCTTCCTTAAAGAGCCATCTAAAAGAAGGTGGAGTCAGTTATTTTGAACTGGAATCCACAAACAGCTTAAAGACAAAAGAATTAGCCGAAAAGATGCTTCCGGATAAGGAATGCCGTATTCTGAAAGACTTATACGGAAGAGATCGTTATCTCGGAATAAAGTAACTTCAATTCGGCTTTGCACCGGTCCAGGTTCTTCCTTCGACAATCAAAGTGAGAATCAAAGAGAGGAAAACCGCAATCAGAGAAAGCAGGAAAGGCAGGATCGTAAACGAAGCATTTCCGCAGCTGATCAAGGCGAAGAGAGAATAGAGAAGTCCGTGGTAGTAATACATATATTTGAAGTCTCTTGGATAGAAGATGGAACAGAGCCCTGTGATAAGAATAACAAAGAGACCATCAAAAGAAATGATGGATAACTGATTGTTGAAGAAGGTTCCGTTAGCCATTGTAATAATTACGCAAATCAGAAAGCAGATGACAGAGATACCCATAGAAGCAATTCTTACGATACGGGAGAATTTGATATTCTTCCAATCTTCAGGTACTTTACCACCTGTCTCTTCTTCCATCTTGTCGATATCCTTCTTGATTTCGCTGTTGCTCTCTACACCGCCAAGAAAATCATAGACGCTATCGTTATGGGTGTTTTCCTGTTGGAAAGCACGGGTTTTTCTTTTATAGCGGAAGAAGAAAAAGAGGTTAGCGGCAAACCCTAGAATGCAGTAAATAGATTCGCTGATGATGACACCGTTTACCGAAAGAGGCATCGGAGTAGAACCGGGAACAAAGTGACTATTCGCAGAGAGAATGACAAACAGACATTCCAAGAAGAAAAACCAAGTGGTTCTTAAAGGACGATAAAGAGTGAATACACCAGCCCCTAAAACGACCGCCAAGACAAAGACACAGGGCATCGTAGTATCAAAAGCATTGTTACCATCGTTCACATAAAAGAGGACATAGGAAGGAAGCAACAGGAAAAGCGCCATAGCCAAGAAGACGAAGATACGATTGAAGACATCGATGCGGGAGAAAAAGGTGATCAGGGACTGTGGTTTTTTCATACCAAGATTATACGTTACTTGTTCCAAAGATAAAGTGCGAAGAAGGAAAACCTCATCACCATGTAGGAGCTCCTTCTTGGTATAATAGGGAGTAGAAAAAGAAAGAGAAAACAAACCGATGGCATACCAGGCTTTTTACAACAAATACCGCCCTCAGACCTTCGATGAAGTCGTCGGTCAGAAGGCGATTGTCACAACCTTGAAAAACGCGATAGCGGAGGACAAAATCGCTCACGCTTATCTTTTCTGCGGTCCGAGAGGGACCGGTAAAACCACGATGGCCCGTCTTTTTGCGAAAGCTCTCAACTGCAAAGAAGGCTTAGGCCATCAGTGCAACAAGTGCGATTCCTGTATCGGTATCATGAAAGGCGAACAGCCGGATGTCTTTGAAATCGATGCAGCTTCTAACTCCACCGTCGACTCGGTCCGTCAGCTGATTGATAACGTTTCCTATCAGCCGGTCATGTCCCGTTATAAAGTCTATATCATCGACGAGGTCCACAATATGTCTAACTCCGCTTTCAACGCTCTCTTAAAGACGTTAGAGGAACCACCGTCCTTTGTTGTCTTCATCTTAGCTACTACCGAACCCCAGAAGATTCTTCCTACGATTCTTTCCCGTGTACAGCGCTTTGATTTCTCTAAAGTCTCTCAGGACGATCTTGTCACCAACATGGAAAGAGTTCTGGATAACGAACATATCACCTACGAAAAAGAAGCTTTAAGAATCATCGCGGAATTAGCCGATGGCGGTGTCCGTGATTCGCTTTCTTTACTCGATAAACTCGTCTCCTACTCTGGTGAGAACCTCACCGTAGAAGATGTCAACCATATGCTCGGCCTTCTCTCCCGCAAAGAAGAGATTTCCTTAGTCAATGCCATTGCGAGTAAAGATGCCGACAAGGTTCTTCTCGCGGTCCGTGACCAATATAACAAAGGCGCTGATATCCTTCGTCTTCACGATGATTTGATCGGTATCTATAAAGATTTCATTCTTTATGCTACTACGAAAGATGCTTCTTTACTCGAAAAGCTCAGTGAAGACCAAGTAAGAGAAATCAATCTTTCTCTCAACGAAGCCAGAGGTGCTATCGATACTCTGATCCGTGCTAGAAGAGAATACCGTTTCAGCGATGATCTGCTTTCCCATTTCGAGCTCACTCTTATCTCTTTGATGTCTCCTTCCATTACAACTGCCGCTCCGGCAGAAAGTTCCATTGTCAAACTGAGTCAAGATAGCAAAGATAATCGTAAGCAGAACGTTCTTCTTACGAAACCTACCATCGTCAAGGGAAAAGATCAGGAAGGATTTGTATCCTCAGCTTCTACCGAAAAGAAAGATGCGGATGAGACCATTCAATACAGCAAAGAGGAACTCATCAACATTCTTCTCTACGGAAAGAAAGCGGAGAGACAGGATATTCAGAAAAAGTGGTCTAACCTTGAAAAGTATAACTTCACCGAAGGAAAATCTTTTGAAGCTAAGGCGATGGAATCCTGTAAGGTGGTAGCCGTTACGGATTCCTGTATCATTCTCACTTCTCCTTATCCGACCGAGATCAATAAGCTCAATAAGAAAGCAGTGCAGCCGAAGCTGATGTCGATGATGGAAGAATGTTTCGGTAAAGCCTACCATGTCTTACCGATTCTCGATAGCGAATTTGCGGAAGCTGCTTCTGTTTTCCGCAGCGGTACGTTGCCGGAAAAGAGAGAAATCAAGATTGATTTCGGTGAGGATAATAAAGCCAATGCTTCGACCGATTTCTTCAATGATCTGATGCAGAAATAACCAAGGAGGAAACCCCATATGGATGAAAACGAAAAGAAAGCCGAACAGGAGACGAATCTCTTCCTGTTACAGCAGAAAGCCAGAGACTATCAGGATAAATTAGTCCAGCTTCAGAACAAGGAATACCAAGGGAAATACCAGGGCGTCTCCATCAAAGAGAAAGGCGATGGTACCGTCTTAGAAGTCCATATCGATCAGGGCTTCTATGAGACAGCCAGCAAAGGTCAGATTGAAATCGCCATCTTCAAACTGGCGAACAATCTTCATAACGCCATTGTCAACGACCAGAAGTCGTTGCAGGATGAGCTTCAGATCGATTTGAGCGCCTTCCAGAAAGAGCACCCCTTCGACAATGGAAACAATTAAGACGATTCAGGATCTCATCGATTCCTATAAGAAACTTCCCGGTATCGGTTATCGCACTGCCGAAAGACTTGCTTATGCAACTCTCGCATTATCTCATGAGGATAAAGTTGCTTTTGAAAAGGCTTTTGAAGATGCTGATACGAAAGTGAAACGTTGCCCAAACTGTGGAACCTATTTTGATGATGTCTGCCCTATCTGCTCTGACCCGACAAGAGATAAGACGACTCTCTTGGTGGTTGCCGATAGCAAAGATATTCTTTCGATTGAAAAGACAAACGGATACCACGGCTCCTACTTCACTCTGAAAGGTACTCTTTCTCCATTGAAGAACAGAACTCCCGATAGCATCGGTATCCCTGCTCTGAAAGAAAGAGTAGCTAAGGATGGAGTCAAAGAAATCATCGTCGCTCTTCCGACCGATTTAGACGGAGAGACGACGGCGATGTATCTTGCGAATCTTTATCAGAATACTTCGGTCCATGTCTCGAAGCTTGCTAACGGCATCCCGATGGGAACGAACTTAGAGTATCTCGATAATATGACGATTACTTCTTCCTTACGAGGAAGAGTGGAACTTACTTCTTCTTCAGCGGAGAAGAAAGAGGAAGAGAAATAATTATGAATGGATTTTTTGTCACTTTCGAAGGCGGGGAAGGATGCGGAAAAACAACGCTGATCCAGTCTCTCCAAAAAGAGCTTGTAAAAAAAGGTATTGAACCTTTAGTCACAAGAGAGCCAGGAGGTTCTGTTATCGCAGAAGAGATACGCTCGGTCATCCTCGATAAAGCCAATACCAAGATGGATGCCAGAACCGAGGCTCTGCTTTATGCCGCTAGCCGTAGACAGCATCTGGTTGAAGTAGTTATTCCCGCTTTAAAAGAAGGAAGACTTGTTTTATCGGACCGTTATATCGATTCCTCGCTTGCCTATCAAGGTTATGCCCGTGGTATCGGTATTGATGAAATCTATTCGATCAATTCTTTTGCGGTGGATTCGACAATGCCGGATCTTACTTTCTTCCTCGATCTCAAGCCGGAAGAAGGACTTAAAAGAATCGCACTTCACCGTCAGAACGAAGTCAATCGTCTTGATTTAGAGAAGCTTTCTTTCCATCAGAAAGTCTATGAAGGATATCAGATTCTTCTGAAACGTTTCCCGGAGCGTATGGTCCGTATCGATGCTTCTCAGACAATCGAAGAAGAGACCAAAGAAGTCTTAGCCATCCTCGAAAAGAAATGGCAAGCCAAGAACCATGGATAAAGAGACGTTCAAAAAAGAAGAACCGGTCTGTGCCAAGCTTTTCTATCAGTCCAGGAAAAGCGACCGCCTTGCAGGAGCTTATCTTCTTTATGGACCGAAGAACGCCCCTTTAAAAGAGGTCGCTCTCTATTTAGCGCAGTCTCTCAACTGCGAAAAAGATCTTCTCGCCTGTAACGAATGCCCTTCCTGCAAACGTTTTTTAGCCGGAGTCAGACCCGACTTTCTTTTCCTCGATGGCGAAAAAGAGAGAATCAAGAAAGACAGCATCAAAGACTTGGAAAAGCGTTTTTCCTATTCTGCCTTAGAGAAAGGTCATCGCCTTGTCTATGTGATCCACCATGTGGAAAACATCACCGACGAAGCGGCAAACGCTTTATTGAAATTCTTAGAGGAACCGAAAGCCGGTCAGGTTGCATTCTTAACCACCGATAATCCGACCCAGGTTCTTAAAACGATTCTTTCCCGTTCTATCTCCGTTCCTTTGGTCCCTTATGGAACAAAAGAATTTGAAAAAGCACTTCTTGAAAAAGAATTCACTTCTCCGGAAGGAGAGATACCGATTCATCTTTCGGCTGGGGAAGCTTATTACTTAAGTCGGAATATGGCTTCCATGGAAGATGTCGAGAACTTATTGCAAACCGATTCTTCCTTCCGGGAAGGCTTTTCCATAGCGGAAAACTTTGCTAATACCTATGTCACTTCCTATCGGGATGCTGCCTTTGGCCTTCTTTCACAAGTCGCCCAAAGCAAAGAGCCTAGGTGTTATAATTGGATAGTCGAAATTCTGCATTTCCTCTTTTCCTCCGCCCTTATCGGAAATCAAGAAGAGAATCCTTTCTCCGACTTACTTAGTTCCTTGCAGAAAAAGAAAGACGCTCTCCAGAGAGGAGAGGAAGTTTGTAAAGACGCCATTACAGGGGCAAGCCTCAACTATAATCCTACCCTTATGCTCAGCCGCCTTTTAGTCGCCTTAGAAGAGAGGAGTAAACGATGATCACTCTATTAGGTATCCCCTTTGATTTTTCGGGGATGACATATTATCAGACGAACAAAGATATCGCTTTAGGAACTCCGGTGGTCTGCACAACCGACCACGGTACCTTCATCGGTAAAGTCTCTAAGATCCGCAAACCGACCGAGGAAGAAGCGAAGAAACCAGATTTCAACCGCATCTTCCCGCCGATTGACCGTATCGCCACTTTCTCCGATCTTTCTTTCTTAAGAGATGCCAAAGAAAGAGCGCAGGAAATCACGAAAGAGACCCAGGCCCAAGCCACAAATCTCAAACTCAGCATGAAAGTGCTGAAAACCTATCTCGATGTCGATGACGATAAAGCTCTGATCACTTTTACCAGTGATGGCAGAGTCGATTTCCGTGAGCTTGTCCGCATCCTTTCCGGAGAGTTCCATCTCCATATCGAGCTCCGTCAGATCGGTCCGAGAGACCAAGCCAAATTAGTCGGTGGCATCGGTCCTTGCGGACTTCCGCTTTGCTGCACGACTTTCCTTTCTTCTTTCGATGGTATCTCCATTGCAATGGCAAAGAATCAGCTTTTAGCAATCAACATCCCGAAGCTTTCCGGACAGTGCGGAAAACTGATGTGCTGTCTCAAGTTTGAAGACGAAGCCTATGCGAAGATCCGTCCTCTCTATCCGAAGATCGGAGAGAAGTTCACTTATAACAACAAGACCTATCAGGTCACGGGCCTCAATCTTTTGACAGATACTATCACCACCTATAACGGAGATAGTTACGAATCCTTCACCAAGGAAGAATATGAGCGTGTCAAGAAAGGCTTAGCTAAGGTCGATGAAACTACGCTAGAGACCATAAAGGATGTCAATGCAGGCGTCGATCTTTCCGGCCATGGTATCAAGGATACCAATAACCGTATCGCTCAGATCAAGAAGAGCGAAGCCAAACACATGGAAGATCTGAAGAACAAGACCGCTCCGCATTCTTCCCAGCCTTCCCGTAACAACAACTTCAATCGTCATGGAAACGTTGCTTCTTCTCAGCAGCCTCGTAATAACGGAAGACCGAATCCGAATAACAACAGTAACCGTTCCTTCCATGGTTCTAAGAACCACAGCTACGGCGGAAATACACACACCAACCGAAACAACAATTTCCATGGAAGCAAAGGTAACTTCCATAACAGCACTCCGGTCAAAAAAGAATCCGGTTTTATTCCGGTCAGCCAGATTGCCGATAAATCCGTTCTCGATGTCAAACCTGTGAAGAAAGATGATCAGAAATAATCCGAATCAGAATAAGGAAAACGGCTTGATCGGTCTGGTGACGACGCCGATCGGAAACATCGACGACATCACTTTAAGAGCGCTCCGTTTTCTCAAAGAAGCCGATATCATCGCCTGTGAGGATACCCGTAATACGGGTCTCCTTCTTTCTAGACTCAATATTAAGCCGAAAAAGCTTGTTTCTCTCTACGCTCAGACCGAGAAGAAGCAATCGAAAGAACTGGTCGAAGAAGTAAAGAAAGGGAAGCTGACTCTCGCCTATTGTTCCGATGCCGGAATGCCCGGAATCTCCGATCCCGGAGCTTTACTGGTTCAGCAAGCTTATGAACAGGGAGTCGCCGTTACGATTCTTCCTGGACCCACCGCTTCTTTATCCGCTTTGGTTCTTTCCGGAATCGATAGCGCGGATTTCTCTTTCTATGGTTTCTTACCTACGAAAGATTCGCAGGAAAAGACTTTCCTCTCCCGTCTTAAGGATAGAGAAGAGACTCTTATCTTTTATGAATCTCCCAAGAGAATCAAAAAGACGTTATCTCTGATGGAAGGCATCTTCGGAGAGTATAGAGAAGTTTCTTTGATTCGGGAACTCACGAAGATCCATGAAGAAGTAATCCATGGAACCTTAAAAGAAATCAACTCCACTTCTATTGAAGAAAAAGGCGAATGCGTCATCGTCGTCAAAGGCGAGACCAAGAAAGAGTCTCTCAGCGAAGAAGAAGTAAAGAAGCTTCTCAAGAGCGGATTAAAAGAAGGTAAGACCTTATCTGCCTTAGCCAAAGAGATTGCTTCCTCCTATCCGATCAGCAAGAACGAAGTCTATCGGATCGGGTTAGAGATGAAGAAATAAAGACATGTAAAAGTCAAAGCCAATAATTCTTTCTTGTGATTGCTAGATTATTTACTTTGATTTGAGTCTTGGGGAACATTCAAGAGTACCCAAACTCCATTCTTCTTACTACCTTTCCTTTGAAGAATTCCCTGTTCCTTCAAGGAACGAAGGATACTACTGATATAACTCCTGGAAAAGTCCGTAATATCTTCCAAATCAGAAACCTTCGCGGTTGGATTATCCCGTAGTGCAACGGCCACCTTCTTTTCCGCCGGTTTTAAAAGGGATTCCTTTGCATCCGCTGTTTCTTGATTATCTTCTTTTGTGAAAGGAATCGTGACGTTTATGTAGTTGTCCATGATATCGAAGGCTTGTTTCCCATAGTTGCTAATAATCAAAGGAATACCATGACCTGTCTGTTCCACATAGCCTAACTGAGCAAAGATTTTCTGCAACTTAAAGTTGATAGGACGACTGATACCTTTATAGAATTCATCCTTGGTTAAATCAGAAGGTAAGCCACCTGTAGAAATAATTTCGATGCGATCTGAGAAAATATAGACTGCCGGAGGGTTTCCTTTGTCCCAGCGGGTATGGATGCAGGCATTCTGCCAAGCCTCTTTAAAACTTGCCATATCAAATAGCTTTTCTTCAATCCTTTGATTGTTGGTCATCGTAACCCGAGTGGTATTAATCGATGCCACATAGTTAGTTACCATTTCCATGGACTGAATCAAGCAGGTTCCACCATATTCGTTGCGACTAACAAGAGAGGTCTTATCTTTACCGGCAAACGTGACTACTTTTATCGAGACATCATTGACATCCGCCAAAAGGTAAGCCATCAAGTTGTATTTTCCCGTCTCGTTTTTCAAACCCATATTCGTCTCAAATGTAAAAGGATTTACCGTCAAACCAGCATTAGTAAAGTACATCTTCAACTTATTGAAAGTGAGCCCCTGAACTGGGGAATCAAGATGAGTCAGAACATCAGAAGAAACCGATCGACTAAGCAATTCCTTCAAAGCGGATGGCGATAACTCACGATCTTCATCCGCAGACCGCATATAGTAACGACCAAATGCAGAATATGGGAAATCATTTCCTCTGACTTCGATTCGAATAACATTTTTATCATCTAATAACTTCAACTCAATGGTAGGAATGACTTGTGGCTTAATATTATTGGCAATAGCTTGAGAAATTTCTCTTAGCGTCCTATCACCAATCTGTTGACCGATGACATCACCATCATTTTTAATGCCAAAATAGAGAACACCATAAGCATTTTTATTCAGCATAGAAGATAAAGAAACCAATCCTTCTTTTAGTTCGCTGGTAGATTTCTTGAATTCAATCTGTTCTGTCTCTGTTCCTAAGTTCATTTTACCGTCTCCTCTCTTCTAAGCCCTATAAAGAGTTTAGCACAAATTCTTTTTAAGTCCACTTTATAGTACACTTTTTAGTACTATTAGTCCACTTTATAGTACACTATAGGCCAAAAATAAAGAAAACGAAAAGCAAAAAATCCCATAATTACGTGGCTTTTTCATTTTTTGCCGTCTACTTTATAGTACACTAGTTCGGATACGAACAGTGGATAATAAAGACTTTAAGAGGATGACGTCAGTGTCATATTTTTAACCCAAATCGTTTTGAGCCAAACGCTTTTGCGTAACCAATTACTTCCCTTCGCACGCATAAAAATCTTCTAACGAGTAGCCGAGTTTATTTTTCTGTTGAAAGCTCTCCGTAAACCCTGTCTTAGAAATATACCCAAGCCGATAGAAAGGAAGCAGAGAAGAACCGGTTTGACTCTCTTCTTCTTTGGCTACCTCTTCACCAATAGGTTCTTTTCTATATTTGCATTCGTAAGAAGTAAAACCTGTTTTATCTTTCGTTACAACATCGAATGGAAGGTTTACACGATTCGTTTTGTCATTATAGGAATAGGTTCCGATTTGATAAAAAGGAGGTTTGATCTTTCCTTCCCTGTTCTTTCGAATGAGGAATTCTTTGGAGACCTCTTCAAAAAGTAGAGGAAGATATTGCGTCTCTAAATCCTCTTTAATCACTTCCCTGAAATAGTTTTCCGGTCCCATCAGATCTCGCGAAGCAAAAGAAGAAAGAATATAGCGGTAATAGAAATGCAGCAGATTATCTTGGAACGAATAGAAAGTCAGCTTTCGATTATCCGGTTCATTGATTGGGGTAACTTTCGTTAAGATACCAAGCCCAACCCCTTTCTCTAACGCATACTCGGGTCGAGCATCTTTTCCTAAGACAGAAAGAATGTCGCTGAACTTTCTTTTGCCTCTGCCGATTAAAGCAAGTACCGAGTTAAGTCCCTCGACTTTGCTGACTTCCGCATTTACGGTCTCTTTGACAAAAAGATCAAGAATGCTGTCCGGTCTGCAATACAAGCGGATAATATTCTCTTCGACACTCTTCTTCGGATCACAAAGAGAAAGAGCATAGGGTAGACCAGAGAAGCAAGCATAGGCTTTGAATTTCTCTTCCGCGGAATAATCTGGGAAGAACAAGGAAGCATCGTAATAATCAAATTCTTTTATCTTCAGCGCCTGATCGAATCTTCCGTGTAAGGGACGATTTTTCTCAATCATCTTCTCTAACATATCGACATAACTGCCGGAGACAATCAGTTTCAGATGGCATTGGGTATTTCGATATTTATCGATGACTTTCGCTAGGCTTGCATCCGCTCCGTCTTCTCCTCCTAAAGGAAGATAAGAGAACTCATCTAAGACCAAGACGATCTTCTGTTTCATCGCCTGGGAAAAGACCGCTTCAAAAGCTTCCTCTAAGTTTGAGAAATGAACATAGCTCGGAAGAGAAAGCTTCTCCTTGATAAGGTTTTCTAGCGCTCTTATATTCAAAGGCAAAACAACTTCCTTTGCTTCAAAAGGAAGAAGAAGCCCATCAATTTTCTTAGTTGCTTCCTTGATCAACTCACTTTTTCCGACTCGTCTTCTTCCATAGATGAGACAGGCTTTGAAGTCATCTCCTTCCAATAGTTCCGAAAGGATTCCCAGTTCTTCTTTTCTTCCGACAAACATAGATACGTCTCCTTGTATCTACTATACACAAATATTTTTGGGTCAAATACTTTTGTGTAAAAATATTGCCTGATTTATCGCCATTCTGAAGGGTCAGAGAACATTCTTTCCACCGAAAAAGCCTTGCTCTCTGGCTGATTAAAGCCAAAGAAACAAGGCTATCTTTTTATTACTTATCCTTATCCACCTGTGCGTAATGAAGCTTATAGAGTTTATCTAACGGAGCAATCTTATCGATCAGAAGCTTTGCGATTCTATCGATCTCAGAGTTCTCACTATAATCCGCTTCACAATAGAAATCGACACGATGATCGTCGAAGAGTTTCTTTGCCGAAGTCGTCTTATGCGGAGCATAGACCGCAATGGAAGTTCCACCATTGCCACGGACCAGTTTCATACAAGGGACATCGGTAAGACCATCGGCGATATAAATCATATTCGTCCACGGAATCGGTTTATCTTCATCCGGCATCGAAGCATTCACCTTATCGTTCTCAGCAGGATCCAATACGCCTTTGTTGATACGATAGAGGAACTGGGTTTTCGTCGTATAGTTGATAACGGATTTCGGCCAGACCGCTGAACCGTTCTCATCGTAGAGATATTCGCAGGCATAGACCTTCTTGAAGAAAGGATAGATATCACTGCCTTCGATGATCTCTTCGTTTCCGGAAGAGATGACGTAGTGCTGTACTTCTACGCCTTTCGTCTTTCCGTATTCATCCAATCTTCTGAACCAGTCTTTGACGCCAGGAAAGAACTGGATATCTTTTCCTAGCTGAACAAAGGCTTCTCTATTGATAGGAAGATTTCTCTTTTTGGACTCCTGAATCATCAGGTACATATAGGCAAGAAGTGGATCCATATGTTTTTTCTTCGAGAGCTCGTTAGCACTCTTCCAGAACTCACTGGGATTCAGATGCAAAGAAGGAATAAAAGAATAGTTCTGCATATCGGTTGTGCAGAGCGTGTGATCGAAATCGTAGATAAAGGCAACGATTGTTTTCTTCGTCATAGTCTTATCCTCTTTGGGGATAGTATAAAACAGCTTTTCCGATAAAACAATTTCTGCTTCTTTTTCGAAAGTACGATGGGAAAAGAGTAAGAAAAAGAGGAAAAGAAATCTCCTCAAGAGAAGAAATATGCCACATATTGTTTAGAAAACAAGAAGGCTCTGAAACACGATTCCTATCGGCTTTTAGAAGTATTTTCTAGCGATGAACTTTAAAACAGGATTCTAGGAAGCAACGCCAAGAAGGTTCTATAATAGAAGTAGGAGGGATTCTATGCTGAAAACCTGTCCTTATTGCGGAGAGAAATACGAAGAAGGGAACTTCACTTGTCCTCATTGCAAAAAGAGATTACCTTCCGTTGCTTCCGAAAATATCACCGGCCATGCAAGTTCCGGAGATATGGATGCCTACTTGAAGAAAGCAGAACAGACCTTGAGCAAGAAGAGCACCATCTCCGAAGAAGATAGAGAAATGATCCGCGATAATAATCACGCCACTTCCGGTGACGATGATATCGATTGTGCGCAGCCTTATTCCTTTGTCGAACACGATAACGGAGATAGAAATTAATCTATTATAGTGTCAATAATTAACACTTTAAAATTGAGATAATAGAAAAGCGACGGAACCGATGAAGCTCTGTCGCTTTTTGCTGTTTTACTTTAATCCAAGGTAGGCAAGTGTTTCATTGCTTGCTTCCACCGCTTCTTTCTCACTATTGCCGTTAACATGATGAAGAATCATCAGAGTAGTAAGAACAATCAGAGGAATCAGGGCGATGATAGTGTTACGCGCCATCCGGAACTTCTCTTTACGCCAGCTTTTCACGGTCATCTCTTTCACCTTCGGAACCGAAAGAATATTCAGAACGACAACCGAAGTGAAATAAATGAAATAGAAATTGAGGAAGAAGAGATAGAAAGCCTGACCTAACATGACCCATTGGCTATTGGCTAAGGAATAACCGACAACACAGAGAGGAGGCATGATGGCGGTTGCGATAGCAACGCCAGGGATGACGTTATTGTATTCGCCTTTTCTCGTCTGTCCGATGATGCCGGCAATACCGCCGAAGATAGCAATCAATACATCGTACCAACTCGGGTTCGTACGGGCGATAATCTGTGCCGTAGGGGCTTTGATTGGGCTGCAGAGGAAGTAGATACAGGAGAAAGTGATTGAAATCACAACCTGAACAACGAAGCCGGCGGTACCTCTACGGAAAATATTGATATCCGCACTAGCGGTACCATAAGCCATCATGAGAATTCGGTTCATCAAAGGAGAGATGAGCATCGCACCGATGATAGCGGCGATGGAATCGGTATTAAGGCCGACCGAAGCGATGATGATGGCACAGACCATGATGACCATGTTCGTGCCAGTGAACTTCGCACCAGAAAGAATTCTCTCTTTGATTTCGGCATGAGTCGCCGTATCGTCCACAATGGAAAAAAGATGACGGAAGAAATAACGCACATGGTCATACCAATGGGTGGATTTCTTCTCGTGTTCCAAGATAAAAGCATCGGCGACATCGATACTGGTATCGTCGGTAGGTTCTTTCTCCGTATCGTCTTTGACGACTAAGGATGACTTTTCTTCGTTCTGTTCTTTGTTTTCCTGAGGCTCCATTTTTCTGCCCTCGCTCTGAACAGAAAAATTATAACTTCATAGAGAGAAGAGAAAAGTAAAAAATTCGCTTTCTACTCTTTTTCTTTCTTGGCAAGATACTCCGCAAGAGCATCCGGAAGATAGCGGGGGCCTCTTACCGCCGTAACACCATACTTCTTCATCACTTTTCGGAAAGTGCAGAAATAAGGATCATAGCGATCCGTGATATGCATCGCCACTTCTTTTCTTCCCTCGTTGAAATCTAAGTTTGTTTCCGTGATGACAGCACGATACAAAATCGCGTGGAAAGGAAAACTGACATAGACATAGACCGCATCCCCGACTTCCATGTTTTTGCTCTGCCACCAATAAACATCATCCGTATATTGCCATTCACGGTAAATATCGTAAGTATCCAAATTGGCAGGAACTAACCAATTCTTCTTTCCGGTTGGAGAATTTTTGGCTTTTCTTAATACTAATTCCTTGGATTTTTCGACCAAAGCAAGTATCTCTTCATCCGCTACTTCATCATCCAGAATCACCGAAATCCAGTTCTTATGGCTCATATGATAAGCCGTTCGGATTCCTTTTTTCTGAATCAGAGTCGGAATTTCACTTTCTTCTGCTTTAAGATTCAGAACTTCGATGTCGTTCTCTTTTCCCTCCGGCCGAATCTTTTTCTCCGGTACACGGAGAATCAACGCAAACCATTTCTCCCTCTTCGGAAGACGGAAACAGGCATCGTCTTTATCGTCGGAAAAAGGATAATCCCAAGGAGTCTGATATTTTTCTTTCAACAGAAGAGCAATGCGATTTGTCTGTGGAAGCAGAAAAGGAAGAGAAGTAAAGCAGTGATCGGCAATATCCTGAAGCAGGGCACGGAGCTCTTCTTTCACTTCATAGATGAATTCACCTCTGGCTGCTTCTAATCGGATCGGAAGATATTCTTCTCCTGTCAGAGGATCCAGTACCTGTGCTAAAACCTCGTTTGTCTTTTTATAGGCTCTAATCTTCACCTGAAAAGAGCCATGCTTTAGGGTTGTTTCAAAAAGATAATCTTTCTCTTCTTCCTGAAAGCCATAAGCAAGCAGTTTCTTCACATCCGGTATCTTCTTCTGAAAAATAGTATCCTCTGGTTCCATGATAAATTCAGCTTATAGAGTTAGCCTATTTCCGTCAAGAAAAAAACTGCCAGAAGGAAACATCCTCCCAGCAGTTAAAAAATCTGTTAATCGGATCAGAGCTTAGGAACATGAAGAGTTCCGTCTTTATCCGGATGAGACTTCATGTACTCGATGATTGGATCGTAGTTCTTAGCTTTATTGCCAGGCTTACAATCCGAGAGATGCTCCTGCTTACCAGCGACGATGGCTTCCGCCATATCATGGCAACCTGCGTGACCGCAGGCACCGCAGTTGAAGTTCGGTAAGAGCTTCTCAACTTCGGCGATACGCTTATCCTCTTCGACATAGAAAGCTTTCTCGGCGACAAGGATAAGAATTGCCATCAAAAGACCGATTACCATCAGAATACCGGTTGCAACCAGCATGACTAACCAAAGATTGCTGTACCAAGGGGTCGCTTCGGCTGCTGCTTCGGTCTCCTCCGCTAACAGATAAGAGAATGCGTTCATTCTTTCTTTTCCTCCTCGGAAGAAGATTTCTTACTTTCTTCCGCTTCTTTCTTCTCCTTCTCGTATTCCATCTTCGCCTGTTCTTCCGGGGTGTTGTAATACATATTGAAGTGACATCCTAGAATCCCACAGCCGTGGCATTTCGCCTCGCTCGGTTTTTCTAAATCTTCACAGCCTTTCGGTACCGGTGTCTTACGGTAGAGAATATATGAAACAAGGAAGATGATTAAGAAGAGAACAATGACACCGATCGCAAGTAGCCATCGTGCCCAAGTCGGCATTTCCGTTCCTTACTTGACCGAGACCATGCCGGAGAAGCCGACAAAGGCCATCGACATGATAGCAGCGATAATCAGAGCAAGAGCAACACCCTTGAAGGCTTTCGGGCTTTTATATTCGCTGACGCGGATACGGATGAACGAGAAGATGACGATGACAATGAGATAACCTAAGGAAGTACCGATAGCGTTAGCCATAGAGGCACCGAAGCTAAGACCGGAATCGGTGTTACCCTGGACAACACCTAAGACGGCGCAGTTGGTAGTGATCAGAGGAAGATAGATACCGAAGCCACGATACAGAGCCGGACTATACTTCTTGATGAAGAGACCGACAATCTGAACTAACGAAGCAATGACGAGAATATAGGTAAGAGTATCCATGAAAGGAATCTGAAGAGGTTTCAGAATATAGGTGTAAATCGGCCAGCAGACAAGAGCAGCCATGATGATGACGAAGCTGACCGCGACACCCATTGAGAAAGCACTCTTCGGCTTATCACCGACACCGATGAAGGAGCAGATGCCGTAGAAACGGGAGAGGATGACGTTATCGATGAGCATCGAAGAGACAATAGCAAGAAGGAAAGCAACAATATAAGGTAAAGTTGTATCTGCGATTTCCATAATTACTTAGTCTCCTTGTTTTCCTGACTCTGCTGAGCAGGGGATTTAGGCGGATTGATCTGCTGCGTAGTCGTATCGACTTTCTTCTCGGCCGGAGAACCGGTCGAAGCAGAAGCGGTAGCAACTGCCGGTTTAGCGGCAGCCGCTTCCTTCGCCGCTAAAGCTTTCTGCATTTCGATACGGGCTAAGGCTTTCTTCTTGGCGTTGTTGTGGTTTTCGACTGCCATGATGACGGCTAAGCATAAGCCCATCACGACGAAGCCACCGGCCGGCTGAGAGAAGAAGGACATAGCGAAGTTCCACTTACCATTCGGATCGGCTAAGATCGGTAAGTGCGTAAGCGGGATGAAAGTGAAGACCGAACCGAAAGTGATATAACCGACACCTAAGATTTCACGGATGATACCGATGAGGGAGATAGCTAAGGTATAACCGATACCGTTTCCGCAGGCATCCAGTAAAGAATCTAAGACCGTGTTCTTACTGGCAAAGGCTTCCGCTCTTCCTAAGACGATGCAGTTGACAACGAGTAAGGAAAGGAAGACGCCTAAGCCGGTATAAAGTTCCGGAAGGAAGGCTTCGGTAAGCATCTTCGTAATCGTGACGAAAGCCGCGATAACGACGATATAGCAAGGAGTCTTGATAACTTCAGGAACCAGCTTACGGATAGCGGAGATGATGACGTTCGAGCAGATAAGAACGAAGGTGAAGAGAAGACCCATACCGAAGGACTGCTCGAAGCTGATGGTGACGGCAAGAGCCGGGCAGGTTCCTAAGACTGCGACGAAGAGAGGATTGTTCTTAATGATACCGGCAACAAAGCTCTCATAATGCTTCGACGGAGCTTTGGTTTCCGCTGTTTTGACATTTTCTGCCATTTTCGTTTATCTCCTTTCCGAAGCAAAAGAGTAGGTGAAAGAAGGATTCTTCGCTTCTGCTACCGAGGTAAATCCGGTCGTGACTACGGAAGAAGCAGTGACCTTTTTGTTCTTGACTGCATCAATAGCCTGCTTAATCAAAGCCTTTATTGCGTAACAAGAATGAGAGTTTGTCTCACCCACTTTGACAAAGTTACTCTCGTCGGCGTAGGCCGCATCCTTATCGGAGCTAGCATTGATAGCCTTGATATAAGGATTGAGATCCAATCCATCATAGGTGTTGCCATCATAGGCAAGATAAACACCGGCAAGTTTACCATCCGAAGTGACTGCAATATAGAGAGTCTCGAAAAAGGCTTCCTCCGAATCATCGGTATAGGTGCTATAGAAGATAAAGCCCTTAGAACATTTCCAAAGATGCTCAATTACGGCATTGCTCGTATTCAGATCCGCAGGTACTTCCATCTCAGTATATTCCTGATCCGTTCCGAAGAGCTTTCCTTCGTCCGCCATGACAAAGGCAGTGCTCTGACCTTTCGCAACTTTACCCGCTTCGGTGACGGCATCACGGATCAAAGAAGCGGCAAAAGTAGCACCGCATTTGACATTCTGAAGAGCGGCTTCCTTATCCGCGCCATCGGCGGCTGCGTTATAAGGATCGACATAACCAGGTTCGAGCTTTCCTTTATAGGACATCGTATCGGAGATCATGACAAGCTTGGTTAAAGAATAATCCTTGCCTTTGAAACCGATGAGGAAATCGACATCGCCGTATCCGTTTTTACCATAGCAACGGCAGATGGTTCCGACAAAGTCCTTCTTATCCTCATCCGAATAGACATCCCAGACTTTGGTGACGTATTTGATGTCTTTCTTTGTATCGTCATCTAAGGTACGTTCGGCATAGGTATTCTTGACCTCGGTATCGCCGAAGACTTCCGCTAAGGATTTATTCTGTTTACGAACATTGTTCTCTGCGATAACCGGAGCGGTGACGGCATTGACAGCACCGACAAGAAGAGTCGAACCACCGGCGATGATCAATAAGGTCAAAGCCGTCTTGATGAAGTTTTTCGTGAAATCTTTCATGTCAGAAAACCTCCACACATAAAGCCCAGAGTTCAATCAGAGCGAAGACAACAAAGACAGCAATGGGCCAAACGATATTCTTCCAATTCCACTTATTCGTAGACCACTTCGGATAATCGATAATGGAAGTAAGCATATTGCCAATAAGAATAGAATAGACGCAGCCTTCCGGAATCGCCGCGAAGAGACGGATGAACGTAGTGCAGATAGCAAGGATGATACCGAACATGACTCTACCCGGATGCGTGATCGGGGAAGTGACCGGATCGGTCGCCATATAGACCGCATTGAACATAACACCGCCGGAGAGAAGCTCATAAAGAGCAAAAGTCCAAGGATCATCAATCTTATAACCGAACCAGAGAACGAAACCGGCAATCAGCATCATGACGAAGAAGGCTCCTAAATAGGCAAGCGGAATTCTCCAGTCGATGGTATGACGGACGATGAGATAGATAAGGCCGACTAAGATGAGAAGTTTGCAGGCTTCACCGATTCCTCCAGGAACATTGCCTAAGAAGAGATCGAGAAGGCTATAAGTTCCTAACTGGATGGAGGTTCCACCGTTACCGGCGATAGCGATATGTTCCGAGCCAAGCGGAGTAGCACCGGCATCGACGATGGTCGCACCATTCGGATTGAAGGCATCGAAGTATTGGAAGTGAGAACCATAGCAGGTCTTAGCAAAGACGAATCCGACGGCAGCAGGGTTGAAAATGTTGGTTCCGGTTCCGCCGAAGACGAGCTTACCGATGATGATACCGAATAACGCCGAAGTGATTAAGGAAACATAGAGAAGAGCTTCGTTATCCATGTTGGTCGGCATCAATAAAGCGAGAATGATAGCCGAGACAAGCGGGACTAAGGCGTTAGAAAGGTGATACGCTTTGCATCCGTTGAGGAACTGTTCCTTGAACGTATGCTTCGTACCATCCACTGGGAGACGGTTGGTGACAAGAACGAAGACGAACTCGGATAATTCCATGACCGCGGCGATAATGAAAAGGTTACGAGCCATCGCGACCGGGAAAACAACAAAACCATAAATAACTAACGGCAAAAGAGCAATGATGACATCGAGCATCATGCCGACAAGATTGTCCTTGCGACGGATGTGCGGTGCGGACTCTTTGATAATCGTAGTTTTCAGTTCCATATTATTTCAGCCTCGCAATGACTTTCGCTCTGCGGACATAATCCGTGACGTTGATGTTCGAAGTGCAGGAGTAGGCGCAAAGTCCGCATTCGATGCACTTGAGCGGATTGAGCATCTTGACCTTCGCCTTATCAACCGGCATATGCTTCATCGCGTTCATGATATCGACCGGAAGAAGTCCGTCTAAGTAGTTACGCTTGTTGATGACAATGACCGAGGTGACGGTCTTAGTGAGAATGCAGTCATCCGAAGGAAGCGAAGCTCCCATCATCGGACCGCCGAGGATGAAGGTCTTCGGCTTATCCGGATCCTTGTAGCCACCGCATTTCTCGATGAGATACTTAACCGGAGTACCGACACGGACAAAGAAATCAGAAGGTTTGACGATACCATCGCCGGTGACGGTGACTCTTCTCTGATAGACCGGCATATTCTCTCGCAAGGCTAAACGAATACCTAAAAGAGTCGAGGCGTTGATAACCATGACCCCGTAGTCGGCCGGACGTTTGCCGGGTTCGACATGGATCTTCGTTGCCTGTTCGACAAGTCTATTTTCCCAACCCATCGGATAAACATTCGGAACTTCAAAATAGGAAATACCATCATGAGGTTCCTTGGCGAAAAGCTTCTCGTAAGTCGCTTCGATATCCTTATACTTCTTCTTGAAGCAGAGGCGGACATCGTTGACACCGAAGATGTGTTTGACCAGTTTCATACCATCTAAGATATGATCCGGTTCTTCCATCAGGGCTCGGTGATCCGCGTTGATGTACGGTTCACATTCAACGCCATCGATCAAGACCGTGTTGATCTTGGTCTTCGTCTGGAACTTGACGTAAGTCGGGAAGGAGGATCCTCCTAAACCGACCGAAGCGCAGTTCTTGAGAATCTCGACGACCTGATCTCGGGTCAAGGCATCGATTTCCTCCTGACTTCTCGGCTTGATTCCTTCATAAAGAGCATCCTTGAAATCGTTGTGGATCTTCATGAAAGAGACGACCTTTCCGGAACGATGATAATGCTTTTCATAACCTTCAAACGTTCCCGAACAGGTCGCATGGATTGGCTGATCGAAGAATCCGCCATGACGGACACCGATCGGCTGACCGAGCTTCACATAGTCGCCTTCGTGGATAAAGACCTCCGCCTTCGGGCAGCGGGCATTATCCGTCGTGATGAGGAGATACTCCGGAACAGGCACAATGAGTTCTTCACGCTCAATGTGGGAAAGCTTCAGGGCATCCTCAAGCGCTCTCGTTTTTTTGATCATTGGTAATACCTCAACAGGTTTGTATTATAGCAAGGTAAAGTGGAATAAGAAAGAAAACATATATACCTATTAATAATATAGGTAAAGCTAGAATTGCGCATTTTGCGCTAATTAAATAAAAGAAGGAAAGACTATTGGGCACTCAACCGCTCATATTCGTTCTGATTGCACAAGAAAGAAAGGAGCCAAACGGGCAAATGACAAATTCGAAGAGAATGTGTGATTTTTCTCTTTTTTTGAAAGAGGAGCCTTTCTTCGTCTTTAGGCTTTCGGTTTAAAAGCTCTGGTCGCTTTGACCGCCTCTAACCATCCGGCATAAAGACGTTCCATCTCCGCTTTTTCCATCTGCGGGACGAAACGTTTCGCAATCGCGTGGTTCTTTTCAACATCCTCTTTGCTCGTCCAGAAACCACAACCTAAACCGGCGAGATAACCAGCTCCCATCGCGGTTGTCTCAACGCATTCCGGAATCACGACTTCGCACTGAAGAATATCCGCCTGGAACTGCATCAGAAGATTATTGGCGCTGGCTCCGCCATCGACCTTCAAGGTCTTCAGTTCAAAGTGTCCTTCTCTCTTCATCGCTTCAATGACATCCTTGGATTGATAAGCGATAGAGAAGAGAGTGGCACGGACAAAGTTATGGCGGTCGGCACCACGGGTAAGACCGAAGACGGCACCTCTTGCTTCATCATCCCAGTACGGTGTTCCTAAACCGACGAAAGCAGGAACGACATAAACACCGGCCGTATCGGAAACACGGTTTGCATACTCTTCGCTCTGGGCGCTTGTCTTGATCAGAGCCATCTGATCTCTTAACCACTGGATGATGGCACCGCCCATAAAGACAGAGCCTTCTAAGGCATAGGTCGTTTGTCCGTTTTCACGCCAGGCAACCGTAGTTAACAATCCTTGCTTTGAAATAAAAGGTTTATTTCCGACATTCATCAGCATGAAGCAACCGGTGCCATAGGTGTTCTTTGAGTCACCAGGCTTGAAGCAACACTGACCGAAAAGAGCGGCCTGCTGATCACCGGCAACACCATGAATATGGACGTTTTCCGGGAAAAAGGAAGCTACACCGAAGTCGGCCGAATTGTCTTTGACTTCCGGAAGCATGGAAGCTGGGATATTCCAGATTTTCAGTAACTCCGGATCCCAATCCATCTTGAAGATGTTGTAAAGCATCGTTCTGGATGCATTCGAAACATCGGTCGCATGGACTTTGCCATAGGTCATCTTGTAGATGAGCCATGAGTCAATCGTTCCGAAAAGGAGTTCCCCTCTTTCGGCTCTTGCCTGTCCATCCGGAATATGATCGAGGATGAAACGGATCTTCGAAGCCGAGAAGTAAGGATTCATTCTTAAACCGGTCTTCTGTTGAATCAGATCCGTATAACCTTTTCTTTCTTCGCAGAGATCCAGCGTCTGTTTCGATTGCCAGACGATAGCGTTATAGACCGCCTGTCCGGTGTTCTTATCCCAGACGACGGTGGTCTCTCTTTGGTTGGTGATACCGATAGCAGCGATCTCATCGAAATTGGACGAAGAGACAACCATCAGTTCGTTGATGACATCGATAACCGAAATCCAGACCTGATTCGGAACAACTTCCACCCAACCCGGATGAGGGAAAAGACAGTTGACTTCTCTCTGTGCTTTATAGACTTCCTGACCTTCATGATTGATGAGGATGGCTCTGGTTGAAGTCGTTCCCTGATCAATGGCGAGAATGTATTTCTTCATAATGGCTCCTTGTGCTGATAACTTCCATTATAGTTTTGTGAAAGCCCTTTTACTATGGAAAAATAAGAATTTTCCATTCAAATAAGAAAGAATAGAAGCAAGAAAAAGGACCTCTTTAATAAACAAATTACCATAGAAAAAAGAAGAATCCGTTCGTTTCCTCTATTCTCAAAGAAACGTTGCTTTCGTCTTCAGGAAAATACCCAGAGTTTCCAACTAGGCTTCGGTTTTCTATAATATCGAAAAGCATTAAAACCATGGAAAGAACAAAGAAAGTCATCATTATCGGAGCAGGTCCTGCCGGTCTTACCGCCGCCTATGAGTTTCTCAAGGGTGAGAACGACATCAAACCGATCCTTTTAGAAGAGAGCGAGTACATCGGAGGTATCTCCCGCACGGCCACCTATAAAGGTAACCGCATGGATATCGGAGGCCATCGTTTTTTCTCGAAAGATGAACGCGTCAATCAGATCTGGGAGGAGCTTTTACCTCTTCAGGGAGCTCCCAGCAAAGACGATAAGGAATTAGAAATTGAAAAGCCTCTTTCTCCGAATGGTCCGGATCCGGAAAAAACGGATACGGTCATGCTTTATCGAAACCGTGTTTCCAGAATTTATTTTCTTCATAAATTCTTCGATTATCCGATTTCTCTCAAGTGGTCCACGATCCACAACATGGGTTTTGGAAGAACCATGAAAGCAGGATTCGGATATATAGGAGCAAAGATTCACCGTCGCAAAGAAACGAATCTGGAAAACTTCTATATCAACCGCTTCGGAAAACCTCTCTATCAGATGTTCTTTGAAGATTACACGGAAAAGCTTTGGGGTGTTCATCCTTCGAAGATCAGTGCCGATTGGGGAGCTCAACGTGTCAAAGGTCTTTCGATTTCAAAAGCCATCGGTCAAGCCTTAAAGAAGGCTCTCCATATTCATTCCAAGAAAACCGAGACCTCTTTGATTGAGCAATTCAAATACCCGAAGAAGGGACCTGGAGAACTCTATGAGACTATGGCAGAGAAGATTCTCGCTATGGGTGGAGAAATCCATAAGAATCAAAAGGTGGTCGGTTTTGAATTTGCAGAAGATGGTAACATAAAGTCGGTAAAAGCGTCCGATAATCAAGGAAACATCACGACGTATGAATGTGAAGACGTTATCTCTTCGATGCCGATCAAAGACTTGCTTCAGGCAATCGGAGAAGAAAGAGTCGGAAAAGAAGTCTATGAGATCGGAACGAATCTTCCTTACCGCGATTTCCTCACCGTCGGTTTATTAATTGATCATCTGAAAGTCAAGAACAAAACCAAAACGAAGACTTTCAACAACCTGATTCCGGATAACTGGATCTATGTGCAGGATAGAGAAGTAAGACTCGGAAGAATTCAGATTTTCAATAACTGGTCTCCGTATATGGTAGAAGACTATAAAAACAAAGTCTGGATGGGATTGGAGTACTTCTGCAGCGAAGGCGATAAGATGTGGACCATGCCCGATAAAGACTTTATCGAGAAAGCAAAACAGGACTTAATCACTATCGGTATGATCGAGAGTGAGAAGGACGTTCTTGATGTGACAATGATCCATGTGAAGAAAGCTTATCCTGCCTATTTCGGAACGTATAAAGATTTTCCGAAAGTGAGAGCCTATCTCGATAGTATTCCGAATCTCTACTGTGTCGGTAGAAACGGTCAGCACCGCTATAACAATATGGATCATTCCATGGTGACAGCGATGGAAGCTGTGAAAGTCATCCTTTTCGGTTCGAAAGATAAAAGTCCTATCTGGTCCGTCAATACCGAAAAGGAATATCATGAAGAAGAGACGAAAGACGAAGAAAAAGAGAAAACGATAAAAGCATGAAAAAGAATCTTCTTTCTATTTTATTATTGAGCTTCGTAGCTCTTGCTTCCTGTTCCTCCAAAAAAGGTGACCCGCTTCCTCCGGTCAACGATAGCACCATTGAGGTAAAGAAAGATACTGCCTATAAGATCGATAATTCCTTCTTAAAAGCAAACGAGAACACTCTCACCGGAAACAAAGAAGACGATGTCAAAGCCTATTTTGTTTCCTATGCGACGAAACTCACTTACACGGCAACGGGAACCGAATCCAACGATAGTTATATCTTCTCGCAGAAGCAGACATTGAAGAACCGTGAGTTTGCCATGCGGCTCACTTATCTTTATGCCGATGAGACGAAAAAGGATACCCCCTTCCGTTTAGTCAGTGAATGGCATCTGGATTCCGAAGATTCTCTTCCGAATGCCTATTACTACTATTCCGTCGATTTTGCTTTTGAAGATTTCAAGACGATTTCTCTTTCTAGCAGCTATTGCTACGATTACAAAGACAGCAAAAAGAAAGAGACCGAATATCTCACTTGTCCTATCACTTACGATAATGTCTCTTATGGAACCGCTCCGGAATTCAAGGAAGCTACTTTCCATATCGGATCCTTGGACGATTTCCCTTCTTCCGCGAAAAAGCAGAGCGATAGTGAAATGGGAGCTTCCGCTTTTGAATGTATCCGTGTCGCTACCGCTTTTGCCGAAAGCATATTACAGGCTGTCAGCAAGGATTATCATCTTTGGTAAAGAAGATGAAAATCGCAATTCTCGGTCCTGGAGCATGGGGTACCGCTTTAGGAAACGTACTGGCTAAACAAGGAAATCAAGTCGTTCTGATCGGTAAGAAAGATATCTATCAATCCATCAATACGCTCCATGAAAATACCATTAAGTTTCCCGGTGTAAGACTATCCGATAATCTTTCCTATTCCATTAACGAGGAAGAAAGTCTAAAAGATATCTTTTATCTTGTCTTTGCTGTTCCTTCCAAAGCCTATCGGGAAGAAGCCAGGAAAGTGAATGAGTTCTTTAAAAAGAATCCTCCGAAAGAAAAAATCACTCCGATCAGCCTTGCCAAAGGTTTTGATCCGACCAGTCACGAACGATTATCTTCGGTATTAAGAGAAGAAATTAACGAAGAATATCGGAATTCGATTGTCACTTTAGTCGGCCCATCTTTTGCCGAAGAAGTCATCGTTGACAGAGTGACTTGTCTCGATGCCGTATCTCTCGAAGAAAAAGAAGCTAAGAAAGTCCAATCTCTTTTCAAAGGAAGCAATCTGAGGCTCTATACAATTCAGGATGAAGTCGGAGCGGAATTCTTCGCCGCTCTCAAGAACGTCTTAGCTATCGCCGGTGGAATCCTCAAAGGAATGGACCAAGGCGAAAATGCAAAAGCTGCTCTGATTACCCGTGGCTCCCATGAGATTCTCCGTCTTGTTTTAGCTTACGGAGGAAAAGAAGAGACCGTTCTTGCTCTCTGTGGAATCGGAGATCTGATTCTCACTTGTTCCAGTGAGAAGTCCAGAAACTATTCTCTTGGTCTGAAGATAGGAAAAGCAGACTCGGCCAAGGAAGTCCTTGCCGAAAACAAAGAGACCGTCGAAGGTGTCTACTCTTCCAAATATGCTCTCTCCTTAGCGAAAGCTAAGAACATCGATGTACCTTTAACGGAAGCCGTCTATAAGATTCTCTTCGAAGGTGGACGGCCTTCTGTCGTTCTTTCATCTTTGATGGATCGTCCCTTCAAAGCGGAAGAGGATGTTTAAAACAACTCGTTTAGATTAAAAAAGTTTGCTAACAGAAAACATCTCCCTGCTTTCGTGCAAGGAGATGCTTTTTATTTCCGTAATCTTATTCGTTCAGAAGCTTTTCAAGCTCGTTGACTAAGCTTTCCATACGATCGGTGACCGCTAAGAAAGCTTCCTTCTTCGTTAAGTCAACGCCACCGAGTTTTACTTCATCCACAGGGTAATCCGAGCCGCCGGATTTGAGCATCTTGATATAGTTATCAAAAGCGTGTGGAACACCCTTCTTGACGTTCTGATAAATCAGCATCGAAGCGGTGAAGGAAGTCGAATACTGATAGACATAGAAAGGCGTATAGAAGAGATGCGGAATATAAGCCCAGACGAGCGGTTTTACCTTCTCTTCTTCAATATCGATGCCATAGTACTGCTTATAGAGTCTTGTCATCGTATCGGAAAGAACCTGATAGTTGATCGGTTCGCCTTTTTCGGCTAAGCAGGCAATCTCGTATTCATAGTGAGCGAAGAGAGTCTGACGGTAGAAGGTCGAAACGATCTCATCGATGGATTTCTGTAAGAGAGCAATCTTATCGTTGTGGGATAAGGTTCCCGATTCCATCAGATAATCAAGAAGGTTATGTTCGTTGAAAGTCGAAGCGATTTCGGCGACGAAGATGGAGTATTCCTGTTTGACTAAAGGCTGTGCTTCTTCGGAGTAGAGCGTATGAACGGAGTGACCGGATTCATGAGCAAGAGTGAAGACGTCTTCAAGCTCTCCGTTGAAGTTGAGAAGGATGAAAGGATGAATGTTGGCTCCACCGGTCGAATAGGCACCGGTTCTCTTTCCCGGATGATGATAGACATCGACATATCCTTCCGAAGAGACTTCGTGGGCTTTGGCCTGGAAGTCAGCCGGGAACTTTTCGATCGAATGGAAGAAGAGTTCTCTTGCTTCTTCGAAGGTGTATCTCTTATCGGATTTGGCTAACGGGATGAAACGATCATAAGAACGATGTTTCTCTAATCCTAAAGCCTTACGGCGGACTTCATAGTATTTCTTCAGAGGTTCCGCATGGGTGCTAGCGACTTCGATGAGGTTATGGAAAACCTCTTCCGGAATCTTGTTGCCATAAAGGTGAGACTGAAGGATAGAGTCATATCCTCTTGCCTTCATATCGGCCAGTTCGGCTTGAACGACGGTGTTATAGATTTCTCCATAGACATTCTTATGTTCGTCATACCAGGTGTAAAGAGATTCGAAGATGGCTTTCCGGTCTTCTTCGCATTCCGCAGTGGCAACCAAAGTCGTCCAGTTGGCCATATTGACTTCGACTTCTTTTCCACTCTTAAGAGTGACTTTCTTCGGAACATAGTCACTGACAGAAAGCTGAGAATAGAGAGTCGAACCCGCACCGGAGAGAGGTGTGTAATAGGATAAGAGCTTCTCTCTATCGCCAGGTAAAACATGAGCCGCATTGCGGAAAAGAACATCGGTCGAATGATCGAAATCTTTATCTTCCGGATGGCAGCTGAAATAGGAATCGAGTTTTTCTTTTCCTAATCCCAATAATTCCGGAGAGACGAAAGAAGTCGCGGTCTGATAATCGTTGAAGAGGAATTCGACCTTGGATAAATCAGAAGAATTGGCGACATTTCTCTTATCGAGGTCGCTTCTCATCGAAACAAACATTCCTAAACGATAGGTCTTCTCTTCCATTTTCCGCTCTAAGGCAAAGTATTCATGAAGCTTATCGTCTTCGTCTAATTTGCCCTGTAAAGCAGCGTACTGCGGAATGATTTCCTTCTTTACGGCATCCAGTTCCTTAAGGAAATCTTCTTCACTAGCAAATATTCTCGTCAGATCCCAGCTATCTTTGGCCATGGTATCCTGTCTCCTTTTTTCTGTTCCTATTATATCGAAACGTCTTTCTAAGAGACGAAAAAGAAAAACTTATAAGACAAAACAAGGGGAGTGATTGAAAATTGAGAGAGGAAAAGGAAGGCTTTCTATTTTTTGGTTGCTTTTGCTCTGCGCTTTGTTTATAACTATCTCACAAGAAGAGGACCAGGTATCGGTTATGAAGAAATCCTATGCGATATTAGTTGTCTACGACTCCCTGAGGAACAAGAAAAGTTTCCAGGTGAAAGACATGGAAAAAGAGTTGGGTTGCTCCCGAAGAACCTGCCTCCGTTACACGAAGGACATCAAAGATTATCTTTCTATCTACCACCCGGAGCTGACTCTCTTCTATGACCGGAAGAAACAATCCTTCCTTTTGAAGCAGAAGACGAAACAGGACTAGTCAAGCTCAAGCCAATACGTAACGGTTTCGGCACTCTGCGGCGAAAGGAAGTTGATTCCCGCTTTTTGTGTTATCTCTTTCTTCAGAGGTAACGTATCCGGAATACCGTACCAAGGCTCAATCGCTACATAATCTCCGTACTTCTTGTCCGACCAGAGGGCAAGGAACGGAGCTTTTTCTTTATGCATGGTCAAAGTCGAGCCATCGAGCTTATGAAGCGTGACCTGATCAAAGTCCTCGGCCACTAAGATGACCGTGTTGATCTTATGGAATAAGGCTTTGTCGAGATTGATTCTTTGGGTCGTTCCAAAACCGGAGATACCGGTATTGAAAGAGAAGGTCTCTTCCTGTTCCACACGGTAAAGTTTCTCCACTTTGGGGAAAGTGAGATACGTTCCTTCAAAATCAAAACCATCGGCCGTCTCTTCTCCCGGAACCTTGAAAGCCGGATGTCCGCCGACCATATAGGGCATCTGTTCTTCTCCCGTGTTTTCCATCGTATAGAAAACATGGACCTGATTCTTTTCTAAGTGATAACGGGCGGTAGCTTTATAGGAAAAAGGATAACGTTTCAAAGATTCTTCATCGGAAGCAAAAGAGATTTCGATATCGCCATCCTTATTGATGCAACCTTTTCCTTTGCTATAACGAAGAAGACCATGGTTCTTCAGTGCGTATTCTTTTCCTTTATAGGTGTAGGTACCATCGACTAAACGGGCGACAAAGGGGAAGATGAAGATATCCTGTCCCTGCCAAGAATTTTCTTTCGGCTGATAGAGCATCTCGGTGTTTCTTTTCTTATCGAATACCGAGGTCATGCTTCCGCCTTCTTCCTTGACGGAGAGACGGATATATTCGTTTTCAATGGTCAGTGTCATTTCTTTTTCATTCCTTTTCCATGAGAGAGGAACTCTTCATACGTTATATATTTAGCATAAGCAGGAGCTACTCTTACTTTTTCTTCTTTCTTCGAAGTGACAATCACAGAAGCGTTTTCCGGATGTCGAAGCAGGATTCCTCCTCTTCTTTCAATATCTTTCCGGATCTGAGGCATCTCATCGATTTTCTTCTGAAGAAGCGGATAAGTGAAGAAGAACCGTTTATAGCGGAAGAAAGGATCGATCAGATTGATATCCGTTTTCTGGGAAGGCAGAGCGAAGAGAGCATTCACTTTTTCCTGATAGAGTCTCTTCTGCTCTTTCAGTTTCTTCCGTTCTTCGTTCCTCTTTAATAGGGTGGCAGTATCCGAAGAAGCAGAAGGATATTTCTTCTTTGCTTCTTCCATGGTGAGATGCTCTTGTTCGAGTAGTCTTTTGAAGACTTCCATCGTCATCAGAGCATCGTCATCCGAACGATGGTAAGTGAAAGAAGCTAAGGAATAAGTAGAGATCAAGGTATCCAGTCCGGAACAATCTTTCCGATGATTGACTTTCTTTTCAAATTCCTGAATATCGAAATAAGGAAAATAAAGAACAGGTAACGAATAACGTTTACATGTATAGGAAAGATAAGAGATGTCCTGATGAACAGCAAAACCAAAACAATAAGTATCTCCTCCGAGAAGGAGTTTCTTAATTTCATCGTAATAGTGTGGGAAGGAATAAGAATGCTGGAAACGGAAAAGAGGATAAGCGAGTTTGATACCTTCTCCGGTTTTCACATTGCCGAGAAGAAAAGGAGCGTTCGGATTGATGAGAATATCCTTTTTCTTCAGCACCTGAAACCTTTCATCGGTTTTGACATAACCGAAGGAACAGATTTTGCCTTCTCCGTTGAGGCAATTGGCGCATTCCACATCAAAAAAGACGTAGTTCATCTCTACCATTTTGGCTTTCAGAGGGAAAGAAAGCAAGAGACGGGAAAAAGAAGAGAGAAAATCGCATAGTTTCCTAGAGAAGCTAGACCGTTTGCCATCCGAATTTCTGAAAAAATTAGCTTTTCGGTTGATATTATTTTATAATTCAATAGCCAATAGGGGCGGATAAAAATAAGTATGGAAACATTCATTGAGTACATTAAGGCGATTCTCTTCGGTATTATCGAAGGTATTACCGAATGGCTGCCGATTTCTTCAACCGGCCATATGATTATCCTGGAGCAGTTCTTCGGCTTCCAGAATACACAGGGAAAAGATTTCACCAACTTCTTCTTAGTCATCGTTCAGCTCGGTGCGATCTGCGCGGTCATCGTCAACTATTTCAAGAATCTCTGGCCGTTCGGAAAAAATAAATCCCCACAGAAAAAGAGAGAAATCTGGCAGATCTGGCTTAAGATTCTTATCGCTTCCGTTCCTGCCGGTATCGTCGGTATTCTTTTTAACTCCTATATCGATCAATATTTATATAACTATGTCACTGTCGCCATCACGTTGATTGTCTACGGTGTCTTCTTCCTACTCATCGAAGCTCTCTTACGGAAACGCGCCGATGACATTCAGAAACGTTATCACCTCAACATGACCGAAGAGACCGCCAGTGAGAACGAAAGAGAAGATGCTCTAGCCCGTTATCCTCTCTTCCACACCCACCACGTCAGAGAAATCACCGTCCAGCAGGCGATGATTCTCGGTTTAGCCCAGATGCTTGCTCTTATCCCCGGTACTTCCCGTTCCGGTGTCACGATCTGTGCCGCTTTACTTCTTTCCATCGACCGTACTACTTCTGCCCGCTTCTCCTTCTATATGGCAATTCCGGCGATGTTCGGCGGTTCTCTGGTAGAAGCCATCCGTTATGGCGTCCATGTCAGCCATGGTGAAGCTTCTGCGATCACCGGTAACCAAGTCGGTCTCATCGTTGTTGCCATGCTTGTCGCTTTCGGTGTCTCCCTCTTAGTTGTCAATTACTTCATGAAGTTCTTAAAGACCCATACCTTCCTCGGTTTCGGTGTCTATCGTATCGTCTTAGGTATCATCCTTATCATCGTCTTCTTCACGGTCAACGGTGGAAATCTCTCTACTGGTGTCAACACCGATACCTCTTCTGCCGCCGCCTTGCTCACGGAAATCAATTCTTCGAATATTCTCTCTTTCTCTCCCCGTTTCTCTCGTTGCGTCCCTTCGTTCTTAACCTTATAATAAAGGCATTGTCGAATCCGAAATAATGGATAATAGGACTCTAAAAAATGGAAGAACAGAAAACAACAGGTGAAATCATCGAAGTAGCTCCGCAGGATGAAGAAAAGAGCGGTGTTACCTTCGGTCAGATCTGGCACATGATCATCAAGCACTGGGTTGCTTGGGTCGTGTTTATGTTTGTCGGTTTAGCCGGTGGCTTCGGCTTTGCCCAGTACGTCAAAAAGCCGAATTACTCTTCGACCGCTGTCATGATGATCTCCGGTAGCAACATCAGCAACTCTGCCGATATCACCACCAATCTCAACACCGCCTATAGCCAAGCCAATATCGCGGTCGCGATGATGAACACGCAGATTGTCTATCAGAAGGTCACCGAGACTTTAGCAACTACCTATACGGATCTGAAGACGAGTGATGGTTACGATTATAAGACCATCAACAAAGCCTATTCGGCAACCTTAGCTACTTCCGGAAGCACCAATAACTCTATCTTCATCAATATCACCGCTCAGACCAGCGATAAGCAGTTCTCTCAGGATATCGCAAACACTGTCGCTTCGACCGCTATCTCCATTGCCAATACCAATGCGGATTATTCTTATCTGAAAGATTCTCTCATCATCACTTCTCCTGCCAGTGAAGCTACCGATACCTCGATGTCGAAGGCTGCGGTCACTCTCATCGGTCTTTTGATCGGTGTCGTGGTCGGTGCTCTTTATGGCATCATCTACGAATTAGCCGATAACAAGGTCACTTCGAAGGTGGAGTTGGAAAATCTCACCCATGTCAAAGTCATCGGTATGATTCCGGATTTCCGCAGAGATCAGGGCTCCAATTCCGCTAACAATACCAAGAAGCCGGAAGAAAAGAAGGAGAACGAGAACCATGCCAGCAAATAACAGAACGAATATCCGCAATCAGGCCCGTGTCATCGATGCCGGTCTGATCAAAGACCTCGATTCTCCGGAAGCCGATGCTATCGTCCGTATTCAGTCCAACATCGAATTCTCTTCTCCGGATAAACCGATCAAGACGATTGCTGTCACCTCCTCTCAGGAAGCCGAAGGAAAAACAACCTTAGCCTGCAACCTCGCTTTGGTTTATGCCGAAAAAGGTGTCCGCACCGTTCTTGTCGATGTCGACTTACGTAAACCGGAAGATCATAAGCTCTTTGGACTTCCGAACAAAGTCGGCGTCGTCGAATTCGTCAAAGGCGATACCGATGAACTCGATGATATCGTCCATCATACCGATTCCGGTCTTGATATCATCACCGCCGGTTCTCCGACTCCGTTCTCCGGAAGAATCCTCGCTTCGAAGAGAATGACTCTGCTTCTCGATAAGCTCAAAGCCGAATACGACTATGTCATTCTCGATACCCCGCCGGTCTTAGTTGTCTCCGATGCCTATTTCTTAGGACATGAAGTCGACGGTTATCTCTTCGTCTGTGCTCAGCACATCTCGAAGAAAAAAGATGTCCAGGCCGCTATCGAAACCTTACAGGAAAAGAACCTCAATATCATCGGTATCGTCATCACCATGATCACTTCCGATGAAGAGAAGGTCCATGGCGGTTATGGATACGGATACGGCTATGGTTACGGAAAAGGTCACTATGGCTATGGCAGTTACGGAAAGGATCATGATGCCGATAATTCCGGCGAAGACTGATTCTTTTCCTATTATCCATAAGAAATAGAGAGGCATCTTCGGGTGCCTCTTTTACGTTCAAGAAAAAACTCTTCCTCGATTAGGAAGAAGAGCGACATATCAACGTTAGAACTTACCGGTAAGAATCTCTTTTTCGAAGAAGGCGGTGACACCTTTTTCGATATCGTTATAAGCCGTCTCGAAGTCGCCGGTGAAATAAGGATCGGCGATATCTTTCTTCACGCCCGTGTAATCGTAAAGGCGATGACACTTCGAGACATCCGGATGAGAGAGAAGTCGGCTTAAGAGAATGCGGTTATATTGCTCCATATAGAGAACAATATCGGCCTGGAAATAGATCTTCGGAACAAGATAGCGGGAGACATGACCTTCACAGGGGATATGGTGAGCTTCCAATACTGCTTTGGCTCTCGGCTCTAAACCTTTTCCTTCGGAAGGGCGATCTACGCCTGCCGAAGTGACTTCATACTTATCGCTGAGTCCGTGTTTTGCTAAAAGATCCCGAAGTAAGAACATCGCTGTCGGGGAACGACAGATATTCCCTTCACAAAGAAAAAGTATCTTTTTCATTATGGATATGATTTTAAAAAGATAACGTATAAGAATCAAGAATAAGGAAGAGAAAATAGGATTATTATTATTGTTCGTATGTATATTATTTTCTGCCGCTTTTTCTTTCTTAAAAAAGAAAAAGAAAGCACAGAAGATAATTTTTTGGTCAAAAAGACCGATAAAAAGGTCTTTTTGAAGAATCCTCCAAAAGAAAGAAAACTTATTTAGCACTTTCCCCTTGAAATTGCTAAAACCGGTATTATAATTACTATGGTTTCAGCCTTAGGGCTGACAAAGAGAGGTCAAACAAAATGATTAAACCTTTGCGTGATTATGTCGTCTTAGAGAAAGTTCCGGAAGAGAAGAAGGTCGGTTCCATCATCATCGCTTCGAGCCATGAGAACGAATCTGCCTTAGCGAATGTCATCGCAGTCGGTCCGGGTTACACGGATCCCGATGGACACAAGATCTCCGTCGAAGTCAAAGTCGGCGATAAGGTCATTTATAAGAAATATTCGACCACCGATTTCGAAGAAGGCGGAAGAAAGCTGATGCTGATCAAGGATCAGGACATCATCGCAGTTGTTGACTAATCGTCCCTAGCAATAAAAGAGGAAACAAACAATGGCAAAGAAAATCACTTATGGCAAAGCCGCCAGAGATAACATGCTCATCGGCGTCGATACGTTAGCGAACACCGTCAAGATCACCCTTGGTCCTAAGGGCAGAAACGTCGCCCTCGACAGAGGTTATGGCTCTCCGATCATCGTCAACGATGGTGTCTCTATCGCCCGTGAAATCGAGCTTGAGGACAAAGAGCAGAACGCCGGTGCGAAGCTTGTCTATGAAGTTGCTAACAAGACCAACGATGTCGCCGGTGATGGTACCACTACCGCTACGGTCTTAGCTCAGGCTATGATCCATAACGGCTTCAACGCTGTCGATAAGGGTGCTAACCCGGTTCTTGTCCGTCAGGGTATCGAGAAAGCTTCGAAGGCTGTCTCCGATGAACTTCTGAAGCATTCCCGCAAGGTTTCTACTTCTGCCGATATCGCTTCCGTCGCCGCTATTTCTGCCGGTGATGAAGAAATCGGTAAGACCATCGCTCAGGCCATGGATAAAGTCGGCAAAGACGGTGTCATCACCGTCGAAGAGGGCAAGGGCTTCGATACTACCCTCGAAGTTGTCCAGGGTATGCAGTTCGATAAGGGTTATCTCTCTCCATATATGGTGACGGATTCTGAGAAGATGGTCGCTGAACTCGAGAATGCCCTCATCATGGTCACCGATCAGAAGGTTTCCAATATTCAGGATATCCTTCCGATGCTTCAGTCTGTTGTAGAATCGCATCGTCCGCTCCTCATCATCGCCGATGATGTCGATAACGATGTCCAGTCTACCTTAATCGTCAATAAGCTCCGTGGCACCTTCAATGTTGTCGCGGTCAAAGCTCCGGAATTCGGTGATAACCAGAAGAACATCCTTCAGGATATCGCTATCATGACCGGTGCTAAGTTCTATAGCAAGGACTTATCGATGGCTCTTAAGGACATCACCATTGATGATCTCGGCTCTGCCAAGAAGGTCAAGGTCACCAAGGATAACACCACTATCATCGATGGCGGTGGCAATCCGGACGATGTTAAGAACCGTGTTGCTGAACTCAAAGCTCAGATTGAAGACACCAAGTCCGATTACGATAAGAAGAATCTCCAGAAGAGAGTTGCGAAACTCGCTGCCGGTGTTGCCGTCATCCGTGTCGGCGCTACTACTGAAACGGAGATGAAGGATAAGAAGTTACGTCTCGAAGATGCCATCAACGCTACCGCTGCTGCGGTCGACGAAGGTGTTGTCGATGGCGGTGGTATTGCTCTGATGAAGGTCTATCAGGCCTTGAAGGGTAAGCTCACGGATAAGAATCCGGATGTCCAGAAGGGTATCGATGTTGTTCTCAACGCCCTCACTTCTCCGCTTTATCAGATGTCTGTCAACGCCGGTTATGACGGCGATGATGTCATCGATGCGCAGAAAGTCCGTACGGATGGCAAGGGCTTCGATGCCAAGACCGGCGAATGGATCAATATGATGGATAAGGGCATCATCGATCCTACCAAGGTCACCAGAAGTGCTGTCATTAACGCTTCTTCGATCTCTGCTCTCTTCATCACTACCGAAGCGGTCGTTACCGAACTCCCGAAGAAGGAGACTCCGGCCCCGGCTTCTAACGGTGGCGATATGGGCGGAATGTATTAAACTTCCGTTCCTGAAGTCAACGAAACAAAGACTGCTCGATAACTCAAAAAAGGTTGTCGAGCAGTTTTTTGTTGTTTACTATAGATAACATGAAAAGCAACTTCTTTCCTTTCATGGAAAAGGCGCAATTCTGAAAATGAAATCTGCCTTTCTTAGAAGAAAATAAAAGGGTGATGTGATACATTCTCTATGAGGAAAAAGGAGTCGACCTATGACCGAAGAAGAAATGTGGAAAGCTGTCGTCAACTGTGATGCTTCGTATGACAACAAGTTTTTCTATGGGGTGAAAACCACCGGTATCTATTGCCTCCCCTCTTGTAAATCCAAGACACCGAACAGAGAAAACATCGTGTTCTTTGTTACCAAGGAAGAAGCCGAAAAAGCCGGTTTCCGTCCTTGTAAAAGATGTAGACCGGATCTGCTGGACGATAACCCCGCTATCGGATTATCGAGGAAGAGAAAAGAGAGGATTGAACGGGATCATATGGACCGTTTAAAGCTTGCCGAAGATAGGAAAGAGATCGGAGTAAGTCAGAAACATCTGACCGAAGTCTTCAAACAGCAATACGGCATCACTCCTTCTGAATATCGGATTCAACGGAAGATGGAAACCGCGAGGAAACTATTACAGGAAGGAAGAAGCATCCAGGAAGTTTCTCTTCTTTCCGGTTATAAGAATCTATCGGAATTCTATGATCATTTCCGTAGACAAGTAGGTATGACTCCCGCAAGATACAGAGAGATTTTTGCTAAGAACATCCGTCGAAGTGTCTTAGATACTCCGATTGGAAAGCTTCGTATCTTTGCCTCTGAGGAAGCAATTCTCGGTGTGGAAAAAGCAGAGAAAGAGAATAAAGAGGTAGGAGCAAACCTTTCTTCTCTACCTTCTGACGACATTATCACCGAGGAGGATTCCGGTAAATTAGTGGAAGCCTGTAGAGAAGAGCTGAAGGAATATTTCTCCGGCAAAAGAAAACAGTTCGATTTACCTCTGTTGCCGGAAGGAACCGACTTCCAAAAAGATGTCTGGAGTCATCTGAAGAAGATTCCCTATGGGGAAAAGAGAACCTATGGAGAGCTTGCGGATTCGATGAATCACAGCAAAGCCTATAGAGCTGTCGGCATGGCGAATCACTGCAACCCAATCTTGATTCTTATCCCTTGCCATCGTGTGATCGGAGCCGATGGAAGTCTTACGGGTTATGCCGCAGGTGTAGAAGCAAAGAAATATTTGTTGGAATTAGAAAAAGAGAATGCTGTGAAGTAGTTTTTGGCGTAATTAAGAAACAATGTCTAAAGAACCAATCCGTATAGAACTTGAAAAGCTGGCAGACGAAAAGTACCAGAAGTTCGCCTCTGATCTGTTACCTGGAGTCAACTCCGTTTTGGGTGTCCGTCTTCCCAAATTACGGGCACTAGCTAAACAATTATCCGGTAAAGATTGGAAAGAAAACCTAGAACGTATTTCGGATAACACCCTAGAAGAAGTCATGCTTCAGGGGATGATGATCGGCTATATCCAATGCCCTACGGAAGAACGTTATTCCTTGATCCGTAATTTCGTTCCAAAGATAGATAATTGGTCTGTCTGCGATAGTTTCTGCTGTGGACTGAAGTTTATAGAATCGAATAAAGAAGAATTCTTTGTTTTCTTACAACCTTATCTAACTTCCAAGAAAGAATTCGAACAGCGTTTTGGTTGTGTGATTCTTCTCAATTACTACATTGAGAAGGATTGGATAAACAAGACTATAAAAGCTCTGACTCAGGTAAAAGCAAACGGATACTATTCCAAGATGGCGGTAGCATGGGCGTTAGCGGAATGTTATCTTTCTTATCCTAAGAAAACTCTTCCGGTTCTGACAAAGAGAACCAAGGACAAGTGGATTCAACAGAAAGCGTTCCAGAAAATCCTGGAATCCAGAACCATCACACAAGAACAAGAAGCAGAGATTCGAAGTTTGAAGAAATCGATTCGTTCTTAACCAAAGAAAAAGCAGGGCCCTATCAAACGAGTCCTGCTTTCTTTGTTTTCAGAAAGAAATCAATTAGAAGATATAGATTTCCATCTTCGGAAAGATGTAGCCGCGCTGAGAATTGACGGATTTATAGAGAGCGACTTCAATCGTACGGCCATCGCTTGAAGCTTTTGTCGCCGTTAAGGCTTTGGTGCTGTAGTGGATAGCATCTGCACCAGTGGTCCAACCAGCTTCTTCGAAGGTAGTCTTAGCTGTCGTTAAGATGGAATCATCCCAAGTCTTACCTTCGATAGCCATGGAGTCAGAACTATAGGAAGTAGTGACGGTCGGATCTAAGGATCCTAAGTAGACATACGGGATGACTTCTTTGAAGAGAGAGTTCATCTTATCTTCGGTGTTTCCGGACCAAGCGCTAGCTTCGTCTTTATTGAAGTAAGGATAATAGTTGTAATAGATGTTCAAAGTACCGGAGACATAGGAATAGTAAGAGATATTGACATAATAGGAAACTAAGAAGAAGCCTTTGGTAGCATCTGTTTTATCGACCGGGATGCGTCCATTCAACATCCAAGAGTCATTAGCGAAGGAAGTAGAGTAACCGACCAGATCGATGGTGGCACTGCCACCGGCTTTTTCGATATCCTCTTGTGCTCTTAAAGCCCAAGTGAAATAAGGAACCGAGAGTTTCATATCCGAAAGCGAATAGGAAGACATATTGAAGCCAGTGGAATACGAATAGTTGCTTGTCGGAAGAGTAGGGACAGAGAAGTAAGGTAAATCGTAATCCGCAAACTTCTTCATCTTCGCTTTTCCATCGGCTGTCCAATCGGTGGCATTGAGGTTAGCGGCATTCGCAGAAGAAAGAGCCGGATCATAGAAGACATCCATCTGAATCTGTGCCATATCATCGGCAGAAGTGCGATGGAGATAGACGCGTAACGAAGCACCGCTCTTCAGCTTCTTATAGGCCATGAAGGAGAAGTAGACCGTGTTACCGCCTTCCTGTACCGTCCAACCCTGGGTCTTCTCTTCACCCGCTGTTGTAGTGAAGGTAATCTTTGCTAAATCAAAGACCTGATCGGACCAACCACCACCTAACAAAGTAATATAGGAAGTGCCATCAAACTTCGATTCCGCACTCGGAGTTGCTGTTCCTAAATAGATATAAGGAAGTTCGTCTTTATCGGTATCACCGAAGACAGAAGTGAAGACTTTCTGATTATCCGCAGTCCAAGCGGTATTACCTTCCGGTTTGAAAGCATTGAGATAAGAGATCGTCATCATCGTAAAGCCATTCTTATCTTTCTGTACCTGAACTAAGAGACGATTGCCTTCGGAATCCGTACCGGTTGCCTTAAAGAGAGCAGATCCACCATTACCAACCGAAGGATTCGAAGCGACCCAACTCCAGGTGAGAGTTTTGGTCGTGCTATCGGTCGTCGTTCCTTTGAAGGTGTTAGCAAAAGCAGTCTTCAATGCACTTTCGTTCCAGGCATTACCATAGAGAGAAACGGTCCTGGTGGAAGCATTATAGGAAGAACCGACATACGAAGAACCGAGATAAAGATACGGAACGGCATCGGTACCAAGGTTCTTCTTCAGAGAATTCTTGACATCCTCATCCCAAGCCACAACCTTGTTATCGTTATCCCACGCTTCTTTATAGGTGAAAGTAGCAATCGCGTGTTTATCGATCTTGGAACCAGCAGTGGAATCTTGACCGCGCTGTACCGTCAGAGTGATAGCATCTCCGTTATCGTAGGTCTTAGAAGCAACGAGTTCATCTAAGGTCTGAGTCTTGATATCCCAATCTTCGAGTTCTTTATTGGCAACAGCATCGAGGATGATATTGCGATTCCAGTCTCCACCGATGATGGTAAGAGAACGACTAGCAGCATCATAGAGAGTTGCTTCGTTAAGAGAAGCCTGTGTGTTGCTATCGACAAGGTTAAGATAGAAATAAGGAATATCGTTTCCACCGAGATACTTGGTGATGGCACTCTGGGTAGTAGCTTGATAAGCAGAACCGGAGGGAATCGATAACTTTTTGCTGTAGTTGATAGAAACACGGGCACTGCCATAGTAATCTTTACCAACGACAAGCTGGAAGAAACAACCATCTTCCATCTTCTTGGTTCCTTCGACCGTCGGACCATTGGAATCGGATCCCGCACTGACCGTCCACCCGACAGCGGTTAAAGCCTTCTTAGAATCCTTGAGCATATCTTCATGGAAGGTGATTCCGGTCAAGGTCATATAGGTATAACCATAAGCACTTGTCGTCGTCGGACCATCGACCTTAGGTTCATCGGTACCGATATAAAGGAAAGGAATCTCATGTCCGTCAAAATTGTCTTTGATGGATTGTATCGTGTCATCCGACCACTTAGAATAAGCGTCAGGATCATAGCCAGCACGATAAGTGATAGCAAGCTGGACCGGACCTACTCTTTTTCCTTTGCTGACTTTGATATTGAACTGATCTCCGCTATCTAAGGTTTTGCTAGCGGTGAAAGAATCGTTACTCTTCACCTGATTCGTCCAACCGAGAGCTGTTGTAAAGGCGCTTTCGGCCTGGTTGAGAACATCCTCGTTCCAGGCTCCGCCCAAGATATAGATGTTATGGTCCCCGGAATAGTAATACGGATTCGAAACGTTATGGGCAGTACCCATATAGAAATACGGAATCACGGACGCTTGGTTCTTAAGATCCGTGTTTAAAGCATCGATAACATAGTTATCCCATCCGGCAGACGCTTTCGTAGCATCGTAAGTTTCACTCATGGAAACATCAAGATAAAGAAGAGAGCCGGAATTTTTGAACTCTACTGTGATATTTCCTTTGGTGTAGAGAACCAAAGAAACTTTGGTATAACCGGCAGCGGTAAAGATGGGTTCGTAAGAAGAAACAAGAGTTTCGGAATAATCGAAAGTGGTTGCAATCTCGAGATGACCGAAGTCGGTGGCATCATAAAAAGAATCATAGGTGTATTTCCATTCGGTTGTCTCCTCGGCATCCGAACCGAGATCCGGAATGATGCGATTATCGAGATGGAGAAGCATCAAATCGATGGTATCGGAGTTCCATTTGGAATGGCTGTAGTCCGTATCGGAGAAGGAACTGGAAGAAGAGACATCTTCGGAAGAAGAAATCGGACTGGAGCTAGAAGAGGAGGAAGAAGGTTTAGAGGAAGACGAAGAAGAACTCAATTTGGAGGAAGAGGGAGAAGAAATAGACGGAGTCGAGGAAATGACGGAAGAAACCGGCGAAGAAGAACCGGTCTTTTGTGTGTTGCAGGAAACAAGAGCGCAGGCCAGAAGAACGAACAGAAGCGACTTTGTTTTTCTCATATGACTCTCCTTTCAAAAAAAGAATACAAGAAATTTTGCAGAAATTCGAAAGAAATACCAACAAGGAAATATCGGTAGCTACGAAAAGTCTCTCGGAAACCGCTTCGTTTCAAGCTAATAAAAAGGAAGAAGGCAAGAGGATCACTCCTGCTTTCTTCCTTGCAGTCGAGTTAATGATAGAAATTAAAGAAGAGAAACCTTCATGACCGGAACAGAGAAACCATAGTTGGCATCAACGCTGTCATAGATAACAACATCGACAGTTCCTTTATCGGTCGTCTTCTTGGCAGAAAAGGCTTTCGAACCATAGGCAACACTATTCGCATCAACAGTCCAACCACCGGTAGTGGGGAAGGCAGTTTTAGCAGCAGTGAAAATGGAATCATCCCAAGTCAGACCGGTGACGGTCATCGTCTTAGCACCGTAGTCGAAAGCAACCGTGGGTTTCGTGGTGCCTAAATAAACATAAGGAACATCTTCTCCGAAGAGGGCGGTCATCTTCTTCTTGTTCGAAGCAGACCAGTCAGTACCTTTCGAATTATCGAATTTAGGATAGTAATTGAAGTAGATGTTGTAGTTTCCGGAAGCAGAGCTGGAATAAGACGAGATGTAAATGTAAGCATAGAAACTAAGAAGGAAGAAGCCCTTGGTGTCATCGTTCTTATCCACCGGAAGTTTCGCATAGAGAGTCCAACCATCGATTTCATGACCTGCAGTACGGCCTGTAAGGCTGATATCGACGGTACCACCAGCCTTTTCAATATCGCTCTTCGCCTGTAAAGCCCAAGTGAAGTAAGGGAGATTTCCAGCCGTATCGGAAAGCGAATAAGTGTAGATGTTATAAGCTTGAGTATCTTGATATCCATTAGACGGAAGAGCCGGGACACCGAAGTAAGGGAGATTATATCCACAATAGTCGACAATCTTATCCTTGACACTGGTGGGCCAATCCTTAGCAGTGAGGTTCACCGCATTCGTGGCAGTCAAAGCCGGATCATAGAAGACATCCATCGCGATATGAGCAGTATCATCCGGAGCAGTGGCATAGAGGAAGATACGGAAAGAAGCACCGCTATCCAGTTTCTTATAAGCGAAGAAAGCAAAGTTGTTTTTATCGCCACTGCGTTCGCTCGTCCAACCCTTATCCTTTGTGAAAACATCCGCAGCATCGTCGAGAACCTGATCGTTCCAGGCACCGCCGGAAATGGTGATGGAAGTAGTAGCAGCAGAATTCACAGAAACGGTCGGCGTCTTGGTTCCAAGATAGACAAACGGAAGAGAAGCTTTATCGGTATCGCCGAAAGCTGTGGCGAAGGCAGTCTTGTTAGCATCGGTCCAATCGGTCAAATCACTCTTGTTGTAAGCTTCAAGGTAAGTGACCTTCATATCGGTGAAACCGCCATTGTCTTTGGCAAGACGGACAAGAAGACGGTTCCCCTTTTCATCACTACCTACCGCTGTGTAAACAGGATCTCCGTTTTCATCGTTTGTCGGATCTGAAAGTGTCCAAGTCCAAGTGAGAGTCGAGTCTTTACTATCGGTCGTTGTGCCAGTGAAAGCAGTGTTGAAAGCAGTGCTTAAAGCACTGGAATTCCATGCGTTACCATAAATAGTAACGGTGCCAGAACTGGCATCATAGCTAGTAGGGACAACACTCGAACCAAGATAGAGATACGGAATGGCATCGGTCTTAAGATCATTGCTGAAAGTTGTTGATACCGAGGAATCCCAAACAGTCGCGGTGTTCTTATCCGCATGCCATGCTGACTTATAAGTAAAGGCAACATAGATACCATCATCGTGAGAGGATTTATAATCGTTGACCTGACCGACAACAAGATCGATCGTATCGCCATTGTCATAGGTCCTGGTAGCTGTTAATCCAGAAGAATTGTCGGTCTTGATAGTCCAATCTTTCAGTTCGTTATTCCTGATTGCGTTCTTGATGACATTGAGGTTCCATCCTCCACCATAGATGGTGAGAGTACGACTTGCATTGTCATAAGAAGTCTCTTCCGCAACCGGAGTACCGGAAGAAGCGAGGTTCAGATAGAAATACGGAACCGCGTTGCCACCGAGATAAGTATTGATGGCTGTCTTAGTAGCATCTTCGTAACCTGTGACACCGCTCGGAATTTCTACCTTACTGATAATACGGATTTCAGCTGTGGCATTGCCGCTATAATCCTGACCGACAGCAATCGTTAAGGCACAGGTATCGTCCATAGTCTTAGTACCGACGATAGTGTTGCCGTTATAGTCGCTTCCCTCGGCGACAGTCCAACCAGCATCTTCCAGAGCTTTCTTCGAATCGGTGAGCATCTCATCATGGAAATAAATACCCGTTAAGGTACAAGAAGAATAACCATAATAATCGCTCTTATAAAGAGTACCGATATTCGGTGCATCGGTACCAATATAGAAAAACGGAATGGTGTGACCATCAAAATCATCGCTTAAGGTCTGTTTGGTATTGGCATCCCAATCCGAATAAGCATTTTTGTCATAGCCGGGTATGTACTTGATGGCAAGCTGAACAGCGCCGTTAGCGCCTTTGCTGACCGTGACCGAAAGTTCGGATCCGTTGGCAGCCGTACGGCTAGCGGTAAACTTCGAATCCGCAGTCGCCTGATTTTCCCAGCCGTTTGCCTGCGTAAAAGCATTGGCAGCCTGGGTAAGAGCATCATCATCCCAAGGGCCGCCTAAGAGATAAACGGCGTGCTCATAGGAATAATAATAAGGAACCGAAACGTTATGGGCAGTACCCATATAGAAGTAAGGAATGAGGTTAGCCTGGTTATCGAGGTTCGCGTTCAGTTCATCGACAACATAGGTATCCCAACCGGTCTGTGCTTTTGAAGCATCATAGGTTTCGGTGATAGAGGCATGGACATAAAGGATAGAGTCATCGTTGATAAATTCGACTTTTAAATTGCCTTTGGTATAAACCGTCGAAGAGACCTTGGTCCAACCGGCAGCGGTATAGATGGTTTCGAAAGCAGTGAGGTTATCGCTGCTATAATCCATATCGGTTTCGATATTGATGTAACCATAATCACCGTCTATCATGCCATAAGAAGCGTAGGCATAAGCCCATTCCGACATTTCGGAAGCATT
>ONBI01000090.1 GCA_900316035.1 uncultured Eubacteriales bacterium
CGGAGAAGTTCGCTTCGGATGACGAAGTTCTCTGTGAGCGCTGCTTTAAGCTCCGCCATTATTCCGCCTATTCGAAATCGACTGATTTCTCGATCGATTATGTGACAATTCTCGACCACGCGAAAGAAAGCGATGCTTTGGTTGTCTATGTTCTCAATGCTTTCTCTCTTTATGGTTCGGCTTTAGCCGGAATCGGAAACTATCTTCCTTCGAAAGTCCTGGTTCTCATCAATAAACGCGATCTGCTTCCGAAGTCTTTTGCCGATGACTACCTCCGTAAGGAAGCGGAAGATGTTCTTGCAAAGGAGAATATCAAACCTTTGGATATCCTCATCACTTCGGCCTCTTCTTCGAGCCAAGGCAATATCGAGACCCTGATGGAAGATATCGAGAAATACCGCGGTGGCAAGGATGTCTACTTCATCGGTTCGTATCAGGTCGGAAAGAGCTCCCTGATCAACGCGCTTCTCTTCCATTATTCGAACCGTACCGATAAGACGATCACGACTTCCCCCTATCCGGGAACGACTCTCGATGTCATCTCAATTCCGCTCGATGAGAATTCCTCGATGTTCGATACTCCCGGTATCTATAATTCCCGTTCGGTCATCTCGGTTCTCGAGCCGGAGATCCTCAAGTATGTTTTACCCCGTAACGAAGTCCGGCCGGAAACTTATGCGGCAAAAGAAGGTCAGTCCTTCCTGTTTGCCAATTTCGCCCGTCTTGATTTCGTGAAAGGTGGAAGAACCAATTTCACCTTCTTCAAGTCGAATGATCTCACCATTACCCGTGCGAAAGTCAATAAAGCCGATGAATTCATGAAGAAAATCGGAGAAGACGATTCCTCTTCGACCCGTTCGAAGAAGATCAGCGATCCTTCCTTATTGGAACTCCATTCTTTCCATGCGCCAAAAGGAAAGAGAGCCGTCTTGCGTATCTACGGTCTCTGCTTTGTCGAGTTCGATGGCGAGGAGCAGGAGATCAATGTGTTAGCACCGCAGGGAGTCACGGTGACTCTCGGTGATGCTTCCTTATGAAAATAACTACCGTTCTTTTCCCCGGGTTTTTTGAACCTTTCCAGAAAGGGCATGAGAGCTTATTAAGAGCTGCTGTTTCCTTTACGAAGGCAAAGAAAGCCGCCCTTCTTCTTTTGGATTCCAAACGGAAAGAAGAAAGAAGAGAATACGCTTTGTTAGGACTGGAGAAGTTAAGAAAAGAGAATCCGTCTCTTTCGTTATCGGTTGTAACCGAGAACAAAGAAGGGCATTACGAAGAGCTCTTCACGGAGGAGGTGCTCCGTTATTCTTTTGCACATCCGGAAGAGAAAGTAGTTGTGCTTCTTGGATATAACCGGTTTGAACAGTTTGCTTCGTTTAAGCAAGCCGAAAAGATATCAAAAAGATGTTCTTTACTTGTTGCTCCATATCCTGGAAAAGAACCAAATACGGAACTGTTGAAAAAGTTTGATGCGACGTTACTGGATTGCCCTGTGGTTCCTTATACGAGTGCTCAACTGAGAGCAGGATCTATCTATCCTTTAGAGTTAAACGAAGGGTACCGGATTGCTCTCAAACAGGATTATTTCTTAAAAGAAGTAGCATCCCATGAGAAACCTCATCGGTATGCTCATTCTATCTCTGTTGCTAAGACCGCTTATGAGATAGCTATGAGAAACGGCTTAGACCCACAGAAAGCCTTCCTAGCCGGGCTTCTCCATGATTCGGGGAAAGATTATCCTCTCGAGGAACAAAGAAGCGCTACAAGCCAGTATTTTGCTTCTTTTGAACCGGTGAAGGACTTTGCTCTCCATCAGTTTGTCTCCTGTTATCTTGCCAAAGAGAAATACGGAGTCAAAGAGGAGGATATCCTAGAAGCCATCCAATATCACTGCACCGGAAAAGGAGAGATGACTCCGCTCGAGAAATGTATCTATGCCGCCGATAAAGTAGAACCGACTAGACAATTCCCCACGAGGAAAGGAAGATTAGCCTGCTATAAGAATCTAGACGAAGGATTCAAAGTCGTCCTAGAGGAACAGAAGAAGTATTTCCTTGAACACGGAGTCGCTTATAAAGAAGAGAAGTTATCGAAAGAGATGTATCATTATTATTTAGGAGAAGATTGATCACTATGTTAAGAAAAAACAATAAAAACAGCATTAAGAGTGCACCGAAGAAGCCTGTCTATCAGGATAAAGGAACCATCACCTCACAGAGAGCTCTTCATGTCGCCGAGGAGCTATCCTATAACTATGGAAACGATGTCATTGTTTACGATGTCCGTAACCGTACTCCCTATGTCTCTTACTATATCGTTGCTTCGGCTGAAAACGATAGACGTCTTCAGGCTTTACAGGCGACTGCCAAGGATGCCCTTTATGCGAACTATAAAGAGATCGATCACACCGAAGGAAGAAACGATTCCAAGTGGATATTGATCGATGCGAAGGATTTCGTCATCCAGTTATTCACCAAGGAAGAAAGAAGAAGAGTCGAT
>ONBI01000044.1 GCA_900316035.1 uncultured Eubacteriales bacterium
AACCGGTATCGGATTAACTTATGTCGGAGGAGGATCCTCCGGCGGAACGGATGTCTTAAGCATCCTCATAAATAAGTTCTTCCATATCCGCTTAGGAACCGCTACCTTCATGACGGATTCCTGCATCATTCTTGTCTGTTTCTTCTTCAACGGTCACAACATGTTCCCGCTTCTGGTGGGTATCATCACGGATGTTCTTTGCACTCTGATGATCGATAAAGTCTTCTTAGGTATGAACCAGTATTCTCTTGCCTTCATCACTTCCCCAAAGTGGAAAGAGATCAATGACTTCATCACCTTAGACTTAGGAAGAGGAACCACTTTGCTCTCTGCCAAAGGAGGTTACACCGGACAAGACTTAACCGTCATCGAAGTATGCTTCGACAGACAGGATTACCCTCTTATCAAGCAGTCGATCTATTCGATCGATCCGAACGCCTTTGTCACCGTGATGTCGACAACGGAGATCTTAGGGTATGGTTTCTCCCGCGATACTCCGAAAGTCGATGATAAAGATGTTCCGGTCAATCCCGATGAGACGAGAAAGTTGATTGCAAAAGCGAATCGCAAGCGCCGTAAGATGGGATACGAAGACTAAAGCTACAATATTAAACGAGACTTTCCTCAGCAATAGGAAAGTCTCGTTTTTACATTTGATTTCTTCATTAACAACTTTTTATTGCGATATAGGGTGCTAAATAAAAAACACGTAAGCTTATTCTTCTTACGTGTCGCTAGGAGAAGATGAAAAATAGTATGTAACCAAAGGAAGGATTGACTTTTTCAATGAGACGGAAAGAGAGGTTTATCGTTGATAAGAAGAAGGTGAAGGAAAATTTACAGAAACTAGTTATTCTTTTTCAGAAGCACATAGTGAAGTAAAGCAGCTAAGGTCTTGCCGTCGTTGATTTCACCGTTTTCCGCTTTCTTCAGCACTTCCTTCAGAGGAAGGAAATAGTAAGAGAGATATTCGCCTTCGTCGAGATGCTGATGCGTTTTGACTAAGTCGCTTGCGACAAAAAGATGAATTACTTCATCGGTATAGCCGACCGAAGGATAGAAGAGGCCGAGCTCTTCCATCTGTTTTGCTTGGTAGCCTGTCTCTTCTTCAAGTTCTCTTCTTGCAGTGGTCAAAGGATCTTCGTTCGGATCGGCTTTGCCAGCCGGAATCTCGGTGAGGATGCTATCGTAAGGATAACGGAACTGATCCTCCAGGAGAACTTCTCCCTTATTGTTGAAGGCTAATATCGCCGCTGCCTGACAATGCCGGATCACTTCTCTGTGGGAATGACGTCCATCGGGGAGTTCGATCTCATCGTCAAAGACATCAAGTACCTGTCCTTTGAAGACTTCTTTCGAAGAGATTTTCTTTTCTCTCATCGCTTCGTATTCTTGTTTCTTGTCCATCTTGGTTTCCTTCTTTTTATTATGGCTTCATTCTAGCTTTCGGAAAGTAAAAGAAAAAGAGGAGTGTTCAGTTCTCCTCTTTCAACAGATACGGTTTCTCGGAAGGACAGTTCTTATGATGCCTTTCTTTATCGACATACATTCTCTTATCGAGCAAGACAAAGTTTTTATCGAAGTTCTCTTTGTTACTCTTTTCCGTCAATGTACTTAGCGCCATCGAAGCGTGGATATGATGTACTTCGTTTTTGATGGTATGAATAAGATCTTCCGCTTCTGTATCGTTCATCTTTTTACTGATAGAGAGGAATTCATCTCCACCCATACGGTAAACGTTCTCTTTACCGAAATGGGACATCAAGATCGAAGCACAGTTCTGAACTAATTTATCTCCTGCCTGATGACCTAAAAGATCATTGGTTTCTTTTAAGCCGTTGATATCGGAATAGAAATAAGTGACAGGTTCCTTTTTCTTCTCTAGGAACTGATCCAGGCCATGGCGGTTCTTCGTCTTGGTCAAAGGATCTTCATAGACCAAAGAGAAGAGTTTCTTCTGTGTTTCTCTTTGAACGAGGAAAAGTCCCAGAACGTTGCAGGCAGTAGAGATGATCTCATGGAACATCTGAATATCTTCCGGAGGGATGTCCGCCAAACCGAAATAACCGTATCTGTTTCCGTCATAGGATATCGGTTTCAGAAGGAAGGACTTGGTATGGTATTCCTGAAGCAGAGCGTAAAGCTTCGGATAAGTCTTTTCATAGATAGAGATATCATTGACAATGACTTCTTTTCCTTTATCGAAAGTCTGGTAAAAGCTGGCGATGAAGTCATTAAAAAGTTCCGGCGGAATATCGGGAACCTTTTTCTCCCCTTTCTTTTTGGACCAGAAGTAGGAATTCGTAAATGTTCCGTTGTTTTGTCTCTCGTAGATAACTGCACGACATGCCTTGAAATAAGTTCCTATTTCTTTTAAGAAAATCTGAACAGAAACATCGAAATTGCTTTGACCCATTGCTTTCAGCATCGCGTTGTTGAGAGCTTCTTCAGCCATTTCTTTCCGTTTCGCTTCCACTCGGATCTTCACTTCCTGTGTATTGTTGCGGGCAAAGGAGATGAAGAGATTTCTTCCTTCCTTTTCATAAGGATAGATAAGATAGGAAAAATAGCTTCCTAACTTCGGATTATAATTCTTCATGTTGAGGAAGACATTCGGTTTTGCTTTTCCGATAGGGCAATGTTTGCAGAGACTTTCGCAATGCAATCCCAGATCCTTGCAGGTCAGCTTATTGATGACTTCTTCGTTTGTGACATGCAAAAGCTCTCTCCCTGTTCGATTGAGAAAAAGTATCTTGAGAGTATCTCGGTCGGCGATGAAAGCCACCCCTGGATAATTATCGAGACCGTTGCTATGGATAGCTAGTTGCAATTCCTGTTCTGCCATTTTTTTCTATTTTATCATCTTGCATTGGGCCAAAAAAAGGTGTCGTATTATTTTCGCGTTTCCCCTTCTTTCTTTTTCTGTTTATAATCTATCTGTCAAAAAGAGGTACAGCCCATGAATAACACTTTGCTGTTTGCTACCAGCAACGAAGATAAAGTCCGGGAAGTAAGAGAAATGTTAGCACCTTTCAAGATCAAAGTCCTGTCCTTGAAAGATATCGGCCTTTCGGTTCATCATCCGGAAGATGCCGAAACTTTTGCCGGCAATTCGAAGATCAAAGCGGAAGATATCGCAAAGCAGTGCTCCTATGCGATTCTGAGCGACGATTCCGGTCTTTCTATCGATGCCTTGGGAGGCTTCCCCGGAGTTCATTCTGCCCGTTTTATGGAAGGCAGACCTTATTCGGAAAAGAACCGTGCTCTCATCGAGATGCTCAAGGATAAAGAGAACCGCAAAGCGAGTTACTTCACGGTTATGACGTTTATCTCTGCCGATCGTACAAGAGAAGTCGCTTTTGAAGGAAGAAACGATGGCGAGATCACGACTACGGTTGATGATCATGCGACCGGTGGATTCGGTTATGATCCGATCTTCTATTCTTATGATTTGAAGAAGACTTTCGGAAGAGCAACACCGGAAGAAAAAGATGCCGTTTCGCATCGTGGTAGAGCAATGCAGAAGTTTGTCGCCTATATTGAAAAAGAAGGACTCTAGTTTTAAGAGCCTCAATAGTGAAGTGTTACCATAATGAAACTTATCTTAGGAATCGGAAACTACGGAGATATCTATCGGGATACCCGTCATAATTCAGGTTTTCAGGCAATCGATTTGGTTTCGGAGGATTTACAGATTCCGATTACCAAACACGATTTCAAATGTCTCTACGGCAAGGGAAAAGCGTTTGAGGAAGATGTGATCCTGATGAAGCCTTTGACCTATGTCAATCTCAGCGGGGACGCTTTGATTCAGGTGAAGAATTTCTATAAGGTCGATATCAAAGATATCCTGATTTTAGTGGATGATATGGATACGGAGCCTGGTCTTGTAAGACTTCGTAAAAAAGGAGCTGCCGGAGGTCATAACGGACTCAAGAGCATTATTTCGGTTTTAGGAACCGAAGAATTCAACCGTGTCCGAATCGGTATCGGAAGACCTACGACTCCTGCTAGCCCGAACCGCATTCCTGACTACGTTCTTTCGGCTCCGAAAGATGTTAAGGAATATAATGCTTGGAAAGACGGCATCAATCATGCTGCCGCGGCGGTGGAATATACGCTCCGTTTCGGTTTTGATAAAGCGATGAATAAATATAATTCGATGACGTTAGAGAAGCAGGATTGAGGATGGCATTATTTGAAAAGTTCTCTCTGTTCGATTATCTGAAAGGGGAAAAGGAATTAGCAAACCTTTCGCAAGGAAAAGACTTACAGGCTTCTTCACCGGAGGCTTTGGCTCTTCTGACGGCTTTGTCGTTCAAAGAAAAACCACGAAAGATCTTCGTCCTTTTCCCGACGATCTATGAAGCGGAAAGCTTCTCCCAGTTCTTGGGGGATTACCTCGAAGAAGATCAGAACTACATTTTTCCTTACGACGAGATTTTCCGTGCTTCCGCAATCGGTGTCTCTCCGGAAATGCTCGAAGAGAGACTTCTCGGTATCGCTTCTACTTTTGATAAGAAGCCTTCGATTCTTGTCTCCCATGTATCCGCTGCTTTGCTTCCTTTAGTTTCTCATAAGAACTATGCCTCTTCGCTCCTTACTCTTCATTGCGGCGATATGGTTCTGATGAAGGAAGTCATTGAAAAGCTCAGTAAAGTCGGTTATCTCTATGTGGATAAAGTGACGAATGCCAACCAATTCTCTTACCGCGGTGGCATTCTCGATGTCTATGATGCCGCTTATTCGGATCCAGTCCGTATCGAATTCTTCGGCGATGAGGTCGATGATATCCGTTTCTTCAAAGTCAGTGATGAACTCTCTTATCGTCATGATAAAGAAGTGACCCTTCATCCTGCTTCTTTGATTTTCTTTACCGAAAGCGAAAAAGAAGAAGGAAAGAAACTCTGTGAATCTTTGAAGTCGTCTGCTCAGACGACCGCATTAGAACGTCTTGCTTACGATGAGAGAATCCAGCTTCTTCATCAGCTTGAGGATGAACTGGAACAGGGATTCTTAGCTCCGGTTGATTCCCGGTTTTATCCACTTTTCGGTAAGAATCCGGAATCCCTTTTTGCCTATCTCGACGGATATCAGAAACTCATCTTCCATCCACAGGATTGCCAAGAAGAAGAGAAAAGCGATAAGAAACGAGAAAAGGAATACTTCGACGAAGCGATTGAACAAGGAGCAAGTCTTTATGGAGAAGGTGCTTACCTTCCGCATCTCCCTACTTTAGAGGATGCTCATAGCGTAACGGATGGTGACAATGCTTTTCTTATCCGTGAAAATTCCTTCAAATCTCTTTCCTATTCCGAATCGAAGCAGATGCTTCAGGAATATCAGAACGAAGACTATAAAATCCGCATCGTTCTTCCAGAACCTAATCTTTCCAATTACGATAATTACTTACAGGATGCTTCTATTCCTCACACTCTTTATCCGACGCATTCTCCTTTGATGCTGATCGAAGGAAGAATCACCCACGGCTTTGAAATACCTAGCCAGAAACACGTCTATCTATCGGCTAAGGAAATCTATGGTGTCTCCGATCAGAAGACCCGTTTTCTCTCCCGCTATAAAGAAGCGAAGATCATCCGTAAGTACGAAGATCTCAAACCAGGAGATTATGTTGTTCATGAAGTCCATGGTGTCGGAAAGTTCTTAGGTGTTGTCACCATGAACGGACTGGAATATCTGAAGATTCAGTATGCCGGAGATGCGGTTTTCTATCTGCCGCTTTCGCAATATCGACTCATCCGTAAATATGCTTCCCGAGAAGGTTATACGCCGGCTCTTGACCGTATGGGCGGTTCGACTTGGTCGAGAAAGAAAGCGAAAATCCGCAGTAAGATCTCCTATCTTGCCGATCAGCTATTATCTCTTTATGCCGAAAGAGAAAAGAAACCTGGCTATGCTTTCTCCCGTGAGGATGTCTTAGAAGCGGAGTTCCAGAAAGATTTCCCATATCCTTATACGGAGAGTCAGAAACGGGCGATTGCGGATGTCAAAGCTGATATGGAATCTCCACATCCGATGGACCGTCTTATTGCCGGTGATGTCGGCTTTGGGAAAACGGAGATTGCCTTCAATGCCGCTTTCAAAGCGATGCTGGATCATAAGCAGGTGATTTTCCTTTGCCCGACCACGATTCTCTCCAATCAGCATTATCAGGTGGCTCTTAAACGCTTCCGCAACTATGGTGTGCGGATTGAAGTCTATAACCGCTTTGTTCCAAAAGAAAAACAGAAAGAAATTCAGGAGGATCTCAAAGCCGGAAAAATCGACATGGTGATCGGAACCCATGCTTTGCTTTCGGATAAAATCGTATTCCAGAATCTCGGTCTTCTCATCGTCGATGAGGAACAGAAATTCGGTGTTGCCCACAAAGAGAAAATCAAAGTCAAAGCAAGAAATGTTGATACTCTTACTTTGACGGCTACGCCTATTCCTCGCACTATGCAGATGTCTCTTCTTGGTATGAGAAACACCTCTCTTCTTTCCGATGCTCCTCTCAACCGTATGCCGGTGAAAACCTATGTTGCCAAACAGGATGATGAACTCATTCAGGAAGTCATTGAAAAAGAGTTAGCACGACATGGACAGGTCTATTATCTTCATAACAACATCGCTTCGATTCAGGGCGTTGCCGATAAGTTGGCCAAGCGTTTCAAAGGCTACCATATCGCCTATATCCATGCCCGTATGAGCGAAGAAGATATCGAAAGCATCATGAACCGCTTCTATCAGGCGGAGATCGATGTTCTGGTCTGTACCTCCATCATTGAATCCGGTTTGGATATTCCTAACGTCAATACGATCATCGTAGAAAATGCGGATCATTTCGGATTGGCTCAGCTTTACCAGATCAAAGGCAGAGTCGGAAGAAGCGACCGCCTTGCGTATGCTTATTTTTTCTTTAGGGATGCTGACCGTGTTACCGACGAAGGTAAGAAACGACTGAAAGCATTGAAGGATTTCACCGAACTCGGTTCCGGTTATAAGATCGCAATGCAGGATCTCAACATCCGCGGCGCCGGTGATATCTTAGGAAGTCAGCAGGCAGGATTTGTTGATACCTTAGGTTACGATGCCTATATGGACCTTCTCTCTACGGTTCTGAAAGAGAAGAAACTGATGACTAAGGCTCTAGCCGAAGAAGAGCATCCGCCGTTTGAACTCTCCTTCTCTTTGGATGCCCATATTCCGGAAGATTACGGAAGCGAATCCCAGCGTATCACGATGTACCGTGAGCTTTCCGATTGCAAGAATGATGAGGACTTACAGCACTATTCCAGAAAGCTGAGAGATGTCTATGGTCCGTATCCGGAAGAAGTTAGCAACCTCATTACGAAACGGAAAATTGAGATTTATCTCAACAGCGGAATTGTCAGTGGATTTGTTGAAGCTTTAGGCTCTTACACTATCACGATGAGCAATGCTTTCTCTAGCGCTAGACAGATCTATGTTAAGGTGGAAGAATATCTTTCCCCGATGGTGGTGAAGATGCGCTTCCGCGTCACTTCGAATCATCTCTTTGAATTCACTCTCACCAAAACCAAGGAGTATCTTGCCGACCTCCTGTTCATGATGGAGAATCTGGATAAAGCGTATCAGGAGACGATTTCGTTGACAAAGACTCTTACTTCATCTACTTCGAACTGAGCTTTTGAAGAGATGGTATAGAAGAAAGAAACTTCACTTTTTTCGGCAATACTCTCGTCGTAGACAACATCGACATAGCAAAAGAAAAGATTGTCTCTTGTTGAATAGGTATAGAAATTATCGGTGAGGAGAATGTTGTTCTCATCCCCGAGGATTTTTCCTTGGATATTGTCTCTTCTTTGGAACAGGTAATGCGGAGGAAGAGAAACAAAGAAGTAAACTCTTTCTTTGTCTTCGATTAACGAAGGATATTTTTCCTGCTCTTCTTTCGGAACAAATCCCTGCTTATAAAAAGCATCCAGTTCTTCCTGACTTGTCTGTACATAGACATTGGCATAATAAGTATCGTTCACTTCCTCTTTCAAGCGGAGATGTTCTTCCCGCATCGAAAGAGAAGAAATATCCATTTTGGCACCCGAGAGAATCTGGTTTCCAAGATAAATCTGATACCCAGACTGCTCACAGGAAACTAATAACGGTAAAAGGAGAAAGATACTTTTCTTTTTCATCTTCTCGATTATAACGGAAAAGAGGAAGAGAAGCGCATTCTCTTCCTCTCTTAAAACAAACCTTTATTGTTTCTTCGGATTTGCTTCCGCTTTGTTCGAAGCAGGTTTTTCAACTTCTGGTTTTGCTTCTTCCACCGGTTTCGGTTTTTCTTCTTTCTTCACTTTCTCCAGAACATAACTTTCAAAAGCAAGAACCTCATCGAAAGTCGGGAAGAGAGCCATATAGAAATCCTTCCCTAAATCGTTCTGAAGAGCAAACGGAATCTCTCCGCTCATTTTCATATTCGCCGCATACTTCTTCTTGATATCCGCATCGGAATGGGCATAGCTGTATTCTGCGCGTTTTGCTGCGTAAACACAGAAATTACGTTCTTTCGGTAAGAAAGCGTGGGTGAGTTTCTTGGTGATCATATCCGCCCAGATCTGATAAAGATCCACATCTCCGGAATAGGATTCCATATCCGGCGTATAACCTCCGGCCGGTCTCATATTGACTTCCAGAGCGATGATCTCCCCTTTCTTCCAACGGCCCGGTTTATCTGAGTTGGCTTTGAAGAACTCGAGATGGAAATAACGGTTATAGCAACCGAAAGCCAGAAGAGTTCTCTTACCGGCTTCAATCAGTTCAGGCTCGATATCTTTCTTGACGAAGTACCAGGTATCCTTGTTTTCATTGACAACATCCATCAGGGAATCGGTTTCGGAATAGGAAGCATAGTAGAGAGGTTCACAGAGATTATCGGTGACACCATCGAAAGTGGTGATGGTCCCATCGACATACTCTTCCATGATGTAGGAGATCTTCTTATCTTTGGTTTTGAAGAATTCATCGAGATCGGCTTTGTTCTTCAGGCGATAGGTGTGACTGGCACCGACTCCACAGTCCGGTTTGACGATGACCGGATAGGAGACTTCTTTGATGAAATCGAGGCAGTCTTCTTCGTTATCGACGAGATGCCAGCGAGCGGTTTTGACCCCGGCAATCTCGTAATACTTCTTCATCTGCGACTTATATTTGACTTTCGCGATATCGGCTTCTTTCCAACCGGTTGTGATATTGAAATCGGTGCGAAGACGAGAATCCTGTTCCAACCAGTATTCGTTATTGGATTCGAGCCAATCGATCTTTCCATACTTGAAGATGAAGAAAGCGACTGCTCTTCTCATCTCTTCATAGTTTCCTAAATCGTTGACACGATAGTATTCGGTCAGACTCTTGATCAGTTCCGGATTGAGCTGATCGTAAGGCATATCCCCGATACCTAAAACATTGACACCGTCTTTTTTGAGACTCTGGCAGAACCGATAGTAATTATTCGGAAAGCCAGGCGATATAAATATAAAATTCATGAATTATTAACTTGCTCCTTTTTCCATTATAAAAAAGAAGAAGGAACAGGTTCGTTAAAAAGCGGTTACGCAAAAAAAGAGGAAGACTCAGTGTTGTGAAAGATGCAACGTGAAAGGAATCTTCTTTTCTTCGATATCTTTGCGGAAAGGAACATAGAAAATACGTCCGTCTTTTTCAAAAACAGGATAAATCGGAAGCAAGAAAAAAGGTATACCTTGTTTCTTCAAAAAGGTTGCCACATCTTTCTCCGGAAGATCGGTTCCTAACTTGTCCCCTTCTTGATAAGAGCGGATAACAAAGGGAAAAGAAGGAATATGGAAAACCTCTTTCTTCACATTTATGGTGAAGAAAGGAGTCTTCACTTCTCCTTCCTCTGTGATGGAATAGGAATAAGAAAAAGAAGGAAGATTACGTGAAACAAAGAAATAAGACTTGGTTCTATAAAGAGAATAAGAAGAATCTAATGGAAGAACACCAGCGCTTCTTTTCTGTAAGAAATCAAAAGCTTCCTTGCCTGCTCCTTCTCGGCGATCCTCTGAAATAGAGAAAGCATCTAAAAGATAGAAAAGATATCTCTTTGCTTCTTCTTGCGAAAGAGAATCATAGGTTGAAAAAGGCATACCAGAAGGATAAAGAGAAAAGCTTTTATAGAGAGCAGAAAGCTTCCGATTTGCCTGCTGGATTTCACCTTCCAGCTGCTGAATCTTTTCTTCGCTGAGTTCCTTTCTCAATCTTGCTCTGGTCGTATGAAGATTGGTTTTATCGTCATAATATTTATCTTCTGCTTCGTCTAAAGCATTCAATATTACTCTCTTCGTTACAGATAACAATGGACGGATAACCTTAAGGTTTCCTAGCCTTGCCATCTCCTGTAAGCCATAATGAAGCGGAAGATTGTTTCTCTCTTTCTGAAGAAGATAGGTCTCTACGGAATCCGTCTTCTGATGAGCGACCAAAACTCCATCGTAATGTTTTTTCTCTGCCACTTCAGCAAAGAAAGAATAACGCACTTGTCTAGCCCAGTCTTCAAAGTTTCTGTCTTCTTTCTGATGCTGAACATCTTTACGGAAGAGAGGTAAAGAATACTTTCTCTGATAAAAGTTGACAACCTTTTCTTCCTCAGGAACCCAAGGAGAGTCGTGATAGTCAACATAGCAGAGAGCAATGTGATCAGAAAGAGTTTCAGAATAGAACTCTGCTAACGAAAGAAGCAGATAAACACTATCCGGTCCACCTGAAAAAGCCACCAGGAATTGTCCTTCCCGGAGGCTTAGTTTATCCATTACCTGAAGAACCGAAAGAGCCGCTTTCATCCTTAAGGCTGATACTCGATGACGATATCTTCGCTCGGGATCACCATGATATTGTCATCGTAATAGACTTCGGCATAATCGGCATCGTTGAGCTGCTCATGGGTGGAAGCAAGATCGTTGTACTTCTCAACAATGGCTGCTTCCTTGGCTTTCAGCTGATTGTTCTTATCGATACGCAAAGCCGTTAAGACGATCAGAGTCGACAAAAGAGCGATGCAGGCAAGGATGATGACGAGATAGACGATAGAAAGGAATTTCGGTGTGACTTCCTGTGAGTTCTCTTTCTTTTTTGCCATATTCGTTTTCCCTCCTAAGAAGGTAGAATCTCGTACATCGAAGAGGCGTTATCGATGGTGGAAATCATGCGCACTTCTTTGACTCTGGCTTTGATCGACTTTCCCAACGGAGAAGATATCTCAATGGTATCTCCTTCCTTGACTTCGACGGAAGGTTTGGCTATCTTGCCGTTGAGTCTCACATAGCCTTTATCGATGAATTCTTTGGCCGCTTCTCTTCTTTTGATAAGACGGCTTACTTTCAGGTATTTATCTAATCTCATGTTGCTATTAGTCTAGCACAAAGAAAGGTTGCTTCTATCGAAGAAAACAAAAGAAATCTTTGAAGAAGTGAATAGGATGGGAAGCAAATCTACAGGCACACATTTATCTATTTAATTCATCTCCTTCGTTTCTTTTTGGGCATTTACTGAAGTTGCGACGATAGTCGGGAGATTTTCGACTATAATACTCGAGTATGTCTCTATTTGGTCCTAAATATAAAGATGATGATCCAAAATTTCTCAATCTGAAGAAATTTTATGAGGCCATTGGATATCTTCTGAGTCAAGATCGTTTTCTTTCGCGAAAGCAGGTTCAAGTTTGGGTGGATAAAACCCAAGGGACTTTTGATACCCTTCGTGTCTTGAAGGAAAATGATTCTCTGGATCATTGGTGTAAGACAACAAAATCGAATCCCCAAGAAATTAATCGATACCTGGGTGCCTTCTCTACTGTTTGGGACTCTATTAAACGTCATAACGAAGCCTTTGTTCAGAAACATCTTGTCAGCGATAAAGAATATTTGGATTCCGTTCTCAAAGCAGATGATCCAAACATTGTTTTGGATGATGATCAAAGACAAGTCGTTTTAAACGATGAAGACTATATGTTGGTAATTGCAGGAGCGGGAGCTGGAAAAACAACCACGCTGGAAGCAAAAGCAAAATATCTTGTTGATAAACAAAAAGTAGATCCTTCACGTATCTTAGTCATTTCTTTTACTCGTAAAGCGACAGAAGAATTGGTTGACCGTTTTAAGAGAATAGGAGTTCCTGCCAAGATATCTACTTTCCACTCTATTGGTAATGCTCTTATCAAATCCAATGAAGGAAAACACAATGTCAAGGATTCCGGTTTCCTTTTTGAAACACTGAAAACGTATCTCGTTGATAAGATGGAAGACGAAGGATTCATGCGTAAGATTATGCTCTTCTTTGCTTCTTATCTTGATATGCCATTGGAAGAACAAAAGTCGATTGAGCTTTATAAAAAGGCATTAGCCAACGATGACTTTTCAACGATGAAGAGTGATCTCGATGATTTCAAGGAGGCCCTGACCAAGAAGAAAATCACGATTCGTTCGGAACGGGTTCGTTCCCAGCAAGAGTGCGAGATCGCTAACTATCTTTATATCAATGGAATCGACTACGAATATGAACCGGTCTATCCGTATTGCTTACCTGGAAGTCAGAAGCCCTACACACCTGATTTTCGTCTTACGCAAGGAGATAGAGTCGTTTATCTAGAACATTTTGGCATCAATGAAGATGGAACTAACTGGCGCTTTAATGAAGAAGAACTAGCTGCTTATAAAAAGAGTATCGGTGACAAAATCGCTTTGCATAAGAAGCATGGTACGGAACTGATATATACCTATTCAAGTTACTCAGATGGCAAGTGCTTGATTCATCATCTAAAAGAACTTTTGGAGACAAACAGATTCAAGTTACATCAGCGCGAACCTAAAGTCATTTATCATGAGATTGCCGAAAGAGCCCAAGATCGCTAATTTATTAAGTTTATCCAACTTCTGAAGAACTTTATCAATCGTTTCAAAACGTGCAACTACAAATTAGAAAAATTTGCTGAGTTTTCCGCTGTTGCCAGAGAAAACAAAGATGAAAGAACGCTGCTTTTCTTAGATATTACTAGACAGTGTTTTATTCATTATGAAGCGGCTTTGAAGGAAGCAAACGGCATCGACTTTGAGGATATGATCAACAACGCTTCCGATATTCTTGAAGAGAAGATCAAGCGACATGAGAAGATTCCGTATGACTATATCTTCATCGATGAATATCAGGATATCTCTACTCAGCGATTCAATCTCGCTGAGAAATTATCAAAGTGCTCCGATGCTAAGATTCTCGCTGTAGGTGATGATTGGCAATCGATTTTCCGTTTCTCTGGCGCGGATATCACTCTGTTCACGGATTTTGAAAAGAAGATGGGATATGGAAAGAGTCTATATCTTACTCATACCCATCGAAATTCCCAGGAACTCATTGATTCAGCGGGTTCTTTTGTCATGGTAAATGGTCTTCAGAAAAAGAAGAGTTTGAAGTCGGATAAACATATCCAAGATCCCATTGTTATTATGAGCTATGATGACCAATACGCTAGTCGTAGTGCAATCGCAAAAGACCCGACTGTTTCGCCTTATTATCGGATGGGAAAAGCAATTGAGGCTGCACTTGAAAACATCCACGACAAGTTTGGAGATGATAAGACCGTTTTGCTTTTGGGAAGATACAACTTTGATGGTCGCAATCTAAATCGCTTAAGCAATATGTTCATGACTACTGCGGATAATCGTGTTATCAGTAAGGCTTTCCCAAAGATGAAAATCCGTTTTATGACGGCTCATTCTTCGAAGGGCTTGGGAGCTGATAACGTCATTGTTGTTAACGGTAAAGATGATGTTTTAGGATTCCCTTCTAAGATTGAAGATGATCCGGTGATGAAGCTTGTTCTGAAAGATACGAAAGAGATTGACTATGCCGAAGAGAGAAGACTCTTCTATGTTGCTTTGACGAGAACAAAGAACAAAGTCTATCTCATCACCCCGAAGTCTCATCCTTCTATTTTCATTACGGAATTAATGAAGAAACATACAAACGTTGTTCTCAATGGGCCAGTTCTCACAGAGAATGGAGACGATGATAATCGTTATTGTTGTCCTCGTTGCGGATATCCTCTTCAGGTCCGAAAGAAAGGAATTAAGGGCGGAGAAAAAGAAATGACCCTCTATATCTGTTCTAATGATCCAGAAGTCTGTGGTTTTGTGACCAACGATATTTCAGGTGGAAAGATGTCCATTCAGAAATGCCCGGAATGCGAAGACGGTTATCTTATTGTTAAAAAAATAAAGAATAACGATGGAACCGATTCCGGACGAAGAATGCTCGGTTGCACCAACTATCGAATAGATGGAAAAGGGTGTAACTATGCTATTCAAGCCGACAATTATTCAGATAACTGGGAACAAGTCAGCAGAAAGTGTGGCAATTATTTTTCCGGGGATAAAGTTCTTCCAATTGATAAATGTTTGCTTGCTTCTTATCCAGTGATGGTTTTTTTGAAAATCATTCGTTATTGTGTTGGCAAACTTTCGCTAGAAAAGCATTTCAATTTTAATGCTATGAGTCTTGTCTCTTTTTTAATCGGAGAAGAGACTAATGCATTGTCGGCTTATCATTTGACAGAAGACAAAGCTTTCGGTTGCATCAATGCAAAATCTAAGAAACTTTTATTTGCTTGTATTAGAACATTAGTAGAATTCGGTTTTCTCGAGGAAGAAAAAGAACAATATCATCATTTACATTATTTGAATAAAGAGATCACAGAGGACTTTGCTCGCAAATTCTTTGAGTGCTTCATTCATTAGCTCTACAGAATTAGGAGAAAAACTAAACCGCTTACCACATTTTCCGAACTTCTGAATCTCGAAAAGCCCATTCTTTCGGTCTTTTTGACTTTTCAACTGTAAAACTTGAAGCAAAAGAAAATCCCCGGATTCGGATGTCCGGGGATTCTTTTTCGATGACTTTCTAACAGAGAGCCAAGCGGCGGATTAACGCTTGGAGAACTGCTTGTCCTTACGAGCCTTACGAAGACCGTATTTCTTACGTTCAACGACTCTGGCATCGACCGTGAGAAGTCCCTTCTGACGAAGGAGCGGCTTGTTGGCATCGTTGGCTTTGACGAGAGCGCGAGCGATTCCTAAGCGGAGAGCTCCGGTCTGTCCGGAGTAGCCACCGCCGACAATGTTCGCCTTGACGTCATACTTGCCTTCGGTGTTCGTAACAGCGAAAGGCTGAGTGGCATCGAGGATGAGAACCTTGTGCGGGAAGTACTCATCGATCTTGCGGCCGTTGACGATGATGTTGCCATTACCAGGAGTTAAGAAGACTCTGGCGACGGAAGATTTTCTTCTTCCGACAGCGGCATAAATCAGTTTGTCCGTTTTGTTCGCCATGTTTACTTCTCCCTCTTAGCCGTCAGTTCGACTTCAATCGGCTTCTTGTCTTTGCGGTCATGTTCCGCACCGGCATACGTATACAGCTTCTTCAACATCTCTTTGCCAAGCGGACCCTTGGGTAACATGCCCCCAACGGCACGGCGGATCATTTCGGTCGGATAACTTTCCTTCATGACCTTGGCACTTCTGGTTCTGAGACCTCCATAAGTGTTGGCTTTGTTGTCGTAATACATCTTCTTATGGATCTTATCTCCGGTCAACCAGACCTTCGAGCAGTTGACAACGATGACATAATCACCGCAGTCAAAGTTCGGCGTGTACTGAGGCTTATTCTTACCCATCAGTACAACAGCGATTTCGGAGGCTAATCGACCAAGAGGTTTGTCAGAAGCATCGACGATGTACCATTTCTTGGCCACGTCGGTCTTCTTGTAAATAGTAGTCTGACGTTGCATTTTCTATTTTTACCTTTCTTGTATCTTGAGCAAACTGTAACCTTACCGGGGTGTAGTTCACAATTAGCCA
>ONBI01000087.1 GCA_900316035.1 uncultured Eubacteriales bacterium
ACCGGTCTACGCTTTGTGAGTCGCTATCTAGTTCGTCGACAACTACGCCTATTGGGACTTTCACCCTAGAGCAATGGCATGCCCATCATACAAGAAAAAACGCCTGATTTCTCAGGCGCAATTTTCAACTGGTCGGAACAATGGGATTCGAACCCATGACCCCTTCCACCCCAAGGAAGTGCGCTACCAAGCTGCGCTATGTCCCGAACTCCTCTTTCAAGAAGCTTATAAATTGTAATGCAATATCGTTTCGAATTCAAGTTGAATCAAAGGGTGATTCAACGGATTCGCTTTCTCTCTTTTTAACATTTAAATGGAAACTAAAATTAGATTCCTGTATAATGCCCTTTGTTCAACATTTAAAGGATACATATAAGAAGAGCAAAATCACTTTAGCCGTTCTGGCTTGCGGTCTGTTTTTAGTCGGTTGCAACAATACTCCTTCTTCCTCTTCTTCCGCTCCCTCTTCGAGCCCTGTTTCGAATAGTTCTTTCTCCTCTTCTAGCCCGATTTCCTCTTCCGTGATTTCTTCTTCGACCAGCTCCTCTTCTTCGAGTTCTTCTGTTGCTCCGAGTGAAAATGTCACTCTGAGTGCGGATAAAACCGTTCTTGCTTTAGGAGAAAGTGCGAAAGTCACTATTACCGGAAACAAAGGCGATATTTCTCTTAAAGTTGCGGATGACTCCTTAGTCGAAGGGGCTATCGTCAAGAACGAAGACGGCAGTTATTCTGTCGGTATGTCGGAAGAAGCTACCTATGGTGGCATCATGGCTCTCAACGCCGTTTCCTCTATCGATAAGAAGGTCAAAGCGACCTTAAATCTCAAGTTTGTCGCTTCGGTCTCCAAGGAGCACCATGCTCTCCTCAACAAGAATTTCGACCGTCTCTCGGGTAAGAACTTCGATGGCAAAGATTTCACTTCCGCCGATTCCTTCACCTTCTCGAATGCGACCGATGGAAACTATCTCAACTTAGCCATCACCATCGGACAGGATACCTATCGTTATTTCTCCAATTACGATACCAGATTCAACGAAATCCACTTCGCCAGTGAGACTCCTTATACCGATATCGACCATAAGAGCTATAACTCTCTGACCGTCAAATTATTCAACAGCTATGTCGAAGTCTCGGTAGCTAGCTTAAATGCTACCCTGATGACTTCCATTCCCTTATCCGAAGACAATGTCACTCTTCTTGTTTCCGGTTATCCGGTTCCGAATCCTACCGGAGATACCAAGAAGAACACCGCCAAAGTCAAAGATAAGATCACAATGACCTTATCCTCCTCTTCAAACGATAAACTCACCTATTCCTTTGTCGCTACTACCGGTGCCGATGCTGTCAATCTCAACAACGTTCTGGATGAATACCAGGAACCTTATGCCAACAAGAAAGAGATTGAAGTCAAAGAAGACGCCAAAGGAAAAGACGTCGTCATCAAAGCTTCTGTTTCCAATGGCACCACGACCATCGACCGCTACTTCTCCTTCACTGTTGAGAATCCGGATGATAAGCCGACCGTCACCACGATCGATTCCAAGATGATCGGAACCTGGTCTCATGAGGATGATACTTATGGTGCAACTTTGAAAGTCATCATCACTTCGGCCAGTAAGATTGAAATGAGCGATGGTACGGATGATTCCGATACCGTCACTTTCTCGGCAACCAATATCGTTCTTAACTCCACCACTAAGGTCAGCTTTACCTTAAGCGGAGACGATGATGGTTATGTCCTCTCCGACGGAACAGAGATTGTTCTTGAATACGATAGCACCGCCAGTGCTCTCAACGTCACAATCGGTGACGAAGATGCGGTCACTTTTGAAAAAGAGTGAGGTCGAAAATGAAACAGAAATCCGTTTTACTTCTTGCCTTAGCTGCTTTTGCTTTAGCAGGATGTGCAAAAGGGGAAGTTTCTTCCTCTTCCAGTCCGATTTCTTCTGCTCCTTCCTCAGAAATCTCTTCTTCCACCTATGTGGATCCTTTAGCGAATAAGACCGGTCTTGATCTTCTCTACGCCATCTTCGGAACCTACGAAAAGAGAAACGTCACCGTCGATCAATTCGGTGTCTCCAAAGAATACTTCATGGAGAAGGCCTACTACATCGAATACGATGAAGACTATGCAAACCTTTATAATCAGCTCGGGGCTTCTCTTTATAACCACGGCTTCATCGTCAATCCGATTCAGGGAGTATATGAATTCGAGATGGAGGATGACTTCGTCAAAGTCTCCACTTTAGAATCCACACAGACCACTTCCGATTGGCTCTATGGCTATATGCTCAATAGCCCTGCGGATCTCAATACCTGGGCAGTCGGAGAAGGAATCTGGAAGAACTATGATATCAACAATCCGCCGAAGAGTTCTACCGGAGAGGATAGTTCTTCCTCTTCTTCTCCTTTCTCTTAAGACTCCGATAAACAAAGCTGAGGAAGACTCTTCCGATTCTTCTTCCAGTTCAAGCGAACTTCCTAAGGATCAGACCGAGGAAGGAGATAAAGAACTTGATAAAGAAGCCAAAGCCATCTTCTATTCAACCGATAGCAACGTCAAGCTTTTAGTCGGTACGATGGCTGGTCTAGCTTTCGATCAGGATAGTGAAACCGGGGAATACAAAACCGATTCGATCGACTATGTCAAAGCCCGTATCAACCAAGATAACACCCTCAGCTTCAACCTCGTCTATAGCGAAGATCTCTCGGCCGCGAAGTTCAATATCACCAATGTCGGAACCACCAAAGGTCCCGGTATGATGTGGGATTACTTCCAAGCAAGTGACGATCAGTATAAAGGCGAAGCCTATGAAGACGTTCCTGCCGAATACTACGGCAAGAAAGCTAAAGACGGTTGGACCGAAAAGGAAATCAGCTACTTCAAACGTAACTACAACAACATGGTTCTTCCTTTCCCTAACGGCGCTACCTATGCGATGAAGACTTACTCCTCTACTACCTTTGCCGCTTTCACCGATGATGCCTGTGGCGATATCACATCTAGCTATATCCAGCAGTTGAAAGACGATGGCTGGACGGAGTTAGATGAATCCTCTTTAGACGAATCCGCGAAGACCGAAGCTTCTCCTACCTACTATAAGAATCTCAATGCCGACGGAAGCAAACAGATCCGTATCTCCTTCAACTATTCCGAAAGCAAAAATCCTGCTACTGACCGCTGGAATAAAGGTACTTTCACCGCTAACATCCATCGTTATCCGTATTCTCTTTAATGAAGCGTAAAGGTCGCCTAAAAGCGGCCTTTTCCTGTGTGATACACTTCTTTTCTTTTCTTCAGGTTACTTCCTATGGAGGAAGCATCTATCTGTCATTGTTCAGTGATTTTGTCCCTATATCTTCATGTGTCTCCAAGGATGCTCAGATGATGGCTTATGTTGTTTCTCCGATGCAGGAACAGGACCT
>ONBI01000005.1 GCA_900316035.1 uncultured Eubacteriales bacterium
GGTCCTGTTCCTGCATCGGAGAAACAACATAAGCCATCATCTGAGCATCCTTGGAGACACATGAAGATATAGGGACAAAATCACTGAACAATGACAGTCGTTTTTATACCCTACTTTCCCGATTCCGAACGATAGAATCTATCAAATGCAACCAAGGAAAAACCCTAAGAATGATATAATACCAAAGATATGACCTATACCATAACTGCGCTCGACAGCAATCAGCGTGTCGATAAATTTCTCAAGCGGATGCTGAAAGATGCTCCGGTCTCTTTCTTATACAAGATGTTCCGTCAGAAGGATGTCAAAATCAACGGCAAGAAAGCGAAGATCAATGATATCCTCAAAGAAGGGGATGTCGTCGATATCTATATCAAGGAACAGCTCTTGGAGCAGTTCCGCAAAGAGGCTTTATTACGTCCGGTCAAAGCCGATTTTACGATTCTCTATGAGGATGAGAACATCCTTGTCGTCGATAAACCGAAAGGATTGCTCGTCCACGGAGATGAAGGGGAAAAGAGAATTACGCTTCAGAACATGGTTCTCAATTATCTCAAAGAGAAAAGAGAATGGGATCCTAACCAAGTCAACGGCTTTGTTCCTTCACCGGCCCACCGTCTTGACCGCAACACTTCGGGCATCGTCATCTTCGGTAAGAACCTTCCGACGCTTCAGCAGCTCTTGGAGCTTTTCCGCACCCGTGACCGGATCGAGAAGAAATACACTCTTTTGGTCCGTGGAACGTTACCGGTTTTGGGAAAGATCGATTTCCCACTTCTCAAGGATAGTGAAAAGAAGATGGTCAAAGTCGTCCCCGAAAACCGCGGTGGAAAACCGGCTTTAACCATTTATAAGAGATTGAAATCCTATCCGGCCGGCTATTCCTTAGCCGAAGCGGAACTGATGACGGGAAGAACCCATCAGCTCCGTGTCCATTTTGCCTATATCGGTCATCCGATCGTCGGCGATAGCAAATACGGCGATTTCAAAGTGAACGATGAATTCCAGGAGCTCTTCGGACTGAAGAACCAGTTCTTACACGCTTCCTATTTCAAGTTCGGAAAACTGGATGGTTATCTTTCCTATCTATCCGGGAAGGAGTTCACTTCTCCGCTTCCGGAGAAAGAGAAGAAGATTCTCGACGCTTTAGCGAGGATGTAATGAGTTTATCCTTGTTCGTAATTCTCCTCTTTCCGCTCTTTCTTTTTCCAGCATTGTTTCTTCCTCATAACCGTCTCTTTTTCTATTCTCTCTGTTCCTTCTTTGCCACGCTTTTTCTTGTATTGCTTTTAGCCATCGATTCTTTTGTCCCCAGCATCGCTTTATTCACCCGTATCGGAGATGCTTTTGAACCGATGTTCTCTTTTCTGATGAACCGGAACGAATGGTTGGAGAGTGAGATCAATCATCTCTCCTGTTTCTATGCGTTAGCTTTCCTCTTCGGGGTGATTTACTTCCTCTCCTATCTGATCCTGAAGATTTTCTTCATCGGTTCTTCTCCTTATATCGGAGTCCCGATCCGCAAAGCGACCAGAGTCTTAGAGATTCTTTTCTTTTTATTGACTACGTATGTTCCGCTCTTTTTCTTCCTCATTGAAATAAGAGAAGCCCTTCCCTTAAGAGACGGCTTTTTCGCTCCTCTTTTTTCGATGATCTATCCGATCGAGGCATAAGACCATGGAAGGAAAAATGAAGTTCTATTACCTAGCGGAAAAAAGCGGCTGGAACATGTCCCGGTATGCTTTCAGTTACCGTCCTGCCTTAGGAGAACTTCTCGCGGTCAAGGTTTTATCGGTCAACGTCTTAGATGCCAAGAATCATTTAGCCCGCTCTGCTCAGGAGATCGTCGATGCCTACGATCATCTTAAACTAGAGACAAGAAGTGTCGAAGAGACCTTTATCTTAGAAACCAGACTCAATTACTTAGCTCTCCATTCCTATCCGGAATATTATCTCAATCCGCTGGCGATCGACCCGAACTACGAAGGCGATGTCGATACCATCGGTCAATTGATTGTTGATGCCAAAGGCAAAGACGAAAGCATCAACGAGTTGATTCAGGATGAGACGATCTCGATAGAAGAGAAGAAAGAGATTCTCCGCAACAAGACCGACTTCTGGAGAGAAGAGATGGAAGAGCTTGTTTCTCTTTCGATCGCTAAGGCAAAGAAACATTCTTTCTCCGCCCGGAATAGAAGCAAAGGGAAACAGATCTCCCTTGCTTTGCTCGATGGGTTCTCCTGTTTCCTCATCAATCTTTTCTTTGTTCTTCAATTATGTCTTCCTAACCATGTCTATTGGTCCTGCTTCTATGAGTTTGAACCTTATTATGTTCTGAGTTATGTCTCCATCCTTTTCCCGATTCTGCTTTTCCTTTTTGATATTTCCTATGTTCTTTATCATTCCTATTTTGCAAAGATATCGGAGCCTTATAACTACGCTAGAAGATTCCTAAGGAGAAACAGCAACAAGGTCTATGACGATATTCAAGCGGGAAGTGAAAAGATGCTTCTCTCTTTGATCGGTGCGGTCAACGATAAAATCCTTTTAGAGAACGATATCACTTCTTTTTCGAAGCTTTCTTCTTCCTATGTCGATTTCAAGGCGATCTTCGAAGCGGAGAACCTCCGCAAAGGAAAACTTTTCCGTTTCCTTCATTCTTTACTGAATATCTTACGAACCTTAGCTTTCAGCTTTGCTCTCTTTACTCTCATTGTCTATATTCTTTCGCTTGTCTTCTCGCTTCCGTTCTAGAAAAAGGAGAACATAGAAACATGGCTATCACAATCGAAGAGAAAACCTATGACGATATCTTCGCTCTGGCAAAGGATCTTTCCTTAGGAAAAGAAAGCTATGCGAAAGCTCTCCGTTCTCCGGAAGTTCTTTCTTTTATCCGTGAGGAAGATTCTTATAAAGGGAAAAGAGCCGATGCTCTTTCTCTTTCTTCTCTTCCCGATGATGTCTTTCTTTTCCGCATGCAGGAAATCCTCAACCCCTTCCTCCCTTTTGCTTTCCACGGGAAAGTCTATGAGACCTATGCCGATCTAGGAAGAGACATCTTAGCTTCTTCTCCGACCCCTTCTCCTTTTCTTCTTCCGATTCTCCGCTATCACCTGGTTTCGGAACACATGAAAACCAGCGGCTATGAAAAAGACCATGTCGAAGAAAGTAGGAAAGTAAGCGAAATCGAAAACGAAGATAAAGAGGATAGCACCTATTCCTATTTCGCTTTAGGTTACTATCTTTCCGGCAGTAAATCCTTCTTCTATCAGGGAGTCGAATACGAAAATCTCTATAATTTCACCTATTACCTCATCAAGAAAGAGACGGATCTCAACGCCTTAGGAACCTTCTTAGGAAGCTCTTCTCTATTAGAAGCCTATGGCGATTACGGAAACGAAAAAGCCTTAGTGAAAGAGTATCTCCACCTCTGTAAAGAAGTCGACCGCAGCGAAGAAAACCTCCTCTCCTTCCAGGAGAAGAGAAAATCCTCCTATCCGCAAAAACCTTCTCAGGGAGAAAAGAAAAAACTATAATTGAGTTAAACGCAAGACGCAGAAAGGAAGCAGAATTATGGATTATCAAACGAAGATGCAGGAATGGCTCTCTTCTCCTCTCGTCGATGAAAAAGATAAGGAGCAGATTCGCGTTGCGGATGAAGAGACCAAGAAAGAGATGTTCTCCTCGGATCTCCACTTCGGAACCGCTGGTATGAGAGCACTCCTTGGTCCAGGAAGTGCCCGTCTCAATCTTCTCACGGTGAGAAGAGCCACTATCGGTGTTGCTCTCTTCCTTTTAGAAAGATACGGTCAGGAAGCCTGTAAAACCCGAGGCTTTGCTATCTCCTTTGATAACCGCCACTACTCGAAAGAATTCCGTGATACGGCTGCAAAAGTCTTAACGGAACTCGGTTTCAATGTCTATACCTTTAGAGATCCTCATCCGACTCCGGAACTATCCTATACCGTCCGTTTCTTCCACTGTGTCGGTGGTCTTATGTTGACTGCTTCCCACAATCCGAAAGAATATAACGGCTATAAGTTCTATGACGAAGAAGGCTGTCAGGGTGTCTATGAAGTAATCGACGGATTGATCGCCAAGATCGATTCTCTCCCCGATGAACTCCATGCTTCCTATACTCCAGTTGCCAAAGAGAAACAGGGAACTGTCACCTATCTCGATGACAGTGAGAAATACGATGAAGACTTCACCGATAAGGAAGTCTCCACTTCCTTATATAAAGATGTCTACGAAGGCGAAAGACTGACGAAGATCGTCTTCACCCCGGAATGCGGTTGCGACTGCAAGGTCGGACCGATGGTCTTACGGAAAGCCGGTTATACGGTTTCGACCGTTCCGAGTCAGGATTTCTTCGATCCGGACTTCAAAGGAACTCCCAACCCGAACCCGGAGACCGAAGATGCCTATCTTGCCGCTTTTGACCATCTAAAGGAACTCAACGAAAAAGGTGGAAAGTATAATCTCATCTTAGCGACCGATCCGGATGCCGACCGTATGGGTATTGCCTTCTTAAACAAAGAAGGAAAGATTCAGCGTTTCACCGGAAACCAGACCGGTGCCTTGTTGATTGATTTCGTCTTAGGAACGCTTCAGCGGAGAGATGAGCTTCCCACCAACGGCTGTATCTGCAACACCTATGTCACCGGTGCCCAGGGCGCTAAGGTAGCAAGTCTTTATAACATCAAGGTGAGAACCACGGCGACCGGCTTCAAATACATCGGCAACATGGCCGACCGTATGAGAGAAGAAGGCGATAAGTATCTCTTCGGTTATGAAGAGTCCTATGGTTATCTTCTTCAGGACTTCATCCGCGATAAGGATTCTTTACAGGGTATTGTCGCAGTCGCCGATATGGTCGAATACTATCTCCGTCAGGGAAAGACGCTCGATATCGCTTTAGCTGACCTCGATAAGAGAACCGGTCATTATTACGATACCCAGGTCAATATCTACTTCCACGGTGCCGGCTTAGAGAAGATGAACGAAGAGATAGAAGCCGTCCGCAACCATCCTTTCTCCACCTTAGCCGGAAAGAAAGTCAAGACCTGCACCGACTATGAAAAGAGAGTCGTAATCGACTTCGAAAAAGGAACAAGGACTCCATTAGTCGCTCCGGATATCGATACCACCAATTGCCTCCGCTTCGACTTCACCGATGAATCCTTCCTCTGCATCCGTCCAAGCGGTACCGAACCGAAGGTCAAGTTCTATATCGAAATCGTCGCTCCGGATGAAGAAGCAAAACCGGTTGCCACAAAGATGGCTGAGGAACTGAAAGCCATCATGCATCTTGCTTAATTTACCATCAAGGGAAGCCAGCCTATACCTCAAAAGAGAAGGCTGGCTTTTTCTGTGGTTTCCTCGCCAAAACCGCTAAATCTGCTGATATTTCCTATGGTATAATGGTGCCGTTTTTACGTAAAGAAAGAGGAGAATCACATCCTTATGGAAAACACAGAAAAGCTTCCACAGAAGAAAGAACATCCGATCAAGTCCTTCTTCATGAACACCACCAACGGTATGGCAATCGGTCTCTTCGGTACCTTGATCATCGGTACCGTTCTGAATCTCTTTGCCAGGATTCCGCATCTTGAGGTGATGGGTACCTTTGCTACTATCGTCCAATCTCTGATGGGAGCCGGTATCGGACTCGGTGTCGCTTTATCTTTAAAAGGGCAAGGTGTTCTTGTTGTCGCCCTTATGGCAGCCGGCTATATCGGGAACTATGAATTCCAATGGTTAGCCGACCAGACGAGCAAACAGTTTGCTCTCACTTCGATCGGTGATCCCCTCTCTTGTTATGTCTCAGTCCTTCTTGCCTATATCGTCGTTAAACTTGTGATGCGGAAAAAGACACCGGTCGACCTGATTCTGATTCCGCTAGTCGGTCTTCTTACCGCGATTCTCTATTCGGTTCTTCTTGCCGAATGGGTGCATTACATCACGATCGGTATCTCCTTTGTCATCGAGAAGAGCTTTGAAGTCGTTCCCTTCCTGATGTGTATCTTAGTCTCGGTTCTAGTCGGTATGGCTTTAACCGCTCCGATCAGCTCGGTCGCTATCTGTGTCGCCATTCAGATCGGCGAAGTTCCGCTTGCTGCCGCTAGCGCCTTGATCGGTTGCTGCACCCAGATGGTCGGCTTTGCGGTCGAAACCGCTCACGACAATAAGGTCGGAAGCGTCTTAGCGGTCGGATTCGGTACTTCGATGCTGCAGTTCAAGAACATCGTAAGAAAGCCTCTGATTTGGCTTCCGACCATTATCGTCTCTGCTCTTCTTGGGCCTTTAGCGATGACTTTCCCAATCAGCGGAGCAGATTTATCTTCCTTTACCAAAGCTCTTTCGGTCGGTGCCGGTATGGGAACCTGTGGATTAGTCGGACCTCTTAACTTCTTCGACGCTTTCTCCTATAACTGGGTCGTTGTCTTAGAAGTGATCGGATACGGTGTCTTACTTCCGATTGTCTTAGTCCTCTTAGTCGATCTTCTCTTCCGCAAGATCGGTTGGATCAAGAAGGGCGATTTTGCTCTTTCAAACGATCTCTAAATTATCTTTTAAAAAAGCCTTGGCATGGAACCAAGGCCTTTTATTCGTTAAACAACTTCTTCAGCATCCAGTAAATCCCTTCATGGTCGTTATCTTCGGGGGTGACATAATCGGCAGCTTGCTGTAGTTTCGGTGCTCCGTTTTTCATCGCCACCGAGATACCGGCGCTTTTGATCATCTCAAGATCGTTATAGGCATCTCCGAAAGCAATCGAATGTGCGCGGTCGATACCGTAATACTTTCTTACTCGATCGATAGCAGTCGCTTTATCGGTATCGAGGAAATAGAACTCGCAGAAGAGTGGTTCATGGAACCAGAAGCGGAGAGCAAGGTTACTATCCAGTGTATGAAGATAATCCTGCATATCCGGATGGTGAAGAGAGGAGTTGGTACGGACTACTACCGTGTTGAGATCTTTCTGGATAGGAAGGTAATCTTCTCCGAGATGGACTTTCATCCCTTCCGGATGGAAGAAGCTGACGTAGTCTTTGTTCTCTTTCTTATAGTACTGATCCGTGAGATCTTCGGTCATGAAGTTATCGATATCGTCTTTAAAGCGTGAATAGAACGAATTGAATACTTCTTTCTTAATCTTCTTTTCAAAAGGTGGGAAAGAAGTATTTCCCGGAGCTATCATCGCTCCGTTATAACCGATATAAGGACCGGAAATAGATAATTCTTCCGCATATTGTTTTACGGAGCGAAGCGGTCTTCCGCTTGCTAAAACAATCTTGTTTCCTTTGGAAGCAAGCTCTTTGAGAAGGGCTTTTGTCTTTTCCCCGATAGTCTTATTCGAAGTGAGTAAAGTGCCATCGAGATCAAAAGCCAATAAGAAGGTATGGTTTTCTAAGATGTTGTTCATATTTTTTCCGCATAAAAGAATACCACCAAGAGGCGGAAAAGAAAAAGAAGATGATAAAAGCTATTCGGATTATTTCGAAAAATTCCGATCAGTTCTCAGCAACATGGGTATGCGAGATAACCCACTGATGCATCTTGATACCAAACCAGAAAGAATAGATACCGATAGTGACGATGGTAAGAAGAAGCCAGATGATGTATTTTCCGAATAACTGACCACCGGTACCATCAAAGGTAAGCTGCTTTCCATCGATGATAGTATGTCCGGCATACCATCTTTCGCGGAAGCAGGCCATCCACGGAGCAGCGATACCAAGAGTGATAGCCGTGACAATAGAGACAACCAAATTGACACCGATCAGGCCAAGCAGACCGCCATTGAATTGAGATTCTTTCATGTTTCCTTTCCTCGATTCCTTTTGCTGAATACAGCTGTTATCCACGTTAGCATCGCCCTTTAAGCCTGTCAACAGAAGGAATGGATGTGTTGGATATTGTGATGATAGAACAATAGGGAATCAACGAAAAAATGACCACTTTTCCTAGCAAATTGCCAATAAAATCAAAATCAGAGAATATGCTAAACCAAGTAAGGATAATTGCTTTTTCGCGTTCTGAAAACTATCTTCTCCAAACGGATTTTCTTTTCTTAATACTTCCTTTAAAAAATCCGGATTGTTAAAGCCCTTACGCATTTCTCTTCACTAAGAACTAAGGTACAATACGGATAGAAAAATACAGCCATGAAAAAATTACTCTTTGCGGCATTTCTGCCATTCCTCTTAACAACTTTCTCCCCTCTTTCGCTCTCTTCCGAAACGCGAGTCTACAAAGCTTCTTCGAAACAGGTTATGCGGTACTATGACAATACCAAAGCTCTCGATTTCACGGATTCCACCTCTGAAGAAATCAGCGCTTACTACGGAGATATCGGTTCCCGAAAAGGAGACGACCTTCTTCACTATCTTTATCAGAAGATCACTCCTAGCGAGATTCAGAACTTAAGCGATTATTCCAGCGAAGACAATCTCAAGAAAATCAGTGAAGTCGATGGAAGTTATTACCTCAATTACGACGGCCTCACTACTGACAAGAAGTCGGTTTCTGCCTGGTATCAGATTACCGATCGTAACTGGTCAAAATCCTACGAAATCACTCCGACTACTTTCCAATTCATTTCGTCTAAGGATGAGAATGCAAAGAATCTTTACTTCTATAACATGTACGTCTCCGATACTTCCAACAACGATACAACAAAGGCTTTCTCAAATCTCGTCAACAGCTTAAAAGCTGATACTACAACAGCGGCAGTTGATTGGGAGAAGAGAACACGTCCTTCATCGTTTATTCAGGTAGATAAGGAACATGTTTGGGCTAAAAACCACGGCTTCAAAGTAAAAGGTTCTGACGGAAAAGATGATTTCGTCGCCGGTGCACCGACTGACCTTCATCATCTTGTCGCTGCGGACCATAACACCAATTCCAAAGGGCATAATGACTATTTCTACGGAACAGTAGAACACACGGAGAAAAACAAAATCGAAGCCTATCTTGCCGATGGCTCGACAGAAGTCTCCGGATGGAACATCACTACAAAAGATAAAGAAACCTTCGAACCTACCGATGAATGGAAAGGCGATATCGCCCGTTGCCTCTTCTATATGGCAACGCGTTATTCAAGAAAGCTCGATCAGAATTGCCAAGCCGAACCTTATCTCTATATCACGGAGGATAGAAGTTATACCGATGATAGCAACACCACCTTCCATGGTGTTCAGTACAATCTTTCCACTCTCTTAGAATGGAACAAACAGGATCCGGTCTCGGATTATGAAAGGCATAGAAACAATCTCATCTATAAGAACGTCCAGAATAACCGAAATCCGTATGTCGATCATCCGGAATGGGTAAGCCGTGTCTTCGATAAGAACTGGAACGGAGATACTTCCGGGGACATTTCTTCGAAAGACGATACCGACAATCCTAGTTTCTCTCTCTTCGGTCTATCCGAAGAGCAGTCTATAACGGTTGTGATTGTTATCGCCGTCGTAATCCTGATTGTCATTATTCTGATTGTCCTTCTTTCACAGAAAGGGAAGAAGAAACGGAAACCTTATAAGAAGCCGAACAGAAAATCTTCGTCAAAAAAGAAGTAAAATTTCTTAGAAGTTATTCAGATTGTTAAAAAGGAGAAGTCCAAGTGACCTCTCCTTTTCTTTATAGTCTGAATGTCGAATCAATCGCTTCTAGTAGACGATAGGGAGGGAGGTAGGAACGCTCTACCTTGGTTCCTTTTTCTTGAAAGAACTCTCTTTTGAAACCAGGGTGAGAACCATCGGCGACTGCATCGAGAATGATTTTTGCCGGCATCAGATAGACTTCCTGATACGTTCGGAAGGATACTAAGAAGAAGCCGACTCCTCCGAGTTTCAGAATGAAATCGAGATGCCGATACTGCTGTTCTCGGATCATCGAATAGGGAACTCTGTCGTGTTTTGTTTCCTTGCATTCGAAGTCGATATATTTCGCTTTGTAGATACCGACAAAATCGGTCGTGGATTTCTCTTGGAAGTAGGCTTCCGAGATCATGCCGGGATGCTCTTTCGACATCTTGACGACCTTGATCGGAGTAGGTCTTTTATAGAAGTCGGCGATTCCTTTTTCACGATAAAAGTCACAGCATTTTTCAATATCCGCTTCAAAGCCCATACCCATGTTGCTCTTGATGAGAGAGTTACGTAGACGCTGGGCTTCGGTCTGGTTTTCGGTTTTACGATGATCGACGGTGCTTTTCTTTTCCGGAAGCTTCATCTCTCTTCCGTCAGGATATCGGATCGTGGTCATAGATTCTCCTTCAGCATATAGCGGAAATCCTCTAAAGTGAAAGCTTTCTTTTCTAGAACTGTTTCAGCAATTTTCTTATTCAGTTTCTCGGTAAATGGATTGATGAGATAATCCTTTTCGTATTCCTTCAGAAGCTCTTCTTCATGGGAAACGATATAGAAATAAACCTGCGAAAGAGCTAAGGCATCATAAAGAGGATTGTGTTGTTTTCCCTCAAAAGAAAGAGAGAACTTATCCCCAAGACGGGCTATCCCATAAGGTTTTCCGTTTTCATCAAGAAGTCTTTCTTCTAAATAAAGATAAAAGTCGAGAGCATTCTTCTTCACATGCCGAAGGAAATTGACTTCGGTCTCTTCTTCGGCATCGGTCGTATGAGAAAGGATCTTCTGGTCCAAGGGACCATAATGAAGATACTTTTTATGATACGGGCGGAGAAGATTACTCACTTCCTTAACGACTTCCTTATAGCCTTTTCCTTCTCTCTGAAGTTGAAAAGAAGAAATACCGGTTATCTCCTCTACGACTTTTCCGATAGGCTCTTTGTTCTTGATCAAAGAAGAATACGTGAAATCCGGTTTCTTCGAAAAAGGAAGCAAAGAAGAAGGATCCTTCTTATACGCGACTAAGCCAAGCGCAATCGCGGTATGGGAAAACTCCGTCCCTTCGAAATCAAAGAAGACCAAAAGGTCCGATCCGTCTAACTTCTGATGCAAGAGAGGAAACGACATGCTATTCTCCGAGATGAAAATCCTTCAGCTCGTCACTCATGGCGCTAGGATTGGTGGAAAGCTCTAAGATACGGAAAAGATGTTTTGTCTCTTCTTCCCCGAGAATCTGGAACCATCCCGCAAAAAGATACATCATCTGCATATCACAGCAGTGTAAGAATCCCAGCCCTTCCTGGGTGACATTGACATAGACCTGACGGCGGTTGTCCTGATCGAGATCGCGCTGGATATAGCCTTTCTGTTCGAGGATGCGGAGATTAGCGGCGATATTGGGTCTTGATTCCTTCAAAGCATCGGCCATCTCCGAAGGATGAGCGTTTTCATGCTTCTTGAGATACTGCATGATTCGGTAATCGGCCTGGGAAAGACCTAAGAAGAGATCGAGTTCTCCTAAGTCTCTGGCTTTGTTGAGATATTTCATGAGGGTCTCGACTTTCTTCTGCAGTTCTTCGTTTTCAATCGGATTCGCTAACGGTGTATTTTCAGCCATAAGCCACCTCCTGCTTTTGGCTCCATTATACCAAAACAAAGCTCAAATAGTTAAATCTTCTAATTGTTTGAAAGACATTAGAAAAGCCTGCCGAAGCAGGCCTTTCTATGTCTATAGGAGAAGATTTACTTCTGCAGATATTCGTCAATCGCCTTAGCGGCTTTACGGCCGGCACCCATCGCAAGGATTACGGTCGCTGCACCGGTAACGGCATCACCGCCGGCAAAGACACCATCCTTGGTGGTCTCATTGGTCTCTTCGTTGACGATGAGACAGCCGTGCGGATTGGTCTCAATACCCGGAGTGGTCGCTTTGATCAGCGGGTTCGGGGAAGTACCGATAGCGATGATGACACAGTCGCAGGGAATCGTGTAGATGGCTTGAGGATCCTCTTCGAGAGAGACCGGAACCGGTCTTCTACGGCCGGAGGCATCGGGTTCCCCGAGCTTCTGTTTCTGAACACGGATACCCGTGACACAACCGTAGTTCGGGTTGAATTCCGGAGAACGCGGAGACGGAGAACCGGTTCTATCTTCTAAGATCTCGACCGGATTGCGGAGCAGATCGAAGACGACACCTTCTTCCTCAGCGTGTTCGACTTCCTCTTTACGGGCCGGAAGTTCGGCTTTGGAACGGCGGTAGACACAGGTGACTTTCTTAGCACCTAAACGGAGAGGAGTACGGCAGGCATCCATCGCGACGTTACCACCGCCGACGACAACGACGTTCTTGGCGTGTTCGATCGGAGTGTGGCTTCCTTCCTGATACGCCTTCATGAGGTTGACACGGGTGAGGAATTCGTTAGCGGAATAGACGCCTTTCGCATTTTCTCCGGGGATACCTAAGAAACGCGGAAGACCGGCGCCGGTTCCGACGAAGCAGGCTTCGAAATGATATTCCTTCATCAGTTCATCGATGGAGAGGACTCTACCGATAACCATATCGGTGAGGATGGTGACACCCATTCTCTTGAGTCCTTCGATTTCGTTCTGAACGATGGCTTTCGGAAGACGGAATTCCGGAATACCGTACATCAAGACACCGCCGGCGACATGGAGCGCTTCAAACATGGTGACATCGTAACCGGCTTTCGCTAAATCGTAAGCGCAGGCTAAGCCCGAAGGACCGGAACCGATGATGGCGACCTTGTGGCCGTTCTTCTCGATTTCCGGAGTGACCGGTTTTACATGCTCCCGGTGATAATCGGCGACGAATCTTTCGAGTCTTCCGATACCGACCGCTTCGCCCAACCCTTTGACGACCATCTTGCCATCCGCATCTTTTTCGCGGACCGGCATCTTGGCGCGAAGGCAGTTCTTCTCGCACTGGCTCTCCTGCGGGCAGACACGTCCGCAGACTGCCGGAAGCGAAGAGGACTGGGTGATGATCTGATACGCTTCTTCAAATTCGCCCTGAGCAATTTTCGCGATGAAGGCAGGGATGTTGATGTGGACCGGGCATCCGGGGACGCAACCCGGATTCTTGCACTGCATGCAGCGCTTCGCTTCGTCGATTGCCATCTCCTCGGTGTAACCGCGGGCGACTTCATCAAAGTTGTGACGGCGGACTTCCGGCGCCTGCGTCGGCATCGGGTTCTTCGTCGCTCTCATATTGAATGCCATAACTAGTTAGCCCCCTTAAGAAGATTGCACTCGTCGTCGTACTTCTTTCTCTCCCAGCTGCGATACATCGTATTTCTTTCCGCAGCGGAATCGTAATCGACTTCCCAGCCATCGAAGTCCGGGCCATCGACACAGGCAAACTTCATCTTGCCACCGACTAAGACACGGCAGCAACCGCACATACCCGTACCATCGATCATGATCGGGTTCATGCTGACGACGGTCTTGATGTTGTACTTCTTAGTGAGAAGAGCGATGTTCTTCATCATGACGATAGGGCCGATTGCGATGACTTCATCGAATTCATTGTCTTTCCCCTGTCTTAAGAGGATTTCGTCCTCAAGGCCTTTCGTGACAAAGCCCTGGGTTCCCCAAGTGCCATCATCGGACATCTTGATGAACTTATTGGAAGCTTCTTCAAATTCCTTTTCCAGGATGACAAGATCCTTGTTGCGGAAACCGGCGACCGAGCAGACATCGGCACCGAGCTGATGAAGCTTATAGGCTAAAGGATAAGCAATGGCGCATCCGGCACCGCCACCGACGATAGCGACATGCTTAAGACCTTCCAGTTCGCTAGGTTTTCCTAACGGACCGACGAAATCGGCTAAGCTCTCCCCGACCTTGATCTGGTTGAGTTCAAGAGTAGAAGCACCGACGATCTGATAGATGATCGTGACGGTCCCTTTTTCCGGATCTGTACCGGCGACGGTGAACGGGATACGTTCGCTATCGGCATAGGTGCGGAGAATGATGAACTGACCAGGTTGTGCCTTCTTGGCGACGAAAGGAGCTTCGATAACCAAACGAGTGATCGTCGGGTTGAGAATATCCTTCTCTACGATTCTGAACATTGAGGTACCTCCTGTTTCTGATGGATATTGTAGATTAAATGAAAGGGCTTATCTAGACGAAATTTACTTGTATTAATCGATTTCGAGAAAAATATAGGGGTTTCAGGGAAGATTACTGCGCAGAAAAGGAAGGTGAGACAGGAAAAGAGCAGAAAACGCGCACTCCCCTCTTCTAAAAGAAAGCTTAAAGAAGTTTGTTTTCTAGTTCAAAAAAAGGTATTAAGAAGATATAATAAGGCACGTAGGAGAAAGCCTATGCCTGTAAAACTTCTGCTCGATTCCAATAAGGTCTATCACAAAGTCTTTGAAGGTTCTAAACCTGGTTACGATGCGCTTCAGGTGGATTCTTTTTTGGATATTGTCATCAAAGACTACGATACGTTTGCTTCTTATGTCGCGGTGACCGATCAGGAGATCAGCAATCTGAAAGCGAAAGTCGATGTTCTGACAAGTCAGCTTTCGAAAGCCCAGGCCGAAAAAGCCAGTCTTGAAGCGAAGATGGGAGAAATCTCCTCCCATGAAGACACTTCCTTGAACAATCTCGAATTGCTCCGGAAGATCTCGGCTTTAGAGAAAGCTCTATCGAAACTCGGCGTGAATCCTACCACGATCGAAGAGAATCTTTGATTTTCATCCGGCCCGGATGACTGCTGGAAGAGCAACTTTGTTGCGACCTTCCAGAGGAAAGTCCATGCTCGCGCTTCCTGTGACGGAAGCAGTGTCTGTGCAAGGCTAATCAATAAGCCTTGGCTAGGAGGAGTCCTAGACGGCGGAAGAGGACCTAAAGCGAAAGCCATGGTGCTTCTTCCTGAAAGCTCCACAGTGACGAAACGGAGAGAAATCTCCGGAATGAAACGACGGAAAGCCCCACAAGCGAGAAACCTAAATTTTGGTAAGGGAAGTCTCAAAGAGGAATAAGAACTCCGAAAGACAGGTGCTTGCACCTAGATAAATTGTCATCCTCGACAAAACATGGCTTACAGGGCCGGAACTCAAATTCTCTTTTTTACGAAAAAAGAACAGGGAAAAGAAAAATGAATCTACCGAACCGAATTACGTCTATCCGCTTAATCGTGACTTTTTTGTTGATTTTCCTTTTCTCTTTGGAACTCATCCCCGGTGCTGCTTCCCGTTGGGCAGGAGAACTTGTTATCGCCGGTTTCCACTGCGGTTTCAGTTGGATTGATTTGGTCTCTGCGATTCTCTTCGGCTGTGGTGCTATCACCGATGCCATCGACGGCCATATCGCAAGAAGCCGTCATCTCATCACCAACTTAGGAAAATTCCTCGATCCTTTAGCCGATAAATTCTTAGTCGATTCTTCTTTTATTCTCCTCTGTGCCAGAACCGATTTCAGCGGTCATCATCAGGTTCTTCCTTTCTTAGTCGTTCTCTTCATCGGAAGAGACTTAGCGATGGATGGCTTACGTATCTTAGCTTCCGGACAAGGAAAAGTCTTAGCCGCCAATATCTACGGCAAAGTCAAAACGGCGATTCAGATGGCTCTGATCCCGATTCTTTTCCTCAACGGCTTTCCCTTCTCTCTCTTCAACTTCACCGGTGGCTTAGACGCCTGGATGAATACGCGTTGGGAATACACCTATATCCTCACCAATACTCTTACGGGTATTTCTTTATTCTTCTCGCTTTTATCGATGGTGATTTATTTTGTGCAGAATAAAGATGTCTTGAAGGAGGAGAAAAAATAGCTATGGAACGGAAAGATCTGCTCGAACTTTTAGTCAAGAAGAATCTCACTCTCTCCTGCATGGAGAGTCTTACCGGAGGTTTATTCGCCTCGACTTTCACTTCGATTCCGGGCGCTAGCCAAGTCTTCTTAGGCGGAGCTGTCACTTACCAGGACAAAGTCAAAGAGGAATTCGGTGTCAGCGAAAGCATCGTCAAACAATATGGGGCAATCTCGAAAGAATGTGCCAAAGAGATGGCTCTCAACGCTTCCTTGTTCTTCGATAGCGATGTTGCTGTCTCCTTCACAGGCAACGCCGGACCCGATGCTCAGGAAGGTAAACCGGTCGGGCTTGTCTATATCGGCATCAAGGTGAAAAATGCTGTTTCCGTCTACGAACTCCACCTCACCGGAGAAAGAAACTTCATCCGCCGACAGTGTGTCGACTTCGCCTTTGAAAAACTCATTGAAAAAATTTCTGCCTTAGATGGAACAAAAAACGTTCTCCAAGACAATATATCTAATGAGAAGGAGTAAAACTCAAAATGGCAAAAACCAAAGCAGTCAATGCGGCGCCGGAAACTGACCCGGCTCAGGCGGAGAAAGATAAGGCCGTCGAAGCGACCTTAAAAGATATCCGCTCCTATTTCAACGACAAGGGCATCATCATGAAGATGTCCGAACAGCCGACTGTCGATGTCGGAGTGATCCCCACCGGATCTCTTTTGATTGATGCCGCTTTAGGAGTAGGTGGTTATCCGAGAGGAAGAATCGTCGAAATCTATGGTCCGGAATCTTCCGGTAAGACGACCCTTGCTCTGGAAGCGATTGCCCAGGTGCAGAAATTAGGTGGAAGAGCTGCCTATATCGATGCCGAACATGCGATCGACCCCGAATATTCGAAAGCCTTAGGCGTCAATGTCGATGACCTTATCCTTTCCCAGCCGGACTATGGCGAACAGGCGATGGAAATCGTCGATATGCTTGCCAAATCCAACGCGATCGATCTCATCGTCGTCGATTCCGTCGCTGCCTTGATCCCTAAGGCAGAACTCGAAGGGACTTTCGAAGATTCTTCCGTCGGCTTACAGGCGCGTCTCATGTCGAAATCGCTCCGTAAGCTTGCCGGTGTCTTAGCAAAATCCAACTGCACCGTCATCTTCATCAACCAGCTCCGTGAGAAAGTCGGTGTCATGTACGGTAACCCGGAGACGACAACCGGTGGCCGTGCCTTGAAGTTCTATGCGACGATCCGTATCGAAATTCGCAAGGCCGAACCGATCAAACAGGGCGATAAAGTCTTAGGAAACTATGTCAATGTGAAGGTCGTCAAGAACAAGGTCGCCCCGCCGTACCGTTCCTGCAAGGTCGAACTGATCTACGGAAAAGGTATCCTGCTCGACCATGAACTTGCGACTCTCGCGGTCGATTTCGGAATCATCGAAAAGTCCGGTTCCTGGTTCTCCTATCAGGGAGAAAGACTTGGACAAGGTATCACATCTGTCTTCGATTGGATGAAAGCCAACCCCGACATCTCCTCAAAAATTGAGGATGCTGTGAAAGCCAAGATGGGCAATAAGCCGGTACCTCCGGCCGAAGACGATCCGGGTGACGAAACACCGGAAGAAAACTGAAGCAGTCAAGGAAGGGAATCTCGCAAATGAGGTTCCCTTTTTCTGTTGGAAAAGAAAGGGAGCATTAGACAACCGATACAATTCCGAAAGTTTTCCTCCGAGGAAGAGGGGTGTTGGTTTATAATAGGTCGACACGAAGTTACTCGCTTTGTGTTTAATATAGAAAAGATTTGATGTAAGATTCTGCGGAAAAGATATAGGTTTTCTACTTTTTTCTCCCAAAATTATCTTTTTCTCCTATAAAATCAAAAATCTTTCTTAGACCGAGTAGGTTTACGAGCGGTGAACCTTTTTTATGCCGACCGCTCAGAAAGGAACATTTTATGACCACTTTAGCTTGGGTGTTCTTAGCCCTGATGATCGTCGCCATCCTCGTCGCTATCGGTGCTATCCTCTTCCCCTTCTTCCAGAAGAAAAGAGCCAGTAAGACCGCCGAGAAGATCGTCGATGATGCTAATGTCAAAGCCGAAAAGATCTTAGCCAACGCCAAGATCGAAGGAAAGAACACCGTCGATGAGATGAAGAAGAATGCCGATAAGGATATCGCGGAGCGTAAACAGACGATTGTCGCCAGTGAACAGAAACTCGATAACCGCGAAGCTGCTCTCGATAAGAGAGAGGATGCGATCATCACCCGCGAAGCCCAGATCGACCAGAAGAGAAGCGAATACGAACAGAAGATCGCTGCTTTAGATGAGAAGGAAAAGGATTTACAGACGAAGATCGATTCGATCATCGTCGAACTCCAGAAAGTCGCCAATATGTCGATTGAAGACGCGCAGAAGGAGTTGATGGCCCGCGTCGAAGAAAAAGAGATGAAGAGAATCGCTCTTTATAAAGAGCAGATGGAAGAGGAAGCTCAGTCTCAGGCCGAAGATAAAGCTAAGACCTTACTTGCCCTTTCGATGGAGAAGTATGCTCAGGATGTCACCTGCGAACATAACTCCTCGACCGTCGCTCTTCCTTCCGATGAGATGAAGGGAAGAATCATCGGCCGTGAAGGTCGTAACATCAAGTCGATGGAACAGCTCTTCGGTGTCTCTTTGATCATCGATGATACCCCGGAGACTCTCACGGTCTCCTGCTTCGATCCTATCCGCCGTGAGAAAGCAAAGCTCACTTTGGAAGCTTTGATCCGCGATGGCCGTATCCAGCCTGGCAGAATCGAAGACCTCTATACCAAGATCAGTCAGGAATTCGACGATTCGCTCCGCCGTATCGGCGAACAGACCGTCTTTAAGCTCGGTTTACCGCGTATCAACGCCGGCCTCTATCCTTATATCGGTAGACTCAAGTACCGTACTTCCTATGGTCAGAACGTCCTCGACCATTCGATCCAGGTCGCTTACCTCGCTTCCGTCATGGCTAGCGAATTAGGTCAGGATCCGGTGATGGCAAAACGCGCCGGTCTTCTCCACGATATCGGTAAATCGATCGATGCCGAACAGGAAGGAAGCCATGTCCAGTTAGGTAGCATGCTCGCCAAGAAATTCGGTGAGCCGGATGTCGTCATCAACGCAATCGAATCCCACCACGGCGATGTGCCGAAGAAGTACATCATCTCCGAACTTGTCACGGCTGCCGATACGCTCTCTGCCGCCCGTCCGGGTGCCAGAAGTGAAACCCTTGAGACCTATATCAAGCGTCTGGAACAGCTCGAGACCATCTGCAAATCCTTCGACGGCGTTCAGTCGTCCTATGCCTTGCAGTCCGGTCGTGATGTCCGCGTCATGGTCGTACCGGAGAAGATCTCGGATGAAGACGCCAAGGTCTTAGCCGTTCAGATCCGCGACAAGATCGAAAGCGATATGCAGTTCCCCGGCCAGATCAAGGTCTCGGTCATCCGTGAGACGAGAGCGGTCGAAATCGCGAAGTAGGTCTGTATATGAAAAGCCAGATCCGCTTGCTCTTCCTCGGTGATATCGTCGGGCCGTTAGGAAGAAAAGCCGTGAAGAAGTATCTTGCTTTCCATAAGGAAAAAGACGGGATCGATTTCGTTATCGCCAATGGCGAAAACACTACCCACGGTCATGGGCTCAGCTACGATCATTATCTTGAACTAGTCAACGACGGTATCGATGTTCTCACTTCCGGAAACCATTTTTTCGGAGCGAGCGATGCTTTACGGAAAGCCGATAGCATGCCAAACGCTCTTCGCCCTTATAACTTCGATCCTTCGGTTCCGGGAAAAGGAAGTGCTCTCTTCACTACCAAAGACGGTTTTCCGATAAGAGTTACAAACCTCATCGGAAGAGTCTTCCTCAACGGTGCCCAGAGCAATCCTTTCTACGCCTTAGATGAGATCCTCAAGATGGACGAAGGAAAGAGAATCATCCACTTCGTCGACTTCCATGCGGAAGCTACCGCCGAGAAAAGATGTCTTGCCGAATACGGAGACGGAAGAATCACCGCTTTGATCGGAACCCATACCCATGTGCAGACTAACGATCCTCATCTCTTAAATAAAGGCACATTCTTCCTCAGCGATGCCGGGATGAACGGCGCTTACGATTCTTCCTTAGGAGACGATGTGACAGGCGCGATGATGCGTACGATGACCGGAATCCCGCAGAAGTACGATGTCCCTAGAGCCGGTAAGATGCTGGTAAACGGTGTTCTTCTTGATATCTCTACGGATACTTGCCAGGTAGTCTCTTATCACCTTATCAACGAGACACTCGAAGACGATTGATAGAATCCTTTTAACAGCCACGAAGCCCTGTGCCGTGGCTGTTTTCTTTGGTCAAAGAAGTTGCGAAGACAGGGGAGATTTCCTTATTTTCAGAGAATCTGGCAACAAATGTCATGCTAGTTCTTTGTCGTTTGCCTAAAAACGTAAAAGACTTATCGGAAGGCAAAGGGGGAATTTGCCCATGTTTGCGTGATTCTGCATTGTAAACAGGTCAAAAACTTGTATAATGAATAGCAGGAAAGAAGGTTACCCTAAATGACAACATTAAAGGCAAGTGGAAACACTCAAATTCAGAAATTAGCTGGTGCGATTGCTGGCAACATCCGTCAGGAAGGTGCTGTTCAGATCTCTTTGGTCGGCGCTTCGGCGCTCAATCAGGCAATCAAGGCCTGCATCGTTGCTAGACGTTTCTTAAAGGACGATCAGACTCCGTCCGATATCGTTGTTCAGCCGGAGTTCTTAATGCAGAACTTCTCTGAGCCGTCTGCTACCGAAAGCAGAGAAGTCACCACCATCATGCTCCACATCAAGAAGACCGAGTTCGATCCGAACAATGCGGTCTCCTCGGATGTTCCGCAGCACGAAGAAGCCAAGTAAAGAGTTCTTCCGATGAAAAAGACCCGTCTCGTCTCCCTTCCTAATCTAAAGGAGGCTGCGAAACGGAATCCGGAAGAGAAAAGTCTGGTTGAAAAGGTTGATAGCAAACCTACGTCTTTCCTTGTCTCTTGGGGGCAGGGAAAGACGTTTTGCATTCGTACCTATGGTTGCCAGGCAAACGTCCGTGATTCCGAGATTCTGCGCGGCTATCTTCTTGCTCTCGGCATGAAGGAGCAGGAAGAGTTTTTAGGTGCTGATCTGATTCTTTTCAATACCTGCGCGATCCGTGAAAATGCCGAGAATCATCTTTATGGAGAACTCGGTAGAGCCAAAGAGGCCTATGAAAAGAATCCCGAAACCATCATCGGGGTCTGCGGATGCGTGATGCAGGAAGAGTTTGCCGTCAAATACATCCTGCATCATTTCCCGTTTGTCTCTCTGATCTTCGGAACCAACAACCTCACGAATTTCTATTCTTTACTCGATGATTGCTTGGAACATAACGAAAACATCGTCGATGTCCGCTCTAATTCCGACCTGGTTCCGGAAGGTCTTCCGGAAGGAAGTCAGGCAAGAGAATCGAAAGTCACGGCTTTCGTCAATATCATGTACGGATGCAATAAGTTCTGCACCTATTGTATCGTTCCTTTCACCAGAGGCAGAGAACGCAGCCGGAAGGCCGAAGATATTCTTGCCGAGGTCAATTGCCTCAAGGAGCAAGGATATAAGCAGGTCACTCTGCTTGGACAGAACGTCGATGCCTATGGAAAAGATTTCGGAGACGATTATGCCTTTGCTTCTTTATTAGAGAAAGTAGCTCAGACCGGAATCGAACGCGTCCGTTTTGTCACTCCTTATCCTTCCGATTTCCGCGTCGAAGTCTTCGATGTGATGGCAAAGTATAAAAACATCATGCCTTTCCTTCATCTTCCGATTCAATCGGGAAGCAATTCCGTCCTCAAGAGAATGAACCGCCGATACACCAGAGAGCAGTATCTGGAGATCGTCCATCAGTTGAGAGAAAGATTACCGGATGTCTTCCTATCGACCGATATCATCGTCGGTTTCCCGAACGAGACCGATGAAGAATTCGAAGAGACACTCTCTTTAGTGAGAGAAGTCCGTTACGATGCCGCTTATACGTTCATCTTCTCTCCGCGCCCTGGAACCCCGGCTTACTTCATGAAAGATAAGACGCCGATGGAAGTGAAGCATAAGCGTTTCGATGCTTTGAAAGCTCTGATCGATGAACAGGCTACCGCCCGTGCTAACGAGTTTGTCGGAAAGGATGTAGAGGTTCTCTTTGAGAAGGTATCGGAAAAAGATCCTTCCAGAATCTCCGGTTATGATCCTCATAACAAGCTTGTCCATGTCAAAGGAGATGCTTCTTTGATCGGCCAGATCCGTAAAGTCCATATCACCGAGAGTCACACCTATTCTCTTTTAGGAGAGCTCATGGATGAAGATTGAAGATTGCCAAAAAGAAGCCGAGAAGCTTCTCGAAGATTTCAAAAACCTTGACCTTGTAAAAAGGTATCAGGCAGCAAAGAAATCCTTAGAAGAGAATGAAAGACTCTCTCTTCTCAAAAAGGAAAGAGAAGACCTTCAGCATTCTCTCCGTTTCTTCACCGGAGAAGAGAAAAAAGAAGGCTTCGAAAAAGCAAGAGAACTGGAAAAACAGTATCAGGAAGATCCGTTAGTCATCAACTACGAGACGCTCAAAGAAGAAGTCTATCAGCTCCTTGCTCCTTTGACGGAAGCAAATCTCTGATTCTCTTAGATACGTATTCTCTCTTTTGTAGGTTAGCGCTTCGCTTTCCTTGGAAGAGAGATTTTTCTATAATAAAAAGAACTCATTTTCACAGAGGAATTATGGCAAAAACAACGAAGAAGGAAGAGACCTTCACCCCGATGGTGGAGCAGTATCTCTCTTTTAAGAAACAATACGGATCGATCATCCTTTTCTTCCGCATCGGCGATTTCTATGAGATGTTCCTTGACGATGCTCAGATCGCCAGCAAGGAACTCGAGCTTTTCTTGACCAAGAAAGCCTGCGGAAACGGCAAATTCATCCCGATGTGCGGTATTCCCCATCACGCCTATCTCCAGTACGCCCAGAAGCTCATCGACCGCGGCTATAAAGTCGCTATCGTCGAGCAGGTAGAAGACCCGAAACTCGCTAAGAAACTCGTCAAACGTGATGTCATCCAGATCATCACTCCAGGTGCTAACCTCGATGTCTCGACCAATGAGAATAACTATATCGCTTCCTTAGAGAACACGCCGAAACAGGCCTTTTTAGCCTACGCCGATATCTCGACCGGTGAAATGAAAGTCATCTCCTTAGAAAGCAGCAAAGAAAGAATCCTGGAAAAGCTTCTCTCTTTGGAGATCAAGGAACTTGTTCTTCCGACCGATATCGATGCTACTTTAGCGGTATATCTGAAAGAGAATTCTAACGTCTGTCTTTCTTACTATAACGATACGACCGTCTCACTTGAGACCGATCCTCTCTTTGCCAATTTAGCCGATCCCCGTGAAATCAATGCCGCCGCCCGTCTATATAACTACCTCAAGAATATGGAGAGACGTGATCTCACCTATTTCAAACCGGCCGTGAACCTGATGGAGCAGAAGACGATGAAGATCGATTATTCCGCCCAGGCCAACATGGAGTTAGTCAAATCCTTAGACGGTAAAACCTTCGGAACTCTTTACTGGTTATTGAATCAGACGAAGACTCCGATGGGTGCACGTTATCTTAAAGCCCAGATTGTCGCTCCCTCGGCTTCCCAGAAGGAGATTGAACGGAGACTCAATCTCACCGACGGCTTCGTCCGCCATTATCTCGAACGGGAGAACCTCCGCAAAGATCTCGATTCCGTCTTTGATATGGAACGTCTTATCGCCCGTATGGGTTATGAAAACTGCAACGGCCACGATCTTCTTCAGCTGAAACGTTCCTTGCAGGTCATTCCTGCTTTGAAAAGGGACTTAGCTCCGATCACCGATGTTCCGGAGCTGAAGGAAATTACTGCCAACTTAGGTGATTACGACCAACTTGTTTCCTTGTTAGAAAAGTCTATATCCGAAGATTGTCCTTTAACCATCACCGAAGGGGGTATCTTCAAAAAAGGATATAATCCTCAGCTGGATGAACTCATCGACTTAACCAGCGACGCCAAAGAGTGGATCGCACAGCTTGAGCAGAAAGAAAAGGAACGCACCGGTATCAAGAACCTCCGTGTCGGCTATACGACGGTCTTCGGTTACTATATCGAAGTCAGTGCCGGGCAGGTCAATCTCGTCAAACCGGAATACGGTTATATCCGAAAACAGACCCTGACCACCGGGGAACGTTACATCACTCCGGAACTCAAAGAGAAGGAAGACCATATCTTAAGAGCCAAAGACGAGAGAATGTCTTTGGAATATAAGCTCTTCAAGGAACTGCGGAAGACGATTTCCCAGTACACCGATTCGATTCAGAGAACTTCGAACGCTCTTGCCGAACTCGATTATTTCCTCACGCTCGCTTTTGTTGCCAGTGAGAATAACTATGTCCGTCCTCATTTCAACGGCGAAAACGAAGTGAGAGTCATCGAAGCAAGACATCCGATTCTCGAAAAAGCGATGCCGGGATCTCTCTTTGTCGCCAATGACTACCTCATCGATAAAGATACCGATGTCCTCATCATCACCGGTCCGAATATGGGTGGTAAATCCACCTATATGAAGGAGTTCGGCCTGATCGTGATACTCGCGCAGATCGGTTCCTTTGTTCCGGCGAAAGAATGCTCGCTTCCTGTCTTCGATTCTCTTTATACCCGTATCGGCGCTAGCGATAACCTCATCAAAGGTCAGTCGACCTTTATGACCGAAATGAGTGAAGTTGCGGAGGCTCTGCAATCGGCTACTTCTTCTTCGCTATTCCTCTTTGATGAAATCGGAAGAGGTACCGCTACCTTTGATGGTATGGCAATCGCTCAATCCATCATCGAATATATCGTCACTCACGTCCATGCAAAGACTTTCTTCTCCACCCATTATCACGAGATTACGAAACTTTCCGAGAAGATTTCTGCTGTGAAGAATATCCACTGCGAAGTCAGTGAGGACAATGGCAAAGTCACTTTCCTTTACAAGATGAAGGAAGGGAGCATGGATAAATCCTATGGTGTCAATGTCGCCCGTCTTGCCGGACTTCCCGATGAAATCACCGACCGTGCCGAGGAGTTATTGACTTCCTTAGAACAGCAGTCTGCCGTCAAGAAAGATCAGATCCGCGAAATCAAGAAAGAGCCGGAGCAGAAAGATGAACTGAGAGAAGAGATCAAGCATCTCAACCCGATGGCACTTTCCCCGCTCGATGCACTTAACTATCTCATCGATCTGAAGAAGAGGGTCAAATAATGTCTGTCATCCATCTGATGAAGCCGGAACTGGCTAACCTCATCGCCGCCGGTGAAGTCATCGAACGTCCTGCCAGTGTCGTTAAGGAGCTTGTCGAAAACTCTATTGATGCCGGTTCGAAAAACATCTATGTCGGTGTCACCGATGCCGGAAAAGGCACCATCCTTGTCAAAGACGATGGATGCGGTATGGATCGGGAAGATGCCAAGACCTGCTTTTTACGTCATGCTTCCAGTAAGATAAGGACCGAATACGATCTGAACCGAATCCATACGCTCGGCTTCCGCGGCGAAGCTATTCCTTCGATTGCCTCTGTTTCGAAAATGACTCTTACCACTTCCACCGGCGAAGGAGCAGGAACAAGAGTCGAAAGTGCGCCGAACGAAGATCTTCAGGTTTTCGATGCGCCTTCGAGAAAAGGCACTGTCTTTGAAGTGCGGGATCTTTTCTTCAATACTCCTGCCCGTCTCAAGTATCTGAAATCCGCACAGGTTGAAACCTATGCAATCATCGAGATGGTCGAACATCTCGCTTTAGGTTTTCCGGGTATTTCTTTCTCTTTGGCTATTGATGGGAAAGAAGTGTTACGCACTTCGGGTAGAGGAGATCTTTTAGAAACGATTCAGAAGATCTACGGAAACATCATCGCCCAGTCTCTTTATCCGGTTCTATACGAAGGTGTCGCTTTCTCTTTCCGCGGATATATCTCAAAACCGGAGATCAACTATTCCCGTAGAAAAGATATGCTGACTTTCCTCAATCACCGCTGCATCTACGATTACAAGATCAATAAAGCAGTAGAGGAAGCTTATAAGGATTATCTTCCTCCGCTCCGTTATCCTTTTACGGTCTTGGAACTGGATCTCGATTCCTCTTTGGTCGATGTCAATGTTCATCCGACCAAGAAGGAAGTCCGTATCTCTTTAGAAGATGATATCGCAAGGGAAGTGAAAGGGCAGATTCTTGAGGTCCTAGAAAAGAAGAAACCGATTTATTATTCCTCCCAGGATCAGAAGTCTCTTTCTCTGACCAAGGAAGATGAACTTTTCGATACTTCCTCGTTAAAAGAAAAAGAAGTCCAGGCGAACGAAGTCCGTAACGACTATAGCGATGTAAAGTCTCTGATTCCGGAGAAACAGCCTCAGTATTTCCAGGATTCTCTTCCTTTTAAGCCGACTTATGAAGCCTATGCTCCTAGCAAAGATGCTCCGATAAAACAGGAGAAGAAAGACGAAGAAGCACCGAAGAAAGATGTTCCGCAGCAGGGAATTGAGGATGTGCTCAAAGAACCGGTTCATACCGGAGAATACTATTACGATACGATTTTTGATAAAGAAGAAATTTCCTATAAGCTTCCGGAGATGCATCCGATTGGGCAGGTGCTGAAGACCTATCTCATCTGCGATGGCATCGATTGCTTCTATCTGCTGGATCAACATGCCGCAGCCGAACGTATCAACTATGAGAAGACGGAAGCTCTTTTTGCTTCGGTCCGCTCCCGCATCGTTCCTCTTTTTCCGATTCTGATTGAACTTTCTCCGAAAGAGAAGATCAATTACGATGATGCCCATAAAGCCCGTCTTGCTTCTCTTTCGATCATCACCGAAGAGTTCGGCGATAACACCATCAAGGTCAGTGAGCTTCCTTCTTTCCTAGCCGAAAGGAACGACGAAGAAGTGATTCGGGATTGCGTCCACGCCTGTCTCAACGACGAAGAAGCAGACCCGGTGGGTCTTCTCCATCTGACGATTGCCAATATCGCCTGCAAAAAATCGATCAAGGCAAATCACGATATGTCTCTCAATGAGATGGAAGCTCTGATCCGCGACTTGAGCAAATGCCGCAACCCGGCCAATTGCCCCCATGGAAGACCGACCATCATCAAAGTAACCCGTGCCGATATTGAGAAGATCTTTAGGAGGAGCGGATTCTGATCTACGTTCTTTTAGGCCAGACGGCCTCGGGAAAAACCTCGTTAGCTCTTTCTCTGGCACGGAAGTTTTCGCTTCCGATTCTTTCAGCGGATGCCTATCAGTGTTACAAGATGATGCAGGTAGGAACCGATAAACCGAGCAGAGAAGAAGTAGAAGGACTGGATTATTCTTTCTACGATGAATTCACTCCGAATCAGGATATCTCGGTTCTTGATTTCCAAAAGGAAGGAAGAGCAAAGATCGAGGAATGTGAAAAGAAAGGAAAAGACCTCCTTGTGGTAGGTGGTACTTTCCTTTATGTCAAAGCTCTTCTTTTCCCTTATTATTTTCCGAAAGAGGAGAAGGTTCCTCATAAAAGCAAGTACGATTCCTACTCTTTAGAAGAGATGCAGGAAGAACTGAAAAAGAGAAGCCCGGAAACTTATTCTCTTATCGACACCAAGAATCCACGCCGTGTGATACGGGCGTTAGAGCAACTGGATGACGGAACCAAGAGAGAAGAGATTCTTTCGCAGAACAACGGAAAACCTCTTTATCCCTGCAAGTTCTATGGTATCCAGATCGATAAAGACGAAGGCAATAAAAAGATCGATGACCGCATCGATAGCATGGTAAAAGGCGGCTTATTTGAAGAAGCCAAGAAGCTTTATCTTGCTTATCCGATCTCCTCTAGACCTTTCTCGACGATCGGTTATCAGGAGATTTTCGCTTGCTACAAAGAAGGAGAAGAGCCGGATGAAACTACGGTTGCTCTGATTAAAACCCACACCCATCAATACGCCAAAAAACAGCGCACTTTCCTCCGTCATCAGTTTGCCGATCTTCTGACTTTGGGAAGCAAAGAAGAAATCCGTTCTCTCTTAGAGAAAGAACTCAGTGAGAAAAGGGAGTAGCGAACCCACCTTTTTTGCGATAAGCTATCCCTAAGTCTGTTTTCTTGGGGAGGAAAAAAGAATGGATTACGCGATTGCTCCGATTGCTGCAAAATTAGGTATTCCGGAAAAAGCTCTGATTCCGTTCGGTTACGATAAGGCAAAAGTAGATCTTCACCAATTTCACTTACCGGCCCGCAAAGGAAAACTCATCCTCTGCACCGCGATCACTCCGACCAAAGCCGGAGAAGGAAAAACCACCACGGCTATCGGTTTAGCCGATGGTCTTTCCTTACTGGGAAAACAGGTTCTTGCCTGCTTAAGAGAGCCTTCTCTTGGCCCTGTTTTCGGTGTCAAAGGCGGAGGAGCAGGGGGAGGCGAAGCGACCCTTGTTCCGGAAGAAGATATCAACCTTCATTTCACCGGCGATATGCATGCGATCACCAGCGCCAATAACCTCATCGCCGCTTTGATCGATAACGAACTCTATCAGCATTCTCCACTTGATGTGGATCCTGAAAGAATCGTCTTCCCGCGCTGCATGGATATGAACGACCGTTCCTTACGTTCGATCATGGTCGCCGAAAACGATCCTCATACCGTCGCCCATTCTTCTTCTTTTGTCATCACCGCCGCCAGTGAAGTGATGGCCGTCTTTGCCTTAGCCAAAGACGAAGAAGACTTCCTTGACCGCATCGAAAATATCACGGTCGCTTATGCGAAATCCGGTAAGCCGATCTTCGTCCGTGATCTTGAATGCCGAGAAGCGATCCGTAAGCTTATGCACGTCGCTCTCTATCCGAACCTCGTCCAGACAAAATACCATACCCCTGCTTTAGTCCATGGTGGTCCTTTTGCCAATATCGCCCATGGCACGAACTCCGTTATCGCGACGGATTTAGGTCTCCGCTTAGCCGACTATGTCGTCACCGAAGGAGGCTTCGGTAGCGACTTAGGTATGGAGAAATATATGGATATCGTCTCTCCTATCGCTTCTTTCCATCCGGATCTTGTCGTCATGGTCTGCTCCATCCGTGCTTTAAAGCTCCACGGAGGAGTCAAGTTCGAAGACTTATCGAAAGAAGATGTTCCTGCTTTAAAGAGAGGCCTTAGCAACCTCGAGCATCATCTTGCAGATGTTGCCGCTTATCACGTTCCGGCGGTTGTCGGTATCAACGAGTTCAAAGATGATACACCAGCCGAAATCGCCGCTTTAGAAGAATTCCTCAAAGCAAAGAATGTTCCGTATGCTCTCAATTCCGCTTATCTCAATGGTCCTAAGGGAGCGGAAGAATTAGCCAAGACGGTTCTTAAGACTCTTGAGGAAAAGAAGAGCGAATATGCTCCTCTTGTCACCGAAAAAGATTCCTTCACCGAAAAGATCGATAAGATCGCAAAGACGATCTATGGTGCAAAAGATGTCGAGTATGCTCCTGGTGTTCTTGATCAGATCCATGAGATCGAAAAAGAAGGATACGGGAAATTCAGTGTCTGTATCTCTAAGACTCCGAACTCTTTATCCGATGATCCTCACCTTCTCAATGTTCCGAAAGACCATACGCTCCATGTCAAGAAGCTTCGTCTTTTCACGGGTGCTCAGTTCTTAGTTCCCCTGACGGGGGATGTCTTTACGATGCCGGGTCTTCCGAAAGTTCCGGCTTCGAAGAAGATGAATCGGAAATGACGCTCCTCTCTGGTAAAACCATACGTCCTCTTTTCCTCGAAGAGCTGAAGAAAGAAAGAGAGACAAGGAATATTTCTTTCTTTCTTTATTCTGCTAAGGAGGACTTCTCCGCCCAAGCTTATCTCCGCGGTATCAAGAAGATGTTAGATAGTCTTTCGATTCCTTATGTTGAGGATTTTCTTGACCTTAGTAAAAGTGAAGAAGAGAATCTTTCTCTTTTCCAAGAACATAGCAAAGGCAAAATGATTCTTTTAGCCCGTCCTCTGAAGGTTCCTTATGAGAAGAAGTTTCTTGCCTTGATCGGCCCGGATCAGGATCCCGATATGTTCCATCCCGAGAATGTCGGAAGGCTCTATCAGGGAGATCTGAATTATCTTCCGGCAACCGCTGCTTCGGTAAGAGAGATAATCTCTTTCTATAAGATTCCTACAGAGGGAAAAAGAGCTGTCATCCTCGGACGAAGCAATGAAGTCGGTTATCCTTGCTTTGCTCTTCTTAATAAGCTCAATGCGACGGTTTCTCTTCTTCATTCAAAGACCGAAGAAAGTGTCAAAGAAGACCTAGTCCGCAATGCCGATATCCTTGTCTTAGCTACCGGAAAAAGTGGACTTGTGAAACGAGAGTGGCTTTCTCCAAAGTGTGTCATTCTCGATTGTGGATTCTCGGCTCACGGAGGAGATCTCGGCTTTGTTCCGAAAGAAGGAGAAGTAGCCGCTTATACTCCCGTTCCCGGAGGAGTCGGGGCTCTTACTTCGCTCTGTCTTGTAAAGAACGCCTTCTTCCTTTCCAACAAGTAACAAATTGTTGTTCTAGGCATCGCTTGGCGGTGCCTTTTTGTATGCCCTAAAAACTTTTTTCCGATTCTATGAAACAAAAACCCTCTTCCAAGACAATATCTATAGAGAAGGAGGAAGTATGATCACTTTTCAGGATGTTTCCTTCTCCTATGGGGAGAAAAAGCTTTTCCGACATCTGAGTTTCTCTTTTCCGGAGACTGGTTTTGTGGTGATTTTAGGTCGTTCTGGAAGTGGAAAAACAACTCTTTTATCGTTGCTTTCCGGTTTGCTTCTTCCTCAGGAAGGAAGAATCACGGGAGTCGATAAAAGCGATATTTCCTTTGTTTTCCAGTCTCCTTTGCTTCTTTCTTATTTACCGGTCAGAGAGAATGTCACTTTGGTCGATGTGTTTGACGGGGAAGAAAAAGACCCCGAGGAAGCTTTGAACTTAGTCGATATCAACCGTTATTCTGCAAAAAGTCCAAAGCAATTATCGGGAGGAGAACAGGTAAGAACCGCTATCGCCAGAGCTTTAGAAAAAGGTGCCAGCACCTTGATTCTCGATGAACCGACGGGACAACTCGATGAAAAAAGTTCCCTTGCTATCTATGAGAAACTGGAAGAACTGAGTCTTGACCATCTGATCATCCTTGTCACGCATGATGAAACAAGCGCTCCTCTTTTTGCTACCCATCTTTATGAACTCAAGAACGGAAAACTCACTCTTCTCTTAGAAAAAGAAAACGGACAGAACAAAAAGAAAAAGAGGCTTGAGAAGAAGAACCGCTCTTCTTACGGAATGAGCTTAAGAAGCAGTGTGAAACTCGCTCTCCCTTTTCTGAAGAAACATAAAAGAAGAGTTTTCTTTGCAGCGTTCTTCTTTGCTTTTACTCTTGCTCTTTCTTATCTCGGTTTCGATCTTCAGATTCATAAAGAAGAAGTCATCGCTTCTCTGTTTGAAGATTATTATGCAGGAGATGTAACAACTCTTTCGATGAAAAAGGAAGTGGCTCAGAGTGGAAGATTGCATCTAGAGAAGAAATCCTGTCCAGATGAGGAAGTAATCCGTTTTCTTTCTCTTTCTGTAGTTTATCCAAGTCTCACTTATTTTGTTCCGACTTATAACGAAGTGAATCTGGTAAAGAAAGATGTCGATTGCGCTTTCTATCCCGTGATTGAGGAAGATGCAAAGAAACTATCCTTAGGAAGGACGATTCAAGAAGCCGAAGAAGTTGTCGTCAACGAGTCTTTCTTAAGTGAATTCGGATTAGAAGCAAAAGAAGCTCTTGGTCTTTCTTTTCCTTTCGGTCATACGATAAGGATGAAATCTTCACATCTTGTTTCGGAGGATATTCTCTCTTTGGATTTCACTTTTAAGATTGTCGGAATATCGAAAGAGAGAAAAGCTTTCAATAGTGCAGCCGTCTATTATTCGCACCCACAGATACTGAAAAAGATGAAGAAGCTTTCCTGTCCTGAAATATCGAAAGAGCTGGGAAGAAGAGTCAGTGCTTATAACCTGGTTTTGGAAGAGGAATTCAAAGAAGATGATTTCTGTGGACAGGCTTCTCTGTTCTTGAGTGATAGACCATCCGAAAAGAAGAAAGAAGCAGAGAAACACTTCGGAAAGAGAGTCTCCGTCACTTCGCAGCGTCTGCAGATCGAAGAGACTTCTACCGAAACGATCCGTTCTCTTCTTCAGATTCTGCTTCTTTTCTTCGGGCTGAATCTGATCTCGGCTATCATGCTGGAGTTTCTTACGATTTATTCTCTATATCGAGAGAACCTCCGTTATTTTGCCTTGCTCAAAGTCTTTCATCCGGGAAAGAAAGACGTTGTCATTTCCGCTTTAGGTATCCAGCTTCTTTTCTTTGGTCTTTCGGTTTTCCTCTTTATTGCTCTCTCTATCCTAGGAGCAAGTCTTATCAATAGAGTCACTCTTTCTTTTTCTTATCCTGCCTTCTTTTCTCCTTTTGATGTGGTCTCTTATCTCGTGATGATTCTTCTTAATCTCTGTGGTTCTACTGTCGCTGCTTTATTCCCGTTAAGAAAAATCAAGGAAGACAAGATCAAGCAGCAGTTAGAAGGAGAAGACTAAGATGATCGAAGTAAAGCATCTTACAAAGCGTTATCCCACCAATAAAGAAGATACCTTGAAGGATGTCTCCTTTTCGTTAGGAAACACCGGACTTTGTTATCTCATCGGGAAATCGGGTTCCGGGAAATCCACTCTTCTCCATATCCTCGGGAAGATGGATAACGAATACCAGGGAAGCGTCAAAGTGAACGGGCAGGAACTAAAAGAGATCAAAGACGAAGCTTATTACCGTTTTGCGACGGTCGGTTTTGTTTTTCAGTCTCTCAAGGCAGAAGAAAAAGAGACAGTCAAAGATAATCTTCTCCGTGCTTTAGCTATCACCGATTTATCGAAGCAGGAAAAAGAAGAAAGAATACGAAAGAGACTTGCTGAAGTCGATCTTTCCGAGAAAGAGAAAGCCAAGTTTCAGGATCTTTCCGGAGGAGAGAAGAAAAGAATTTCCTTAGTAAGAGCTCTGTTAAGAGAAAGTCCGATTCTTCTCTGCGATGAACCTCTTTCGAGTCTCAACCATGAACTGAGAGTCAAAATCACAGCACTGCTTGAAAAAGAAAGTCAGCATCGATTGGTCTTTGTCATCACCCACGAAAAAGAAGAAATACCGGATAGTGCAACGATCTATGAATTAGTGGACGGAAAAGTAAATCTAAAACGGGAAGGAAAGAAGACAAACGGAACACCTCTTTCTCCTACTTACCAGAGAAAGAAATTCTCCGGCTCTCCTTTCTACCATCAGCTTTGGCATCTTTTCCTAAGTAAAAGAGACCTTCTGGTTGTCACTTTGATGACCTTGATGATTGCTCTTTTCTCGATTTCCTTTTCTTTCCAGCTTTCCTTAGGAGTCTCTTCTGCCATGGTGAAATCAATGTCTTCCTATATGGAAGAAAACACCATGGTAGTAACTCCGAAAGAGGAAGGTTTATTACGCTCTTCATTTGAGTCCGGAGATAGTGCGGAACTAGAAAGATTGCGACAGAAATATTCTCCTTATATCCTAGGTGTCTCTACCTTTTATCTGGATTCCTTCAATAACATATTTCATGAAAAACAGAGCCTGAAAGCACAGTTGGAAAACCGCTCTGTCTCTTTGCGTTCCTATTCCTTGGATTCCTTTCTCTCTTACCGCATGATCGAAGAAAATCCAGAGAAAATCTATGGGGAAATCAGCAACGACGAAGATGAAATCCTCCTCGCCGGAGATGAAGAGGTTGCTAATGCTCTCTATCAGCTTGTCTTTTCCTATGAACCGAGCAATTATCGGGAAGATACTCTCACCAAACTCGGAAATCAGCTTGCCGAAAATCCGGTCTCCCTCCTTCTGACAGCGAATAAAAGCGAATGGGGTTATGAGCAGAGCTACACTTTCAAGATCACGGGGTTCTCCCTAACGGAAAAACCTTTCTTACTTCATCCAAGCGAGAGCTTCGCTTCCCATTTTGTCAACGAAGTGATGCATTTCAAAGAGGTATTAAGAGAAGACGAGATTCCTTCTTCTCAGCCTTGGACGCTTCATAAAGTCGAAGGATTAAGGCTGAATCCCGATGCCATCGGAGATTTTCTTCCGCTCTTTTTAGGGGAAAAGAGTGCAGAGGATTATACTCTCATGCCTTTAAAAAGTGAGAACTACTATGTCGAAGAAGATAACCGCACCCATAACCATGTAGCTTTGGTAAAAGACTGTCTTCCGAAAGTGAAAAAGAGGGAGATAGAATCTTTTATCAAGACGCATGAAGGTCAGGTGAGTTCTTTGACCTATTCTTCGCCAGTCTATACGTTCACTGCTAACGGCTATATCTCCGGTTTCACCAAGCCTTTCTTCTTTTCTAAATACAAAGAGAAGCTCAATGAAATCGAAGATAATGCGGCCACAAGTCAAGAAAACCTAGGGCAGTTCCAGGGTTCTCTTATCGAAGTCGATGACAAGGTTCTCAAAGCCGACCTTCTTTCTTCGATGGAAGAAAAGGGTGTCTCTTTCGTTCCTCTGAACGCTTCTTCTCCTTCTCCGCTCTACGGGCATCCTCCTTCCAACATGCGGGAAATAGGGATCTCCGAAGGTATGGCTAAAGCACTCTTCGGAAGAAGCTATTCGGCTTTAGGAGAAAGTCTTAACACTTTGATTCTCACTTCGACCGAAGAGACTGCCGATGGTTTCCATAACTCCTTTTCTTCGGGAATTTTGACAATCTCCGCTATTTATAAAGAAGAAAAGAGAAGAATCTATCAGGATTGTCTTTTTCCTCTCAGCTACTGTTTTGAATTTTCTTTCCTGAAACCGGAAGAGATACGCTTAGAACAGGCCATTATCGGTGTCGACTTAGACAAATACGATAGCGAACACTACCTCAAAGAAATCCGGAAAGAGAACACCTATGTCGGTTCTTTTCCGATGCAGGAGATGGTCAAAGAAATCAAGAAGACCCTCAAGCAGTTATCCGACCTTTTCTTAGGACTTGCTCTGCTCTCTCTTTTCTCCGCCACAGGTCTTTTAACCTTATCGTTAACACTGATTTTATCAGAAGAAAGAAAAGAAATCGGCATCCTTTTAGCTCTCGGTTATGAGAAAAAGGAGATCTCTTCTTTCTATCTTTCTTTTTCTATCACCATAGGTCTGACAGGCTTCCTTTTAGGTTCGATTCTCACTCTTTTCAGTGAAAACGCCCTCCAAAGCGCCATGAAGGATCTCTTCTCCACCTATGTTTTTCAGCCTTTTCCCTATCTTCTTTCCTTCGGGGTCAGTTTTGTTCTCTCCTCCCTCCTCGGCTTTATGCTTTCTTTAAGGATTCAACAAATGTCGCCGATTGACAGTTTCCAAAAAGACGATTGAACCGCTTACATCCGTTCGGTTTACTTTTTTTTGCCTCTCTAGGAAAAGATATGTTAGAATTTTTTCGCACTGAAACAGTTCGGTGCGAAAGAAAGGGTTTAGACAATGAAGGGTACTGTTAAGAAATTCGACAAAGAAAAGGGCTATGGCTTCATCACTGGTGAAGATGGAAAGGATTATTTCTTCCATTACAGCCAGCTCCAGATGGAAGGCTTCAAGACTGCCGAAGTCGGTCAGCACGTCGAGTATGACGAGGCTACCACTGAGAAGGGTCTCAGAGCCAACAACATCCGTTTCGTCGACTAATCGGATGATTCCATCGGCCTATCCTCACTTCTTTGTTGCATAACATAAAGTCAGAATAGGAAGAAAAGCCCGTTTCTCAGCAAAACGGGCTTTTTTCATGCCCATTCCTCTTAGATTCAAGAGGAATGGTTTTTTATTTTCCAGAGACTTCTTATCAACGGGCGTCCTTGAAAGACGAACCGCCGACAAATTCCCGAATCAAGGAATTGCAGGGGATATCGACTAGTGGAATCGGAAGGAAGTACTTCACCATCGAACGGAGACGGTTAGCGAAGATGTAGTTATCGTCTTCCGGTTTGATCTTGTCGAGCTGCGGAAGAAGGATATTGCGAAGAGCCGATAATTCATACGGGAAGAAGGAATCGAAGACGAAGTCCGCATTTTCCTGGGTCGGATAGATATATTTGAATTCTCCGGCTCTGACACTGGGCCACATCGAAATCGTCTCATCGGCGCTGGAACCACGGGTTCTCGAATCTCTGGCGATTCTCCGTAAGAGCCTCATATCGCTCATCGAAATCGGCGTGTGGTTATCGATATTCACCTGAGGCTGGGGAGCGATATAGATCTTGTATTTCTGATAATCCGGAATACCTTCGGTGGTTCTGGCATTCAAAGCATGGATTCCTTCGATGATGATGATCTGGTCTTCGGAAAGAGAGATAGGTTTCAGAAAGCTTCTTGTCTTCGTCTTGAAATCGAAGACCGGTAAAGGAGCTTCTTCCCCGTTGATGAGTTTTGTCATTGTGGTATTGAAAAGCGGTAAGTCGAGAGCATCGACACTTTCGATATCGGTTCCTTCCGGAAGATCCAATCTCGGGATATAGAAATCATCCATCGAAAGACGTAAAGGACGTAAGCCTAAAGACATAAGTTCGTACATGAGGCGGTTAGCAAACGAGGTCTTACCGCTAGAGGAGGGTCCGGCGATACAGACAAGACGTATCGGGTCCTGACAGGAGACGATATCTCTTCCAAGTTCCGCAAGTTGGTTATTGAATCTTGCTTCCGAAACATTGATCAGAGCCATCGCGCCATAGTTCTTGATGAAGGCGTTGATGTTGGAGACGGTATCGAGTCTGTTCTTTTCGGCCCAGAGGAAAGTCGACTGAAGAGAAGTAGCAAACTTGGTTTCATCTTCAAAGGGAGGGATCTTCCCTTCGCATTCGGCTCTCGGTACCTGGATGAGGAATCCCGGAGCATAGTAACGGAGAACGAAGTCCTTCAGATAGCCGGTCGAAGGAACAAGATATCCATAGAGATAATCGTAATAGGTTCCTTTTTCGTCTTTGCAGGAATAGAGATGAACGTAGTTTTCGTTCCGGTAACGGAGAACCTTCGCTTTATCGGGTTCGTTCATCTCTCTGTATTTGGCTAAGGCTTCTTCTTTGCTGACTCTTACTCTTTCAAAAGGAATATCTTCTTTCACCAGCTCCTGCATTCTTTTTCCTAAGGCCGAGACGGTTTCCGGTTTCATACGGAAAGAGCGGTTATCGACGACCTTGGCAAACATGGAGCGGGAGATGTTATAGAAGAAACGGAGCTGAGCTTTCGGATAAAGTTCGTGGAAAGCCATCGCGATCAGATACGTTAAAGAAGTCGAGTAGATTCTTGCCGCATCGGAATCTTCTAACGTGAGAAAGGAAAGGCTATGGATTTCGGTATCATTATCGAAAGTGAAGGATAATTCCTTTAGTCTTCCGTCGACTTTGGCACAGATATATTTCTTCCTATCCTCTTCTTTGAGAAGAGAGAGAAGACTGCTTCCTTTTTTGACTTGAATGGTTCCGTTCATAGTGGAATCTCCTTTATTCTAGGGTTATTATACCTTCTCACTTCAGGGAGAGAAACAAGAGAGGCAGAAGAAAGAAGTAAGCGCTTTAAAAGAGGAATTGACACCCTAAAAGAGAGGGAGTAGAATCAAAGAGGAAACTGAAAAATATGACATAGTTTCCTTATATTATGGCAGAACTGAAAGAAGAAATCCGGGAAAAAGCCGTTGAGCTCTTCCAAAAGGAAGGCTTTGCTTTCCGGCTAGACGAAATTGCCAAAGAGCTCCACATCTCCAAGAAGACCATTTATCAATATTACGGAGGAAAAGAGGATATTTTCCGTTCCTTTATCATCGATTCCTTTGCTTCCGTCCACGATTTCCAGGAGAAGATCTATAACGATTCCTCCCTTTCGACCGAGGAGAAGCTCCGCGAGATTCTCAACACGAGATCAAAATACGAAGATTCCTTGGCGATTGAGAAGACGATGGGCTTAAAGGATGTCTATCCGAATTGCTATAAGCTCATCTTAGAAAGCTATACGACCCAGTGGGAAAAGGTCACTCAACTTCTCGAACAGGGAGAAAAAGAAGGTATCTTCCGCAAGGATCTCAATATCGTCTTAGTGGAAAACCTGCTGATGGAAGGAATGCAGATGATGCATAGAGACGATGTCTTAGCGAAAACCGGTCTCAGTTACCGCGAGGCGATCGAAGAAGTCGTCTCCTTAGTTCTTGAGGGAATCGAGGTTCGCAAATAGTCCGTTTTTTCTTGTCTTTCCTGTGGTATAATTGTCACGCTCAAAAGAAGGAGATTTTTTATAATGGCGAATACTTCATACGCGATTACGCAGAAGCAGAAGGAAGATTACGAGAAGCAGCTCACGGAACTGAAGACCGTCGAACTTGTCAAAGCTAACGATGCCTTGAATCTCGCCCGTTCGCAAGGCGATTTATCCGAAAACGCCGATTACGATGCCGCTATCCAGACCCGTAACGAATTACAGTCTCAGATTGCCCACATCCAGGATATCCTCGATCACTGCACCATCATCTCCGAAGAGGAATTCCTCGCCGGTTCGAAGACCGTCAAGGTCTCTTCTTCGATTGTCACCGTCGAAAAGCTCGATGACGGTAAGAAGTTCACCTTCACGATTTCGGGCGCCGGAGGAGGAGATGGCAAGGTCAGCAAGTCGACGATCTCGAACGTCTCGCCGGTCGGTCAGGCTCTTTTAGGTCATAAGGTCGGTGATGTCGTCACCATCAAGGCAAAAGTCACCTATCAGATGAAGATCCTCTCGATCGAGCTGGCAAAAGAATAAAAAGTCCTACTTCCGTCCCAAGTTTCAGAAATTTAAGGCCGACGTTGGAAAAATTCCTTCCGCTGGAGAATATCTTCAGTGAAGGAGGAAGTGCCTATGTTCAAAGTCATTGTCATTGGCATCATTGTTACCATCGTCGGTCTTTTTGTTTTGTCGGGAGTCCATAAGGCGGGAAGTGATAACCCATCTTCCGTCAACGGCTACTCCACCAACCTCATCGGGGAAAGCGATAACAACACCGTCAAAGTCGCTATCAGCGGTGAAATCTCTCATCCAGGCTCCTATTTCATCTCTCCGGAAAAGACCCTAGGGGATCTGATCACCATGGCAGGAGGCGCAAGCGAAGACGCCGATAGCAAATGCTTCAACACTTCTCTTACGATTGCGACGAGAACTTCGTTCTATATCGCTCCGGTTCTTACTTCGACCAGCACCGGTTGTGTTGTCACCGAAAGTAGCAAGATCAACATCAACTCCGCGGAAGTCGCCGACCTCATCGTCGCGGGTTTCACGTCTTCTCAGGGTCCTAGCCTTATCACTTACCGCACCGAGAGCGGCTCTTTTGAAGCGCTCGAAGATATCATGAACGTCAAAGGAATCGCCAAAGGCACCTTTGAGAAGGTCAAGAACAAGATCTGCCTGATGTGAGATATGTTCTTCTTTCCTTTTCTCTTCTTTCTTCTCGGCTTAGTTTCCGCTCTCTATTCTCCGTTTTATCTGTTTCTGCTTCTTGGTCCTGTCAGTTACTTAGTCTATAGGAAGAAAGAAAAAGAGATCCTGCCCTACCTCTTTTTCGCTCTGGCCGGTTTTCTCCTTCTTTTTTTCTTCCCTCACGGAGAAGGGGAGAAGGAGATCACCGGCATTGTCTTACGGAAGAAAGATTCCTATTATCTTCTCTTTTCTTTCAAGGGTTCTTTCTACATCAAAAGCAAAGACAGTGCTATCACTCTGTTTTCTCTTGTTCATCTGGAAGGGGAGAGCAAAGAACTGTCTTTCTCTCATTACGAATCGGGATTTTCCTTTGAAAACTATCTTCATTCCCAAGGGGTTTACCGTCAATTCTATCCCAGTAATAGCAAAGTCCTTTTCCAGAATCCTATCTCCTTCGATCCTTTAAGAAACTATCTTTTCTCTTCCTGCGATGAGAAAAGTGCCAAAGTGCTCTCTTCCCTTCTTTTTGCCGATAGTCTCAGCGAATTAGAAGAATACACCGTGTTAGAGGAACTCGGCCTATCTTCGCTTCTTTCTCTTTCCGGTTTTCATCTTTCCTTTTTCTTTACTCTGTTGCGGAAAGTGCTGGGAGAGAAAAAAGAGAAGCTCAGTGATTTTCTTGTGCTATCTCTTTTGCTTCTTTTTCTCTTCTTTTCGTCTTTCCGTTACACCCTTCGACGAATCTTTCTTCTTCTCTTCCTCTCTTTCCTCAACCGCCGGAAAGGAAGAAAGCTCGAGCGGCTAGACATCGTCTCACTGAGTGCTCTGATTCTCCTTTTCTTCGAACCGAATTCCTTGCTTTCTCCTGCATTCTATGTTCCTTTTCCGCTTCTTTTTCTTTTGGCATTTTTCCCTTCCAAGCGAGAAAGAGGAATCAGAAGCCGAATCACGTTCTTCCTTGTTCTTTTTCTCTTCTTACTTCCCTATAGGTTATTCGATAACTCCGGTTTCTCCTTACTTTCTCCTATCTATCAGCTTGTATTGATTCCTTATTCCCATCTGCTATTCCTATCGGGACTATCGCTTTTCTTTATTCCTCAGACTGGGTTTCTGATTTCCTATCTCGTCAAAGGCTATCTTTCTCTGAGTAAGGTTTTCTCGGCTTCGGCTGTATTTCTGATAAGCGGTAGACCGAAGATTCTTTTCTTTTTCCTCTATTACGGAATCCTTTTCCTCTTTCTTCTTTTCACGCGATACCATTTTCAACAAAGCCGAATCCGAGCCGCTTTCTCTTTAGCTTTAGTCACTTCTTTTCTCTTTGTTCCGGATGTTCTTCCCCATCAGGAAATCACTTTTCTGGATGTCGACCAGGGCGATAGCACCTTAGTCCGTTATCGAAGGACCAATATCCTGATTGATACCGGTGGAAAAAAGAATGTCGATCTGGCTACAGAATGTCTGATTCCTTATTTCCGTTCTCAGAAAATCTCTTCTTTGGATGCGGTTTTACTCACCCACTATGACTATGACCACAGCGGAGCCAAAGATAGTCTTGTCTCTCATTTTTCGGTGAATAATGTCTATGATCAGAAGGATTTTCTGAATTCGACAAATAACTCGATTTCTTTTTCCGGACTGACGATTACAAATCTCAACATCTATGCAAGCGACCAAGACGAAGAAAACGACCAGAGTGCGGTCTATTCTTTTACCTTAGGGAAAAAGAAGATTCTCATCATGGGAGATGCGCCGAAAGAGATTGAGAAGAAGATTCTTGCGGACCATCCTACTTTGAAAGCCGATATCCTCAAAGTGGGGCATCACGGTTCGGAGACTTCTACCGATCCCACTTTTGTAAAAGCAATTGATCCCAGTATCGCCATCATCTCCTGCGGAGAGAACAATTCCTATGGGCATCCCCATAAAGCAACTTTGAAAACCCTCGAAGAAAATAACATTCCGATCTATCGGACCGATCAGATGGGAACCATCACGATACGTTGCTAAAAGGGATATTTCTTTCTTCAAAGTGACGGAATGTCTATAATGGAAATGCCATGAAAGACGCGCTGCTTTTAGCCGATATCGGTAACACCACCATCGACCTTCTCTATCAGGGAAACGGAAAGAAAATACGGAAGAAAATCCTTCCGGATGACGAGAAAGGAATCGAGAGTTTCCTGAAGGAATTTTCTCCTTTCTCTTTTTCCTGTTATATCGCTTCTGTCGATAAAAAAGGTCTTTTCACTTTGCTTTCCGCACTGAAAGAGAAGTGTGACGATGTCTTTGTTCTCGATAGCAAGAAGATGAAAGAAGTATCGCTCCGTTTCGGAATCCAAGTCGATAACACGGAATACCTGGGGAGTGATCTTTTCTGCGATATTCTCGCTAGAGAAAACCGTCGTGGTCTTATCGTCATCGACTGCGGAACGGCAAGCAAACTGCTATTGCTTGATGATAAGAATGTCTTTCAGGGTGCTTTGATCTTACCGGGTATCGCTCTTTTTCCGAAAGCTCTTTCGGTTTCGACCGATTTGCTTCCGGATATCCGTTTAGGAAAGAAACCTCCCTTAGTTTCCTTAAAAACCGAGGAATGTCTCTCTTCCGGAGCCTTGAACGGACAGGCATCGCTATTTGCGGGACTAGTGAAAAAGGTCAAAGAAGTGTATGCTTTACCTGCCGCCGATATACTGTTGACGGGCGGAAACAGTTATCTGATAAAGGATCTGCTTCCGGAATTCGGCTTGAAAGACTTCGAGACCGATGAGAATGCGGTCTTAGAAGGGTTAGCCAGAGCTTATGGAAAAGACGATTATCTCTCACTGAGATAAAGAACAAGGAGAAAGAAAAATATGGAAGAAAATGCTGCTCCGATCAAGATGAAGAAGACCGATTACGCCAGTTTAGTTGCTCCCTATAAAGAAGAAGCCTTAGAGACACTGAAGAAATATATCGCAATCCCTTCGGTTCTCGATGAAAAGACGGCTTCGGAAAAAATGCCTTTCGGAAAAGGTGTCGATACCGCTTTAGCCTTTGTCGCCGACTTAGGAAAGAAGATGGGGTTCAAAGTCGACCGTTGCGATAACTACATCACCGAACTCACCTATGGCGAAGGAAAGAAAACCTTAGATATCTACGCCCATAGCGATGTCGTTCCGGTCAAGAAAGAGAATTGGAAACACGAACCCTTCGCTTTGACTCTGGAAGGCAATGTCATGTACGGAAGAGGAACTTCCGACGATAAAGGTCCGGGATTAGCCTGCCTTTATGCGACAAAAGCCTTGATGGATAAAGGAAGATTAGGCGGTTATAAACTCCGCTTCCTCTTCGGAGGTAACGAAGAGAACGATTCCTTAGGTCTCAAGCATTATTTCAAATCCCATTCCTATCCGACCTTAGGTTTCTCTCCGGATGCCAATTATCCTTTGATTTATGCCGAGAAATCCATTTATTCCTACACCGCTTCTTATCCGCTCACTTTACCGGGTGTCGATCCTTTTGATATCGGTAACGCTCTCAATATCGTTTTAAGCGAAGCCTCCATCACTCTTCATGCCGGCGAAGATAAGATTCCGGGAATGTTAGAGAAGTATCTTTCCCGCCATATCTCCAGCAAGGCTACCTTTGAAAAAGAAAAGCTCTCGTTCTACGGAAAACCATATCACGGTTCCGCTCCGTGGAACGGTGTCAACGCCGGTCTCCACCTTCTTCATTTCTTAGGCAAAGTCTATGGAAATGAGACGCTGAAGAAGATCTTCCTCGATTACGACGATGGTATGGGTACTGCCTTTGAAGGTAACTACTCCGATGAGACTTTCAGCGAATCTTCCTACAATGTCGGCCGTATCGCCTATGACGGAAAGACTCTGACCCTCTATGTCAATGTCCGTTTCCCAGCGAAGATGAAAGCCGAAGATGTCTTAAGCCATGTTCAGGAATTCACCGGAGCTAAGGTGACTCTCTTAGGCGGAAGCGATGGCTTTGTCGCCGATCCTAACTCCGATTTCGTCAAGCTCCTCCTTTCTTCCTATCAGGAAGAGACCGGGGATAAGGAAGCCGCTCCATTAGCGATCGGTGGCGGCACCTATGCAAGAGAAAGCAAGAACTCCGTCGCTTTCGGTTCGCAGTTCCCTGGAAGAGATTACCGTATGCACGGCGATGATGAATTCTTCCCGCTTTCCGATTTCTATGACACCATGCAGATCTACGCCCATGCTATCGACGCTCTTTCGCAGTATCTGACCAAGAAAGATTAATCGTCCATGCGTTTACGTCACCGCAAATGGGCTGATACGGTCTTAAGCGAAAACACCGATATCGGGAAAAATCTCGCTGACTTTTCCCCGGAAGATATCGCTACTTTCACATCCTTGGAAATCGGTTCCGGATTAGGAGGATTCCTTTTAGAACTCTCCAAAGAGCATCCGGAAGAGAAATACTTAGGCGTCGAAGTCAATGCGAACGCCTTTGCTTTAGCGATCCGTAATGGAGCGAAAGTCAAAGAGGAACAGAAGAACTTTCTTTTCCTCAATGCCCCGATTGAACGAATCTTCCCTCTTTTTAAAGAAGGACAGCTCAACAACATCTATCTCAATTTCTCCGATCCCTGGCCGAAGAAAAGACAGCAGCGAAGAAGACTCACCTATCCGACAAGACAATCCGAGTATTATCGCATCCTCAAAGAGAACGGCACTCTCTATTTCCGTACCGATAACGAAGATCTTTTCAAGGATTCGGTCGAATATTTCAAAGAAGCAAACCTTTTCGATTTTGAAATCATCGAACCTTTCTATTCCGAGAAAGTCGATTATCTTCCTCCGACCGAATACGAAAAGAAGTTCCGCGCCAAAGGCGCCACCATCCATCTTCTGATCGCCCATAAAAAGAAGAAAGAAGAAGTAAAGTAAGTCCCTAGAGCAGTCTGAAGAAGGCTGCTCTTTTCTTATCTATATATAGAAGAGGGTGGGGGAAGAGGTCAGAAAGAACTTTTCTTCATTTTTTAGCACTCAATACTTGAATTTGCTAATTTGGTTTCTATAATAGAAATAGCACGAAAAAGAAAGAGTGCTAAAAAGGAGGGCGGAATGAAGCGCGAACGAAAAGATCAGGTCCTCAAATGCATCGTCGAAGAGTTCATCCGCACCGCTGCTCCGGTCGGAAGCAAGACCTTGCTTGAGAAATACAAGCTGGATTGCTCCTCGGCGACAATCCGCAATGCGATGGCCGAGCTTGAGGAAGAAGGATATCTTGAAAAACAACATGTTTCTTCAGGGCGTGTCCCTTCCGCGAAAGGTTATCAGTATTACCTTGAAAAGCTCGATAATTCGTCTCTTGCCGGATCGGTGGACTTACAGTTCCAGCGCGAATTCCAGAACGTGCTCAAGAGCAAGAGTCAGTCGATGGAGGATGTGCTCTCCCAGTCCTGTGAGATGCTCTCCGAGATGACCAATACCGCGACTCTGGTCTTAGGACCGAAAGCGAGTCAGGAAACTCTGGTATCCGTTCAGATGCTGAAGCTTTCTCCGAAAGCGGCGATGGGTATCTTCATCACCGATTCCGGTTATGTCGAGAAGAAGACGTTCGTTCTCAGCGAGAAAGACGGTAAGTCCTTCGATAAGCTGAGTAAGGCAGTCGAACTTCTCAATAACCGCTTATCGGGAACGAAGATTTCCGATCTCCCGGCCAAAGCAGAGGCTCTCAAACCGCTTCTGATTCAGATGTACGGACAAAGCGGAGACTTAGTGATTCAGGCGTTCTTAGAAACGCTTGTCTCCTTCGCTTCGGCTAGGTACAAAGTCTTCGGACAGAAGAATCTTCTCTCCCTTCCGGAATTCAGCGAAGACAAGGAATCCTTCTTAAGCGCCTTCGATGCTCTTCAGAATCCGGATTCGCTAGAAAAGAACTACGCTGAGAAAGACGATATCGGCCATTCGGTCAATGTCGCTTTCACCAATGCCAACAAGGGCGACTTCGCCATTGTCTCGAAACCGCTCAATGACCGCGATTCGATTGCGGTTGTGGGTCCGAAGCGGATGGATTACCGCAAGGTTCTCTCCGCTCTGGAATATGTCGTCTACATGCTCAACAAATATTATTTCTCTCCTGATCAGGAGTCGACATCCTTAGTTCCGATCTCGGAAGCGAAAGATCTCCCGGTCAGTAAACCGCCGAAGAAGAAGCCAACTACAGAAAGAACTTACACGAAGAAGAAAGGAGGCCAGTGATGAGCGAAGAAGAAAAGAAACCAGCGCCGGAGCCAGCCAAAGAAGAAAAGAAAGAAGAAGACAAACCGGAAGCTAAGGTAGAAGAAAAGAAAGAAGCCAAAGCCGAAAGCAAACCTTCCGAAAATGAAAAGAAGCTCCAGGAAGAAGTCGAAAAACTGAAGAAGGAAGTCCTTGAAAAAGAAAGATCCTTCGAAGAAGCCGATAAGAAAGCCGATGAGTGGAAGAACAAGTATTACGAAGCGTATGCCGATATGGCAAACACCCGTAAGCAAGTTGAGCGCGAAGCTTCCGATTATAAGAAGTACGCTCAGCAATCCCTCATCGAAGAACTCATCCCGACCTTAGATAGCTTCGATATGGCTCTGAAGAATGAGCCGAAGGATGAAAATCTGAAGAAGTATCTCGAAGGTTTCCAGATGATCCACAGCAAGCTCCTCTACGCCCTCAAGCAGAATCACATCGAGATCATCGATCCGAAAGTCGGGGAAGCTTATGATGCAAGTTTCATGCAAGCCTTCTCCACCGTTCCCGGTAAAGAGGATAACAAGGTGGCGGAAGTCTTCACGAAAGGTTATAAGCTCTACGACCATCTTCTCCGTCCGGCCGGTGTAATCATAACCAAGAAAGAAGAAGACAAACCGGAAGAGAAGAAAGAAGATGTCAAATCTGATGAGAAGAAAGCCGACGGGAGCAAAGCTTCGCCGGAGCAGAAGTAAAACCATAGGAGGATAAACATTTATGGCAAAGGAAATTATCTTAGGTATCGATTTAGGTACTACAAACTCTGTTGTCTCTTATATGCAGGAAGATAAGACCGTCAAGGTCATTCCTTCTCCGGAAGGAACCAATACCTGTCCGTCGGTCGTCTCCTTCAAACCGGATGGCGAGGAAATCGTCGGTAACGCCGCCAAGCGTATGCTTCTTACGAACCCCGACACCGTTCACTCCATCAAGCGTAAGATGGGTACCCGTGAACTGACCCACATCTCCTGCCTCAACAAGGATTTCACTCCGGAAGAGATCTCTGCGAAGATTCTCTCCTATATGAAGTCCTATGCGGAGAAGTATCTCGGTCAGCCGGTCTCGAAGGCCGTCATCACCTGCCCTGCTTACTTCAACGACGATCAGCGTCAGGCGACGAAGAACGCCGGTACGATTGCCGGTCTCGATGTCGTCCGTGTAATCTCCGAACCGACTGCCGCGGCTCTTGCTTACGGTATGGATTCGAAGAAGTCCGGTAAGATTCTTGTCTTCGATCTCGGCGGTGGTACGCTCGATGTCTCCATTCTGGATATCGGAGACGGCACCTTCGAAGTCTTAGCCACTTCCGGTGATACGCATCTCGGTGGCGATGATTGGGATAACCATGTCATCGATTGGCTCATCGGTGAGATTCAGTCGCAGTGCGGAATCACGATCGACCGCAACCGTCCGCAGGATAGACCGACTTTACAGCGTTTAAGAGATGAAGCCGAAAAGGCGAAGATCAACCTTTCTTCGCAGCTTGATACGGTCATCTCCTTACCTTACATCGGCTTCAAGGATGGCGCTCCGGTCAATTTCGAAACCACTCTCACCAGAGCGAAATTCCAGGAGCTCACCAGCGACTTAATCGACCGTTGCCGTACTCCGTTTGAGAAGGCTCTTGCCGATGCAAAGCTTTCTGTCTCGGATTTAAGCGATATCATTCTCGTCGGCGGTTCGACCCGTATGCCGGCTGTCGTCGATCTTGTCACCCGTCTCAATAACGGTAAGAAGCCGAATCAGTCCGTCAATCCGGATGAAGCGGTCTCTATCGGTGCTGCCATTCAGGGCGGTATCATCCGCGGCGATGTCAAGGATGTCGTTCTTCTCGATGTCACTCCGCTCACCCTCGGTATTGAAACTCTCGGTGGCGTCATGACTCCGCTCATTCCTCGTAACACTACCATTCCGACGACCCGTCAGCAGATCTTCTCGACCGCTGAGGATAACCAGCCTGGCGTTGAGATTCAGGTCTATCAGGGCGAACGTCCGATGGCTCAGGATAACAAATTCTTGGGCAGATTCAAGCTCGAAGGCATCCGTCCGGCCCGTCGTGGGGAACCTCGTATTCAGGTCACTTTCTCGATCGATGTCAACGGTATTGTCTCTGTCTCTGCTAAGGATCTTGATACCAATGCGGAGCAGCATATCACCATTTCCAACTCTTCTGGCTTAAGCAAGGAGGAAATCGACCGTATGGTCAAGGAAGCCGATATGCATAAGGCCGAAGATGATAAGCGTAAGCAGGATGCCGAAACCCGTAACGAAGCGCAGACCCTGATCGATACAATCGACCGTCAGTGCAACGATCCTTCTCATCCGATCGATGAGAAGACCAAAGCCGAAGCGATGAAGGTCCGTGATGAGATCAAGGCGGATCTTGATAAGAACGACCTCAATGCGGTCCGTTCTAGACTTGCTGAACTTCAGCAGGCTGCTAACAAGGTCTACCAGGCTAATGCTGCTTCGCAGGCTTCTACGGCTAGCTCGAACGCCGGTGGAAACGGAGCAAACGAAGCTAACACCAACAAAGATGCCAACGATCCGCATGTCGTCGATGCGCAGTTCACCGAAAAGAAAGATAAGTAAACTCTAACGTCCTAGATCAAGCCCGGAGAAGTTTGCCGGGCTTGATTTACGACTTCCGATAAATAGGAGGATAACCTATGGCAGAGAAACGCGATTATTATGAAGTCCTCGGCGTGAGCAAAACCGCGACGCAGGACGAGATCAAAAGCGCCTACCGCAAGCTAGCCAAGCAATATCATCCCGATCTGAACCATTCCCCGGATGCTCCGGCGAAGTTCAAGGAGGTCACCGAAGCGTACGAAGTCTTAGGCGATCCCCAGAAGAGAGCCCAGTACGATCAATTCGGTATGGCGGCCTTCGACAATAACGGCGCCAACGGATTCCAGAACGGCTTCAACGGTTTCGGTCAGGGCGGAGAAGGTTTCGATGCGGAAGGGTTTGATGACTTCAACGACATCTTCTCTTCCTTCTTCGGAGGTGGCTCTAGCCGTTCCAGAAGCGGCAATCTTCCTCGTAAAGGAACCGATAAACAGGTTCTGGTAAAGCTTTCTTTTGACCAGGCGGTCAAGGGAACCAGCATCGATATTCCGCTTTCCTATGTCACCACCTGCCCGGACTGTCATGGTTCCGGTGCCGCCAGCCCTAGCGATGTCCATACCTGTCCGACCTGTCATGGTTCGGGCCGTGTAAGAACAAGAAGACAGACGATTTTAGGCATGATGGAGACCGAAGAGGTCTGCCCGGATTGCCATGGTACAGGTAAGAAAGTCGACCGCAAGTGCCCGCACTGCCATGGTCAAGGAAGAGTGCAGGTCAACGAGACCATCACGATCAAGGTGCCGGCCGGTGTCGATACCGGAGACAAGATGCGGATTGCCGGGAAAGGTAATCCGGGTGTCAACGGCGGAGATAACGGCGACTTATTGATCCAGTTCGAGGTTTCGCCTTCTCAGACTTTCATCCGTAAAGGCGCGGATGTCTATATCACCGTTCCAATCTCCTATACCGATGCTTTACTCGGTGCTACGGTCACCGTTCCGACCGTCAAAGGAGACTGTGATCTTGTGATTCCTTCCTGCACGGAGCCTGGTACGATTCTCAAGATGCAGGGTCAAGGTATCACGACCCCGCATGGTAAGATCGGTAACGAGTACGTGACGATTCAGGTCAAGTTCCCGAAGTCGCTCAGCAAAGAAGAGAAGGATCTGCTCTCCCGTCTCGATGAGATTGAGGATAACAAGTCTAACGGCTTCTTCAGCTGGTTACGTAAGAAGAAACGCTGATCCCTAAGAGGAGGCTTTGTCCTCCTCTTTTGTTTTGGCTAAGAAAAATATGACCGCTTTCGGTAAAGAAAGAGAAACCTCTTCTTCCAAAGGAAGCTTTTCTTTTTTATAATCAGTTCACTATGAACCAGGAATTAGGAAAAAGAATTCCCTTAGAAGGGACCATCAACACCAGAGATTTAGGTGGATATGAGACGATCGATCACCATCACATCCGTTATCAGAGGCTGATAAGAACGGATGCTCTTTATAAGATCACCAAGAAAGATGAAGCCTATCTTCACGATGTTCTTCATGCAAGGTACGATGTCGATTTCCGTGGGAAGAAAGAAGCTTCAGAACTTCCCGATAAAGAGATAGAAGGATGCAAGTATCTCTTTCTTCCTATTCAGGAAGATTTAAACGAGAGTCTTCCTCTTCATCCGCATCAGCCCTTTATCATCGATAAACCGGATGTCAAAGAGACGGTCGAGTATCTTTTCCGTGTCTCTCCCGATGGCGATATCACCAAAGCCTTTGAGAAGAACTACAAAACCTTCTTAGCCCCATACGGGCAGAAACAATACAGCCGTTTTCTTCATCTCTGCAAGGACAACAAAGAAGGAAGCATCCTCTTCCACTGCGCCGATGGAAAAGATAGAGCCGGTACAGGAGCCACATTATTACTGGAAGCTCTCGGTGTCGATCGGGAAACCATCTTTGCCGATTATCTGAAAACGAACGAATACACGAAAGGAAAGGCCGAGGCGAGAGTGAAATATCTCCGTGAGGAATGTGGTATCAGAGATGCGAAAGTCTTGGCTTCCATCGGTTATATCGCAGGAGTCAGAAGAAACTGGTTAGAAGCGATTTTCTCTATCCTGGATTCTTATCCCGGAGGAAGCAGGCAGTACTTCAAAGAGAAGCTTGCTTTCAAGGAAGAAGATATCAAAGAGCTGAGAGAAAATTATCTTGAGTGACAGAAAAGAGGCCCTCCTAGGTCCGATCCTCACGGATCAGGCTTCGGGCAGCATCTTTTCTTTTAGAACCTAATCTTTCTTCTCTTCTTCCCGGTGCAGAGAATACTCTTTATCGAACTTGTTTCCGTGATAACGCTTATGGAGTTTATCGAGGTTACCTTGGGCAACTTCTTCTAAGGAGATACCTAATCCATCGCAGGTCTCGGCAATATACCAAAGAACATCTCCGAGTTCTTCTTTTAGGTGGTCTTTATCTAGGGTATGGCCTTGGAAACGGACTTTCTTCAGGATATCCGCGCATTCTCCGCTTTCTCCGGCTAAGCCTAAGACACCGTTGAGAAGCAGGTCTTTTCTTCCTTCTTCGGAGATGAGTTCTCCGGCCTGTTTCTGATACTCATCAAACGAAAGGGTTTCTTTCTTTTCCATAGTTTTCTTTTTCTCTTCAATCAATAGTAAGAGTCCTGTCGCCTTTCTGTAGTTTCCTTAACGCATACATCGTCCCCGTGAGCATCTTATCTTCGGGTGGTAAAGCATTCAGAGGGAAGAATTCCAATGCTGTCGATTCTCCGTCTTGAATCTTTAACGTAATGTCTTTCGAATTCACATGGCTTAGGAAGACAAGATCCGTATAATCGGTGATATCGCCATTCGGATAATGGATCTGCATCTTCTCCCCCGAGAGGATCATGAATAAAGAGACCTCCTTTAAACGGATTCCGGTCTCTTCAAAGACTTCTCTTTTGATGCCTTCGATCACAGTCTCTCCTAAATCCAAGGAACCGCCCGGTCGGCAATAGAGGCCGTTATCCTGTCTTTTCTCTAAAAGGATTTCGTTTTTCTCATTGAGGATCAGACAGGAGAGACCGACCGAGAGGATTCTCTCATGTCCGACTTTCTTGCGGAGATACGGAATATAGTCTATCGGCATACTCGTCTCCTTTCTCTTTGAAAAATATTCTACTTTGCTTTTCTTCTCAGAAGAAGACTTATAATGAAACAGCAATGGAAAATAAAATCTATGGAGCCAAAAAGGCTCTTTCTTATCTAAGAGGTGGGTATCTTTTGACCGCGGAGATTCAAGGTGAAAGTCTCTCTTTCACCTGGGAAGAAGAAAAAGTCGTCATCAAAAGCGAAAGCAAGACACTGATTCTCAACCGCTATCAATTCGAAGAGCTTTATTCCGACTGTCTTTTTGAAACCGAGGAAAGTGATGAGGAAGAAGAAGTCGACCCGAAGAAAGACGAAGAATACTACTCCTGGAGGCAGTAACTGAGAAGCTTTTTCAAAGAAACCGCTCTAAGAGGCGTGAAAAGGTCTTCTCTAACGGCCATAAAGACTGTCATTGTTCAGTGATTTTGTCCCTATATCTTCATGTGTCTCCAAGGATGCTCAGATGATGGCTTATGTTGTTTCTCCGATGCAGGAACAGGACC
>ONBI01000046.1 GCA_900316035.1 uncultured Eubacteriales bacterium
ATTTACACTTGTAACTCCAAAGTCTGAAAATGATGTACGATTACAAGCTACACTTGGTAATCAGACCCCCACGGGCTTGCCTGTGGGAGCAGTCAGTAAAAGCACCTGCCTTTTCTAGATAATCCATCGTCCATTCTTCCTTCGTAGTACCAAAAGGTACTACTTCGATAAACTATTCTCATCCAAAAGGAAATTCAGCAGGTCCATAATCAGATAACCCCTATCACTATAACGGCTGACAACAGGGTTACGGACAATAAGAATCTTCTTAAAGGAATCATCAATCTCCCGGAAACCTCTCGTCTCCTGAATCCACTTCTCTTCATCCGGTAAAGCAAACACCGATTGAATGTAATATCTTTGACTACCCTTGTTCGCAACAAAATCCACTTCGTAGGTGTTATTTTGTATCTTTCCATCGATATAGTCTCTTGAGGAAACCACGCCGACATCCACATGGAAACCACGATAACGGAGCTCGTTATAGATGATATTCTCCATAACAGGATTCGGTTCAAACTGTCGGAAACCGATACGGGCATTCCTAACTCCGATATCCTCGAAATAGACCTTGAAAGGAGTATCGATATACTTTCTTCCTTTCACGTCATAACGGATTGCTTTCGAAATCAAGAAAGACTCGATGAAATACTGAATATAATTCGAAACCGTCTGACGGGAAAGATGGATGTTTTCCTTACTGAGGAAAGTTGCCGCCAGTTTCGAAGGACTCGTCAAAGAAGAGACCCCGGAAGCAAGCACATCCAATAGTTCCCCGATACTCGAATCCGAACGTAGATTATGACGGAGAATGACATCTCGTAGATAAGTGCTGTTTGTCTGAACCTCAAGATAACTGGTTTTCTGTTCGCCGGTCGTCATCGAACAGAGCGCCGGTAAACCACCATACAACTCATATTGAGAATAAGCCTGTTCGTCCGTTCCCGAAAAGGCTTCACGGAATTCCTTAAAAGAGAGAGGAAAAACATGGATCTCATCTCCTCTTCCTTCAAATTCCGTTAAGACATCACTCGATAAGAACTTGGAATTCGAACCCGTCACATAAATGTCTAAGTTCCCTTTCCGAAGATAACCGTTGAGGACACTTTCAAAAGCCCCTAAAAACTGAACTTCATCCAAAAGGAGATAATACGATTTATCATCCAGAATCCTAGCCTTAATAAAAGCCATGAACTTTCTCGGATTGGCTTTCTTCTGAAGAGAATTCACCTCAAGAAAATCTTCCCCGATAAGACTCAGATCATCCGCCGAATCAAAAGAGAAACGGATAATATGATCTTCCGGAACCCCGGATTCCAAAAGATATCTATAGAAAATAACATTCATCAAATAGGATTTACCGCTTCGGCGTAAACCCGTAATCACCTTGATCATACCATTATGCATCCTCAGCTTCAGAGCATTTAGGTACTTTTCTCTTTTAATTTCCATAAGATATCCTACTTATCTTCTATTATTGTGATACTTGCCTATGGTTGCAATCCAAAACGGCTTTCTACTTACTATTTAATGCAAATTTGCACCTATCTGCTAACAGAAATTCCTTTTCGCTGACATCCACTAACACTAGTCTTCTGCTAAAAACCTTCTCTTATCGCTCTCTAAAAAAAAACGGAACCCATCCCTAATGATCCGTCTTTGTGTATTGCGATAATGACTTCACTTAGTTAAAGCAGTATTACTTCTTCTGTATCTGTTTTCTTTTTATATCTTTGATAAAGAAGAAGACAGATAGTATTAATCCTACCCCATAACAGATAAAACCGGAATAAGAAACATAATCCGGATAACCTACAAGAAGAATACAACCTACAATACCAAGAGCAAAACAGAAAAAGTAAAGAAGAGAAATATGTAGAAAACAGAAAAAGAAAGACAAAAGAGAAATAAATAGAGAACCTACAAATACGGTCAAGGTCAATTCCGTATAACCTTGAATCAAGGTTTCGAGAATCACCATTACCATACAAAACAAAGAGAAGAGAAACAGAAGCAAAGAAGAATCCTTACGAAGCTTTTTCATGTTCCCCTCCGAAAAATACCAGTAACGAATCATAAAAACAGACTCTCCAGGATCTCGAAGAATGATACCCGAAATCCACATCGAAGAAATAAGTATTCTCTTCTTTATGGAATAGAGAATCCTTCTCTATTTCATCCATCATCTTTTTCAGATTATGATACGCAAAATCATAAATACCGGCTCCGGCGGTAAAACAGTTCAGAGAATAGTTCTGATACTTCTCTTGATGTAAAGCATCTAAGAGTGTTTTGGAATCGATGGAAGAAGAAAAACAACCGAACTCACTGAAATAATCAAAACTATCGATTATACCGGCATTCAGAGTGATCCTAGCGCCATTGGATAAACCGGCTATCGCCCGATGTTCTCTACTATTAGCTAAAGCTTTCTCACTGGTATCTTCCGCATAGGTAGAATAGGTGCTCTCTACCATCGGGATAATATCGTTTCTCAGTTCTTTAGAGAAATTAGCACTCGACAATGTCTTCACCGGCGTAGCTTCTCTAACATCCTTAACCGCATCGTCTCCATAGAGACCATAACTATAGAAAGTAGGAGTCACCACTAAAAGAGGATCAATAATATCTTCCGCAATCAGATTATCGAGAATGACTTTGACACCGATCGTGTTAAACCAGGTCTCGATATGATTCACGGTCTGTTTATCCGTACCGTGAATCAGATAGAGAACATTGTATTTTTCACTAGCGGAGTAGTTAAAAGGAACATACACATTCAGCGTCTTCTCTTCGGTTTTTCCGGAGTTATTGGCATAGTCTTTGGTTGTATAACGAAGAGGAACAACCTTTCCTACCTTCCCATCGCTTCTTTCTTCTCTGAATTGAGAAGGAACCTCATCCTTTACAAAATCCGGTTCCTTCTTGTTGTTGCTCCCTTGGCAAGAAGCCAATAGGGTTAGAAAAAGAAGAAGGGATACTTTACTTTTCTCTTTCATCTCTTTGGCTCCTTTCCAACGAAGCGGACCCGTAGGTTTCTCTACGGGTCCCGCTCTGTTTATCCACTACTTCGTATTCTCAGCCAATAACTTATTCGACTTCGAAAGACCCATACCGAAAGCGACACCGGCTAAGATCGTCGCTAAGAAACCTAAGATGACAAAGGTGAAGAAACCTCCATCGAAATGGTTTCCATCGACACCGAAGATGACGTTGGTGATATAGAGCATCTCGGTATTGAGAAGAACCGCAATAGTAGAAGCATAAAGAACCGCAGGGACAATACCTAACACCTTGAAATCATCCACTAAGGCAACAAGGTTAGAGACAATTCCTAACACCAGTAGAACCACTGCTACAGGAGATACCGGGGAAAGATAGTTTCCACCTCGGGCGGTATAGACGATCAGAGTGATCAAAGCACAGAGACAAGAAGCAAGCGAGACATACCAACCAGGTTTCTTATTGGCTAAGAAGAGTTTGAATTTCGTCATAATTACTTCGCCTCCTTTTCTTTGCGGGAAGAAAGCAAAGAGAGAGTATAGAATACCGCAGCTACCGCAAAGACGACTGCCGAAACAATGATAACCACAAGAAGAGCAATCTGATACCAAGTCGGAACATCGACAATACGGGAAGAAGAAGTAAGACCATTCATCGCCGCAGAATTGGCAAAGTTATAAAGAAGACGATGAATCGCTTCTCTCATATTGGACATGAGCTTGTAATCCTTGGTGATATCGACACCCTGAAGATACTTGGCAAAACCGGTACCCGAAGTACAGAACGTAGAAGTTCCGGCTTCATAAGCAAGCTCCGGCTCCATCAAAGAACCCTGCTTCTGACCGAAATCGGTCGTGACATTGCCTTTGAAGCCCCATTCCTTCTCCATGACATTATGCCAGAGATTACCATCATGACCCGTCCAGACAAGACCTAAACGGTTGAATCCACCCATCGCACCGGAACAGGAAGGATCGTCTTTTCCGGTCGTTTCAAAGGCATACTGGAAAGCGCGGAGATAGATTTCACGGATCGACTGTTCATTGGCAAACGTGCAGACACCGATACGGTTCGTCTCCTGATCGTTGAGGAAGAAATGCTTCAGATACGGAATCGTACCACGGGCCATCGCGCCATGGACTTCGGCTTCACAGAGCTTACCGGCGAGATAACTATCCTCCGAGAAATACTCGAAGTTACGTCCACCGCAGGCGGTTCTATGGGTATTGGCAGCCGGACCATACCAGCCGACACCTCCTCCCCAGAGACCTTCTTCGCCGAAGGAATCGCCTAATTCGTTAGCAAGATCTATATTCCAGGTACCGGCGACAATCGTCTCCGTCGGATAAGAAACCAGCTGCTCTTTGGTTGTGACCACCTTATCGGCATTGTACTGGTTCTTATAGTCTTCGATATAGGTCGACTTCGTCCAGGCGGAAGGACCATCGACTGCGGTCGTCGCATTAAGACCGACACTGGCTAACTCTTTTCTGCCTTGACTTGTGGAATCGAGATAATCCTGAATGGTGAGCTGATCTAAAAGCTTATCCCAGTTCTCATCGTCATAATCCACCCCGATCATCATCGCTAAGGTATACTTCTTCTCTGCACCGGTCGTGATCGAAGAAGTATCGCTCGAACCTTTCTTATAGGCAGAAGGAATCGTCGTTCCATCGGTCTTCTCGGAATAGTAGGAGGCAATCTCATCAAGCATCTTGCTATTCGCCGTGAAATCGGCCTGATGCTTCGGATAAGTAGCATTCCAATCTTTACGGCTGAGATACGTCACTTCCTCGGAAGTTCCACCCACATAGGAATTGATATCCGCATTATCGAACTGATTGGTGATCGTGGTCTGATTCTTCGAAAGTTTATATTCATCCGCAGAGAAATTGCTCTTGGTCTTCTTATAGGCTTTCGAGCTATCGCCCTTATTATCCATGCGGTCAGATTGATTCGCATTCAGATTCTTCGCCGCCAAGATATTGTTCAGAGCATCATGGACATCGGAACCGATAGCGAAATAATAGTCTCCGTTTTCCATGACATAAGTCTTATTGACCTTATAGTCATAAGTCGCAATATCGCGAAGATCGACGTTAATCGTGACGGTTGTATCTTTCCCAGGAGCAATCTCACCGGTCTTTGCAAATCCACAGAGCTGAATCGCAGACTTCTCTAACCCACCTTCGGTATAAGGAGCCTGGGCATAAAGCTCAACCACATCTTTACCGGCATAGGTAGTCGAATTGTTTTTGACGTTGACGGTGAACTGAGCGGATTTATTGTCCCAATCGACACTCGAATTCGTCAAAGTCTCCGTGAAATCCGCATAGGAAAGACCATAACCGAACGGAAACTGAACCTCTTTATCGTAATCCCAGCCCGAAGAAGAAAGCTTCGCACCGGCACTGGAAGAAGCATTTCCTCTTCCTAAAACGGTATCTTCATAACGGGTTTCATAATAACGGTATCCGACATAGATACCTTCTTCATACATCAAGTACTTCTTCGAATCCGGATTGACGATATCACTGGCATTGGCATAAGTGAAATCGCCGAAATTCTGCATTGAAGGAGCACTCTCAATATCATAAGCATAGGTATCCGCAAGATGACCGGAAGGATTCTTTCTGCCGACTAAGATATCCGTGACCGCATCCAGTCCGACTTCTCCAGGACCGCCGATATAAAGAGCCGCATCGATATTGTAATCGTCTAACCAACCTAACTCCGGCGTATTGAACGTATTGACTAAAACGATTCTCTTACTGAACGGTCCATCCTTCATCGCCTGAAGGACCGACTTCTCTTCGTCCGTGAGTTCCAGATAGGAAGCCTTCAAGTCGGAACCTTCGCCACCGATACGGGTGAGGATGAAAATAGCGGCATCCTTATACTGCGCAAACGAATCGGTCTCCGTAGAGGTGAAATCACTCGCCGGAATCTCATTGACCGCATTCACCGCACGGAATTTCTGAGTCTTTCCACCCCAACCGGAAGATTCGATAAAGCCGACTTTGGCATCGTACTTCTGCTGATAGAAATCGAACATCTTCAGGTTCGCATCTAACTTAACGTCATTTCCGTTGGCGCAGGCTTTCTTGAGATCGTACTTACGTTCCGCACTCGAAGTGACACCACCGGAACCCGTACCGCCTAAAGCAACATCCACACTGTTGTAGCCGAAGAAAGTGACCTTCGACTTTTCCTCGAGAGGCAGGGCATGGTTCTTATTGGTCATAAGAACCGTACCTTCGCCTGCTACTTCTTTCGCTACGGATCTGGCATGTTCCATGACATCCTTGTAGCTGGTGTACTTGCTCTTGAAATGAATCGGATCTTCGTTCTTATCGCCTTCGACGATCTTGGTGCTGGAAATATGAAGGAACTTATTTATATAACCCGACCAATCGTCCGTGACGGTCTTACCACCGATTGCGACCGGAAGCAGAATTCCGTTAACCGCAATCAGAGAACGCCATAATGCTTTACTGCCGAATTTCGCCATAGGATTCTCCTTTTTTCCAACAAAATATTCTCGAGATGTTTTGTTACCGGTAGTTTAAAAGAGAGAAAAAGGAAAGGAAAGCGCTTGGCAAGAAAAAGTCGGACTTAGGCAAAAAATGTCAAATCAAGGCAAAAAGAGAGCTTCTAATCGCTTACATTCTCTCTTTTTCCCTGTTCCGGGAAAAGAATATCCGTCTGGAAGATATCTCCGCTCTGAGACATCGTCACCGTGCCGTGATACTTCTTAGCGATATAGACAATACTCTTGGTACCGAACCCGTGAAGCCTGGAATCCGCTTTTGTCGTCAACGGATAACCGTTCTGGAACGGAACCGGAGTCGGACAATAGTTCTCCACATGGATCGATACCATCTTTCCATAAGAGATGACTTTGAGAAGGATATATCGTTTCCCTTCTTCCTTTACTTTCTCTTCGTATTCGACCGCATTGGAAAGCAGGTTACTGAAAAGAGAAGTCAAGTCTCCTAACGTCAGAAAAGAAAGAATCACCCCTTCGGCATTGATAGAAAAAGTAATATGTTTCTTCTGACAGGTATGAGAAACATCCGCACATACATAATCCAAACCTTTGTTTCCGGTATTGACCATCGTCTCATAAGAATCGACGGTCTTCTTTAACTCGGCCAGACTCTCTTCATCCAGAACCGCTTTTCCTTCCGCATTTGAAAGGAAATGCTTCAGATCATGGGCTTTCAGATTCAACAGATCGATATTATCTCTTACCGACTTATAGTAGCGATCCGATTGAGCGATAAAGTGTTCGAGATATAGATTCTCATCTACCTTCTGCTTATAACCGACCAATCCGAAGATGATGATCAATGCCAAGATATCGCAAAGGATCAGAGGTAACGTCGTAATCCAATAGGTATCCAACTTATAGTACTGAAGAAGGAACTGCATCAAATAACAGAAAAGAGCGGAAGCTGTCGCAATCGCAAGAACACTCCAGCTCTTTAAAGGGAATCCCTTCTTCAGTATCTGCCGACGGATAATAAAAACATAGGCGAGGGAATAAACGACAACCAGCATCCCCATCGATAAAAAGAACCATCCGACATTGTTAAAATAGTTCCGTAAAGGAAGATAAATCAGATTCTCTAAGTTATGGGAAAGATTCTGAATCAGCTGAGCACCGATACAGCAATAGAGAACATCCTTGAACTTGCTCTGGAAAGAGAAAGCACACATTCCTAACGAAAAAAGGAAGATCGTGATCGAAGATAACCCGATGATGATCTGATAAAGAAGATTCGTCGTCACAATCGAAAGAAGAGCATAGACAAGTGCGGAACCTATCAGTCTCAACCAGAAATACTTCCGATGTTTCAACACCGGAAGAAAAAGCATCTCGGCTAAAAAAAGCTGACCGATATAGCCGTGATAGATATGGATGGCAAAAACTTCCTGGATAGTCATTTACTTGGCTCCGAGATACTGATTCAACGTAGAGAGGAAATCGGCTTTATAGACACGGCTTAAAGGGAGCTTTTCTCCCTGTATCTCCACTTCGGTCTTGTCGTATCCTTCGACCGCGGCAAGATTGACAAGGATAGACCGGTTGATCTTTGCAAACGAGCGGTTATTAAAAGATTTGAGAATATCATCCAAAATTCCTCTCATCTTATAGATACCGGAAACACAGTGGAAAAAGAGATAATGCTTATCGCTTTCAATATAACGGATCTCCTGAATCTTCACCCGATGCAGTTCTCCGGCATTCTCAATCACAAAGGTATCCTGACCACGCTGCTTCAGATGCGAAAGAATCCGATCCATCTTCAGACAGAAGAAACTATAGTCTAAAGGCTTCACTAAGAAATCATAGGCATTGACTTCATAACCATCGACCGCAAACCGGGATAACTCCGTCAAAAAGACAAGACAGGTTTCCTGATTCCTCTTCCGGAATTCCTTCGAGGTTTCCATTCCCGATTTTCCCGGTAGACCGATATCCATAAAAACCAGATCAAACGATTTCTTCTCTTCCTTCAAGAAATCATTCCCGCTAGGAAAAATCGTCACCGCAAAAGACTCCTCCTTCTCTTCCTGATACTTCTTCAGGTAAGAAGTGATCGTCTTCTGCCACTTCTCTTGATCCTCTACCAGTGCTATCTCAATCATAAAAATCTCTAACAAGATGATAACATCTCAAAAGAGAAACAGACAAAACGAGATGTGGTTCTACCTATAGAACAGGTACCCTCACCTAAACAAAACAAAACGAAGCTTTACTACTTATTCCCTGCCGATTTGCATAGAATCGTAAGTAAAACTGCGTTTCTGTTAGCAACAGAGTGCAAATTTGCGTCTATCTGCTAACGAAAACGGCTTTTCACTGGCATCCTCCAACACTACTTTTCTTCTTCCTCCCTAAAAAGACGGAACCCATTCTTTAGGATTCGCCTATAACTTCTTACTGAGCTTCCTTAATCGCTTTTGCTAACCCCGGAATATCCGGAGTAGGAATACAACAGATTGCTGCTCTTAAAACTTTCGTAGTAACCGGAGAAAGGAAAATACCTTTCTCTTTTAACTTATTACAAGTTGCAAAAGCATCCTTACAGGGAATAGAGATATAGAAACCGAACTTATACGGATAAACCTCTAAATTACAATTCTTTGCTTCCTCTAAAAAGAGAGAAGCACGTTTCTCAATAATAGAACGGTTATTATCGACTTCCTGATGAAGATCACGTAAGTGATCCTCATCGGATAAAAGATCCACAATCACATTCATCGCCTGATGATTGATCGTACTCCATAAACCTCTAGCCGCATGTAAAGAAGATTCAAAATGGAATTCTACTTCTCTATCGTTCGGAGAATACAAAGATAAAGCACCTACTCTAAGACCATAGAAAGAGAAAGTCTTCGAAAAAGACATACAGATATAAGTGAGAGTCTTCAATCTTAAAAGGAACCTTACAAGACTCTCCTTTGTCTTTTCATCCGAATAATCGATATAGGCAATATCTAAAAGAACATGGACATTCCCCGGATACGAATTCACTAACGAAAGGAGAGCTTCTCTCTCCGATGAGGAGAGAGAATATCCGGTCGGATTCTCACAGGGATCATTCAATAAAAGGAGGATATTCTCATAACCATTGGATAAAGCAGAATCGATCTTCTCTTTGATATCTTCGATATCTAACGTACCTTCCTCGTTATAGTTGTTATAGAAATCGATCGCATGAATAAAAGAACTCACTTCATTCGGATAGTTCGGCCAACCTAACTTCGGTAAAAGAACCAGAGGTTTCTCATTCCGAGAAAAATCCTTAAACGAGAGAGTCAAAGCACCCGTACCACCAGGAGTAGCAACGGTTTCCATCTTGTGAGAATCGATAGCTTCATCGAGAGCATCCTTAAAAAACCACTTCAGCAACAGTCTTCGGTAAAGTGGTACCCCCGCTACCGAAGAATATTCAAAGTCATTGTCTTCCGTATGATGTCGGAAGGCATCTCGGATCGAAGAAGGAATCGGAAGAGAACCATCGTCCAGATGCATCATCCCGATCGTACCGTTAACAACCTTCTCTCCCAAAGCCTGTCTTTTCATCGCTTCCTGATTCAGCTCAATGATAGGATCGACCTTCAGATTGTTTCCGATATCCATAGTGCTGGATTCCTTTCCTTTTTTCTTGATGAAGATATTCTTACAAAACAAAAACACTCCTGGCAAGAGAGACTTTTAAAAAGAGATAGTGGCCAAAGCCTTGGCCACTATCCATTGCTAACTTAGATATGCTTCGGATAAAGACCTTCTTTGATAAAGGTCTCCATCGCTTTCTTCACTTCCGGAAGATCTTCTTTATAGGTCATACCATACCAACGATCCTGATTATGATAGACCTTCAAAGTAGCACCCTGTCTAATACCTTCGTTGATACCTTCCTGAAGGAAGAACTCATCTTTCATAAGATTTGCTTTCTTTAAAAACTCCTCATACTTTACCTGAAGATAGCTGAATACATCCGGAGTAAGTCCCCAAAGATTCATACTCACCGGCGTATCTAAAGCAAACTGAGTCTCTTTTCCTTTAAAGATTCCTTTTCCTTTCGCATCAATATCAAAAGCCTCAATGGTATCTACTAAATACCCATCCTTAATATCACAGATACCTCTATTCACAGTTCCATTACTAGAAAGAGTCTTATCTAACGGATAAGCGACCATACAGTACTCTCCGTTATGAGCACTAGCTAAATGATCATGGATCTCCTTAAAAGCATGAGAACCATAATAATCATCCGCATTGATGATACAGAAGGGATTCTTAACCACATCCTTACAACTTAATATCGCATGTCCGGTACCGAAAGGTTTCTTTCTCCCTTCCGGTAAAACCGAAGTATCCTGGATCACATAGGTAACCGGCATCGTGCTTGCAATACGGTTACCGATTCTCTCCTTGAACTCCTCTTCAATATCCTTACGGAGAATAAAAACAACATCCTCAAAACCGGCTTTCTGAGCATCATAACAGGAGAAGTCCAGGATTCCTCTTCCATCCTCTGTGATAGCAGTAGCCTGTTTCAACCCTCCGAACCTGCTACCCATACCGGCAGCCATAATCACTAATGTGGTTTTCATATAATTCTTTTACCTAATACCCCTTTGTTTCAACATATAGTTATTATTATCTCACAGAGCAAGAAAAGAACCTCTCTATTCTTTTGTCTTCCGAATAGGTAGAATCAACAAAAACCTTATATAGGAGACTACCCAAATGAAAAAACAGGATATAGAACACTGGGAAAGAAAAGAAATCTACGACTACATGACAACCTTATCCAATCCCTTCCATGCTGTAAGTTTCAACATAGATGTCACTAACATCTATGAATACGCTCATCGAAAAGGTCTCTCTTTTTACTATTCCCTCATCTTCCTTGCTACCCAAGCTTTCAACTCCGTTCCTGCTTTCCTAAACGATATCCAGAATGGAGAAATCATCGTCTTAGATCATAGAAGCCCCAGTTTCTGTGATATCCGAAAAACAGTGAAGCCTTCTATATCGTCAACCTGCTTCTCGGTAACAATATTGATGACTTCTCAAGAAGAGCAAGAGAAGCTAGCAAGGCTAGCTGCTCTCTTTTCCCGAAAGATAACTTCGGAAAAGAAGCCTGGATCTATTTCTCCTGTATTCCGTGGGTAGACTTAACCTGTGCTACTAACGAAAGAGACTTCAATAAAGATGATACGGTTCCCCGTATCACCTGGGGAAAATACATAGAGACAGACGGAGAGAAAACCTTGAACATCTCCTTAGAAGTCAACCATCGGTTCATAGACGGATACCATATCGGACAATTTGAAAAGCAACTGACCGAGAGGATCGCTCGGTTGAAATAGTAAAACGTTATCAATACCAGCAAAGAACATAGGGAATGAAAACGAATACTGTTTTTCTATCTCTTATCGAAAAAGCAGAAAAGAAGATAAAAAGGAAGAAAGACCCTACCATCTTTCTTTTGATAAGGTTTATTCGTAAGAACAATTCCTTTTCTGGAAACCGAAGAATACTTTTCCTCAAAGGCAACAAGAGAGGGGGTAGTCCCAACAATATTGGATTTACATTCTAAAGGCTGAACCTTCCCATAATGAGAAAAGAGAAAATCAATCTCATATCTTCTCTCTTTGCCATCGCTTCCCATCTTCGTAAAAGTAGTGTAGAAAGGCTGGAAAGACAAAGACACAAGCATCTGCTCACAAAGAGATTCATAAAGATAACCAAGATTGCTACGTAAGTCCCCTTGGATCAATTTCTGATAATGCGTGAACGCTTCATTATGGGCGGAAGGATAACACATACTTTGCGCTAAACCAATATCCGCAGGATAGATTTTAAAATGACTTTCTTTGGTACCGGAAGCTAGAGCCAGATCAATCGTTTTGGATTCATAAACAATATGAAACATCTTCGATTGATTCAACTTTTCTAAAGTGTTGATCATCTTCTTGGTCTTACGTCTCAATCCGACACTTTCTAAAGGGATGCGGAAAGATTGCCGATGGATGATTTCCGGTAAGTACTTATAAACCGGGGAACAGGAAGTGTCGTAAATCTTATCGATTTTCTTCAAATCGTCTTTATAGATAGAAAGAATGGCGTTTTTTTCTTTTTCCGCCAAGACAAAATCTCCACCACCGACAAGGTACTGACTCACAACAGATGGCATTCCACCTAAGGCAAAATAGCGTCTGAGGCATTCTTCTGCAATAGGATGCGTCTTCTCTAAAGAAGAAACATCATCGTTTTTAACATACTCACGAAGTAAATCGGCAAGATCTTTCTTTCCGATTGCCCAGAGGAACTCTTCAAAATCCATCGGGTGCATCTCAACTCTTTCTTCTTCGGAAGGAATGAGAATATCTTTTACATTCTCCTGGATAGAGATAAGAGACCCCGTTTCGATATAGTCATAACGTCCATCTGCCACCAAGGCTTTAATAGCCTGTCTTGCCTTAGGGCAAAACTGAATCTCATCAAAAATAATCAGAGAACCAGGTTTAGGAATCGTTCTTCCTACAGCAAGGAAAAGAAGAGAAAAGAAACGATCTAAAGGATACAGAGAATCAAAAAGAGAATAGACATATTTTGATTGGAACGTGAAATCAATCAAAACATAGTCTTCATAATGCTTTTTAGCGAATTCAATGGCTAAAGTGGTTTTCCCTATTCGTCGAGCACCCTCAATCAAAATAGCGTTCTTCTTTCCAGGGTTGTTCTTCCATTCCTCTAATCGTTTCATCAGCTTTCGCTGGAAAATAATCGGTTCTGTCATCTTGTTAATATTGTACTCCATATGTCGATTTTTAGGAAGTTAAAATAGCTGGATTTGTCGATTTTTAAGATTTTTGTTTTCCATTGTTTGTCGATTTTAAAAAGTTCATATAACAAAAATATGTCGATTTTTAATAGTTCCATAACTTACTTTTTGTCGGTTTTTAAATAGTTTAGAAAGCATTTTTTCACTTTATTCGTGTTTTTTCAGAAAAGGCCAAAAAAAATAATATGTATGCCGACAAAGTCGCACACTGCGGTGCAGAAAAGAACTATTAATCCTTCGTCACCACCCATAACACCTCTCTGATGTCAAACGATATCAATAGACCGGATACCATCTTCCTGATGAGCAATGGCAAAATCAAACCGATCTGTGATTGCACGGATAGAGAACTCCGAGAAGGTCATAACCTAGAAAAGATCTACCGCAATAAAGGAATCGAAGATTGATGTACTGGTAGTACTTTCCCGAAGATAATGCAATCAATTATTTTCGAATTCAAAGGGGGAGATAGAAATCAGACCTCCGCTTGATCAATCCAAGAAGAGTTCACCAGTCATTTCTAATACAAACAAAAACATCTAAAAGAAAGGTTACCTATTTGCAGTTTGTTGGTGATTTGGTCTTTCCGTTTGCTATCCCTGCCCCGAAAACCCTGCGATACGGCAGTTTTTCGGAGAAATTCGCCGT
>ONBI01000008.1 GCA_900316035.1 uncultured Eubacteriales bacterium
AGATTTACACTTGTAACTCCAAAGTCTGAAAATGATGTACGATTACAAGCTACACTTGGTAATCAGACCCCCACGGGCTTGCCTGTGGGAGCAGTCAGTTTCCTTGGTTCTCGTGCTTCTGGGTCCGGCAAATGTGATCTTTTGTATCCTAGCGACGATCTATTCATTTACGGATACGACCGTGCTTTTCATCCCTTCCTTGCTCTTCTCTTATTTTTCCCTGTCCGGATGTTTTATGACTCCTCTCGATTGTGTCTATTATGCATCGAGAAAAAAGCAGGGATTCGGAACACGCTTCTATTCGCCGACGCTTTATGAAGCGGAGCTGGATGCTTGCTCCGCCGCTCTTCTCTCCTTCCTTTATTATTGGCTGACACTCGCTTTTTCGAAGAAGGATCAGGCTTTGGATCCTCTGCTCTGCGGCATTCTTCTTCTCTTCCTCGGTCTATCTCTTCTCGCACTAGGCCTTTTCGCATTGCGGAAAAAGAGTTCGGAAGAAAGAATCTCTTGGAAAGAGACCTCCCTAGCTTTCTTCGACCTCCTTTTCCTCCTTGCTATCACCTGGATCTTTCCTCTTTCTCTCATCGCTCTTCTCGGCACGAAGAACCAAACGGTCTGTCTCGTATTCTTTTGCCTGTCCTCTCTCTTACTCGTGGTCTATCTCCTGCTCTTCAACCAAATCGAGAGCAAGAAGTATCTCGGAAAAGAATCCCTTATGACTCTATCTACCCTCTTTTACCATCTACGCCTCTTCTCCCTCGGAATCAGCTCCCTATTTCTCGCTCTTGGCTTGGCAGTCTTTCTCTCTTCCCTCTTTCTTTCACTTTGAAACGGAAAGTGCCCTGACTATGCTGCCGCATAGAGATTTTTTATTAGGAATTGAAAAAGATGAGAGCAGCAAAAGGGCATCTTTCCGAACGCCTCCTCCCGCCGAATAAGAAAGAGATAACGGCTCGGGCAAATCCTTTATTAAGGAAACTCCGAAAAAAGCAGCAGGAAGATCTTGTGCCTTTTGGATTACTGTAAAGAAGAAAAATAGTAAGGGGGAAGAACACCTAGCTGAGATAGGGATCCGCTATGGTTTTCGCTGGGACAAGATATATGGGAATACGCGTATCTTTCTTTTTCGGAATTCGGTATTCTTTTCCGATGAGAGAAGAACAAAACTCTCTTAACAAGTTTACTTTTTTTCGTATAATAATTCAGGTCATGAAAAAGGAGAAACAAAATGGCTAAAATTGTGAATGTTCACGGTCGTGAAGTCCTTGATTCCCGCGGAAATCCGACGGTCGAAGTCGAAGTTACCCTCGATGACGGCACGAAGAGCAGAGCGATTGTTCCGTCCGGTGCTTCTACCGGTGAGAACGAAGCTCTTGAGCTCCGTGATGGCGATAAGTCCCGTTTCGGCGGCAAGGGCGTCTTAAAGGCGGTTGAGAACGTCAACACCAAGATCGCTCCGGCGGTCATCGGTCTCGATGCTTACAACCAGGTCTTAGTCGATGAGACGATGCTCAAGTTAGATGGCACTCCGTTCAAGAAGAACTTAGGCGCCAACGCTATCTTAGGTGTCTCTCTTGCGACGGCTCATGCGGCTGCGGACAGCTTACATATGCCTCTTTATCGTTATATCGGCGGCACCAATGCTAAGGTCTTACCGACTCCGTGCATGAACGTTGTCAACGGTGGTAAGCATGCTCAGTCTACGGTCGACTTCCAGGAATTCTTCGTCATCCCTGCTGGCTTCAAGACCTTCCATGAGGCTTTAAGAGCCGGTGTTGAAACCTTCCATGCTTTACAGAAGGTTGTCAAAGAGAAGGGTTATGAGACTGGTGTCGGCGATGAAGGCGGTTTTGCTCCGTCCTGCAAGCACGGCAACAAGGAGCCGCTCGAACTCATCTCCGAAGCGGTTGCTAAAGCTGGCTACAAGCTCGGCGAGCAGATCTTCTTAGGTATGGATCTTGCTTCTTCCGAATTCTACGATGAGAAGAAGGGCAAGTATGTCATGGCTCGTTCCGGCGAAGGTGAATTCACCACCGATCAGATGATCGATTATCTCGCCAAGATGGTCGAAGAATATCCTTCCATCATCACCATCGAGGATGGTCTTGCCGAAAACGATTGGGATGGTTGGGTCAAGCTCACCAAGAGACTCGGCGACAAGATCCAGCTTGTCGGCGATGATCTCTTCGTCACCAATGTCGACTTCGTCCGTAAGGGCATCAAGATGCATGCCGCTAACTCGGTTCTTATCAAGGTCAACCAGATCGGTACCTTAACCGAGACTCTCGACACCATCCGTCTTGCTCAGACCAATGGTTATACCACCATGGTTTCTCATCGTTCGGGTGAAACCGAAGATACCACCATCGCGGATCTTGCTGTCGCTATCAACGCCGGCATGATCAAGACCGGTTCTGCTTCCCGTACCGATCGTATGGCCAAGTACAACCAGCTTCTCCGCATCGAGGAAGAGCTCGGTGATGAAGCGGTCTACGAAGGCAAGCATTCCTTCAAGAAGTTCCAGTGGGAAGACTAATCTCTTCGCTCTGAATTTCTAAGTCAAACCAAAATCGCCTCTTGCTATGGCTCCATAGCAGGAGGCTTTTTCTATTTGATAGATTCTTGGGTAACACTTTCTTCCCGTGCTGAATGGTTTTACAGCTGCTTATTCGAAAAGTATTCCCTTGGTTATTGGCTTTCTAAGCATTTGTTGATATGACTAGTGAAACATTAAGATTCTATACACGCTTTAGTTAATGAGAGTAATCAATTTATCAACATATTTGTTAATAAGCTCATAATTACAGCACATACTTAATTTATAGTACAATTCTTTCTTCTGTCAAAGGATTGATAGTGATATTATAACTACAAAAAGGAGGGTTACAGATCATACGAATAGCTATCCAATTTAAGCATTGCTTCTTTCTTTCCTCAAGGATAGCTGCGATAAAGATCATCACTAGCTGAATTACCCGCTATGAAACGAAGACATGCAAACACGTTGTGTTGGCTAGTATTGCTGTTCTTCCTCAAATAAATACCATCCATTGCTTTAGAAGTATTCTTTGTCTTCCTTTTCCGAAATTAATGAATCTCCGACCAGAAGATATTCTTCTTGCAATCCTATGACGAACAGGATGTTTTGTTTAAACGAGAAGGAGGCGCATCAGTAATGCACAAACAAGTTACGGCTATGTTATGCAGTATTCTCGCGCTTTTCTTCTGCTGTGCAGGAGCTCCAGATTATGACAACACAACAGAACCAGATTATGTTCAAGATGGTTTAGAGAAATATGTCTCGGAATCCGAGATGGCAGAAGAAGTGAGTGATGTCCGTGAGCAATTAGACCCGTTTGTCACATATACCGATGGCACGCTATCCTTTCACATAGAAGAAGCACAGAACGCAACATCGTTTGCAGACGAAGTATACACAGGAGTCCGTTTCAATGTAGAATTGATGAACCAATTAGCAGATCCCGAAATGAGGGCTGCCTATATCAGCCACAAAAAGAGCTTGTTTATCTTATTGATGATGAATATAAGGAAGAATGGCAGCACTGGAAAATCGGTGTTCATTGGTGGGGAGTCACTTATAAGCTAGATTCCGATTTCGGAAAACTAGTCGGAATCGGCGGCATGGTCTATCGACTTGCTGCTTTCCTAAGCAACGCCTTCTCCTTTTATCAGAAAATCATGCGTCAAACTGATAATGATACCGTTACGTCAGTTATCGCAACAGCTGTTTTCAATCTCCCTCCAAATGTTCTGAAAGATGTCGTCTCTACTTATTTGGAAAATCATATTAGTGTACTGGTTTCCGGCCTTATCACCGCTAATATTGCCTTGATGACTTTAGAGAAGTTATCCCCAGGATATGGATGGCTTGTAAAAACATTACTGAATGCTATCCTGAATAAAATTGCCCCTACCTTAATCACTTCCTGCACTATTATCTACAATTGTTTCCGACTCGATTGCCCTGTTTTTTGTCAGATCCGTTTTTGGGGCATTCGATGGTCGTTGACCCAGCTAGATTAGAGAGCATCCTTTTCATCATCCTATATTCGTGCGATGCTTCCCGAAGCAATCAAAAAAGAGGTATTTCTTTATGAAAAGATTAGATGACAAGTTTACCTATAAAACTCTATTGAAGTGCTCTTTCTCCTTCTGGCTTGTTACTGCTTTTCCGTTTTCCTTTTTATACATCGGCTTCATTCTTCTCTTAGACTTCACTTCCGTAAATGGCCCTTCCATACCCTGGCAGTATTATCTTCTGTACTACTTCGGATTCAATGTCTGTACTTTCCTCTTTATTATTTGGTTTCTATGGATGGCTCTTCCGAATTTCTTCCATGTGAAGATTGAACATAATGCGTACATCGTAGGAAACCACTCGAGAATCTACGGAAGAGAATTAGAATTGGTAATCACTCCTTTTTCCACAATCCAATCCGTCAAAGTCGTTCGTTTTTTTCTTATCACCACTGTCAAAATCCGCCTAAAAAAAGAGGAGAAGATTGCTCGTCAATATCCAACTAGAACACTCTTCTTCGAGAGAAAAGAGGATGCGATAGCAGCGGCAGAGGCATTTCAGAACTACCATCCAACCATCGATGAAAACGGAAATATTATCGACGAGCAACCTCCATATCCTGAGATGAATGAAGAACCTCCGAAATTCAAGATCACGTTTTGCACGTTTATCCCGTTGATTCTTTTGATTCTCGTCGGTAGCCTCATCGGCGTATCCGTCTACACTTCTCGGATTGAGTATCCCTGGTACTTCGATTCCTTAGGGGTGACTCATCGTCAGGAAAGTTTAGGCGATCCTGACGAAACCGTGGATGTTGCCGTACTGGATTCTGGTTTAGCTTCGTGGTCTCTTCCCTACTTTAAAAGGGAACCCACCTATTATGATGCCACGTCGGAGCAGACCGCTTCATTTACCGATGGGACCGGACATGGGACGAATGTCGCTCTTCTCATCGCTTCGGCTTCCACAAAAAAGAACTCGATCTACGGAGTAGCTCCCCTTGTTCATCTTCATATTATCCGGGTGATGAATAGTGTCGGATTGACCGATACGGAGACAATCCATAAAGGCCTCACTTACTGCAAGAACCAGGATTACGACATCATCAATATGAGCTTCGGCAGAAAGCGTTTTGATGATACGATTGAGGAAGATCTGAAAGAACTGAAGGAGAAAGGTGTCATTCTCAACAGTTCCGTCGGAGATAACAAAGAAGAATTCACTTACCCTGCCTCTTCTTCCTATACCTATGCTGTGCAGACACAGGATGAGAACGGAAAGCTTGACGCAAATACGAATACCTCCAGCACCAAGCAGGGAATCTTATGCCCGGGCGAAAACATCCCTCTTCTGAGGAGGAATGCGGAAGGTGAGAAGGTTTTAGAGAAGGATACCGCTTCTTCTTATGCCTGTGCAATCTTCACTGGGTATGTCTCTCTTCTAATGGTCCGGCAGAAAGATTTTTCTCTGACTTGGCTCGACACTCAGCTGAAGAGCGATACTCTCTACAATAAGGACTCCTTCCTGGGAATACTGAAATAGAAGGCAGAACGATAGTTCAGATTTCGGTTTCTTCCTCGCCTTCTTCCTCTTCTTTTTCTTGGTTTCTTCGATAAAGAGTATCTTCAATGGTAGAGACAACTTTCCCGAGGTCGTTCCGGATTTCATGTTCCCAGAAATGGAGAACCAGATAACCCATCTCGACCAGTTCCTGATCTTCTTTTCGGTCTCTTTCCTGATTGGTGAGGATCTTCTTTTCCCAGAATTCCTTATTGGTTTTCAGTTGAGCATCGATCTTCGGAAAATCATAGCCATGGAAAAAGTCACCATCGCAGAAGATAGCGATTTTCGCTTTCTTAAAAACAATATCCGGATGGCCAGGTAAAGAAGGGTCATTGACCCGATATCGATACCCAGCTTGGGTCAGGGCATGCCGGAGGATCTTTTCAATGGAAGTGTTCTTTCCCTTGATCCTCGACATGTTATAAGAGACAAGTCTTTTATCCCTTTTAGGCATGCTGCGTAAGGTACGTATCGGCGTCTTTGAGGGTTTCTTTATCGGTATCAAAGGTGAGCATCTTATAGGCTTTTTCAAAAGGAGCCCAGACTAAAGAAGAAACTTCTTCCGGCTGCGGGATAAGATCTTCACTCAAGGCTTCGGCAACGAAGAAAGTGACATCTTTCGAGACATCCGAAGAAGGAGAATAAGTGATCGTATGGGAGAAAGACATATCGACATTGACATCGAGATTGGTCTCCTCTTTGATTTCGCGTAAAGTGCACTGTAAAGGAGTCTCACCCGCCTCGATATGACCTTTTGGAAGAGAGACATGACCTAATCTCATATTCTCGATCAGATAGAGTCTTTCTTTGCCTTCGTAGCGGTAGACAACAGCGCCGTAGCTTCTCTCTTTTTTCATGGGTTTCTCCTCTTATTTCTTATGTAAAAAGACCATAGAATCGGTCTCTTTTATAAACAAAAACTCCGCTACGCCACAAGGGCATAACGGAGAGAGCAAAAGGAATTTTTGTTGGAATTGATTATCAAGTTCAAGTGCCCTGGTTCCCCAGATGCACGAGTAATATACTCAACGCCCCTTCTTTTGTCAATAAAAAGAGCACAATAAGTTGATGATCTGACATAATCGGAATAAGCGAAAAAGGCATAATTTATGAGCGTTTTGATTATTTTTCTATCGAATTATTTGTTTTGTGAACGCTTTTACGTTTATTTTACAAGCATTAGAAAATCGTCTTTCTTTATTTTAGTAAAGTGAGAGGAAATCGTCATTCTTCCTTGTTCTGAGGGCGTAAGAAATAGTCTTCGTGAATCTGTAGGTCTTCCGGTCTTGAAGTCATCTCAAAACAGCATAAAGAAGTGAGGAAGAAGAGATAAATCGTGAGGTTATAGATAGTGTTATCGATGACCCCGATCACTTCCACCATCAATATGAAGAGAAGGAAGAGCCATTTCGCAGGGTTTTTCTTCTTAGCAAAATCGAGATAAAGGATGACTTCATAGAGAACATAAGCTGCTAATCCGATACTTCCTCCCATCACCATGGTCGAAAGAACCGTATTGAAAGAGAAACGTAAGGTACCATCATTCTGAACGAAAGTAGTGATTGAGGAGCCTAAGATAGGATTGCTTAAGAAAGCAGAGATCGAATCTGAAGTGATCTGTCTTCGTAGGGTATCTCTCGTACCGAAGTAGAGAAGCGAACCGAAGGCTTCTCCGACACGGAAATTGAAATCGTGGTTGACTCCCATCAAGAGACCGAAAAGCCCCGCAAAACCGAAAAGAATGAAGAGAGTGAAGTAATTGGAGTATTTACCGTAGTTCTGTAGAGTCAGGATCGTTAAAGGAATAACAAAGAGAATGAAGGTGCTTAAGCCGGAATTGGTAGATAAAAGAAGAATGGCTGCAATCGGGAAGAGTTCCAATAGGAAGTAATACGGTTTCTTTTCATGGATCAGGATGGAATAGAAGGGTAAAGAAAGAAGAAGCAAGGTAGAGGCGGTTTCTCTGGTATAGGACCAACCGATAGAGAAAGAGGGAGTTGCCAGTCCTAAACCGGAGTTGACTAAGATTCCGATAAAAACTTCAAAGGAAATGATCAAAGAGAAGAAGACTACCCCGGTGCTGTAATAAGGAAGTGTCTCTTCGTTTCCGATAACGGAGCAGAGAAGAAGATAAATGACAAGGAAATAGATAAAAGCCAGTAAATAAAGAATAGAACGGATATCGGCATTGCCTTCGCGGAAAGCAACATAGAGGTAAGAAGAGAAGAAAACCAAGGAAAGAAGCAGTAAAGACCAGAAGATCGGGGTGAGTCGCATCACCGGTCTATGAAGAATAAGATAGATTACTAAAGATAGAAGTAGTGCTGCTCCGACCACAATGGAAACAAAGGGTAACGAAGAGAAAGAAACTTTATCGTGTTCTAAGAACATGTTTCCTAAAAAGAGGAGCAGATAACTTCTGCCGTCTTTCCCGAAAAGCGGTAAGAAACCTAACAAGAGATAAAGGGTAGCCGGAATCCAATAAAACGGAGTCGGAAGAAGCCAAGTGAGGAAAGCTAAAATCGCTACCGTTCCAAGAAAGAGCGGCGAATTCAGGAAGCTTCTTATCTTTTCAACGAAAGTGTTGATTCTCATCGATAAATACTCCGTCTGTTATTATACCTGAGGCAATCCCCTTTCGGAGATGTCCGCTCGCGGTTATCGTTAAGGAAGAGCGAAAGCGCTTTTCTTTTTCTCTTTTCTTCTGTAAAGAAGACGTTGCTCCTTACCGTTCTTTTGTTTCTCTTCCCTAAAGCATGGCTAACTTCTCTTTCTTTGAAAGAGAGGCTAGCAGAAAAGGCTCATTTTCCGTCCACTTTTCCCTTTTGAAAAGTAATAGAAGGAAACATCGATAAGTGATTAAATATTACTATCGTGAATACAGAAACATTACAAATAGGATTTAACCGCTGTCTACTGGCTTTGGAAAACGGAGCAAAGAAAATCGGAAAATGGTTTTCCCGTGTTTTCCTCCATCCCGGTCAGGCGATGAAGACGTGGTATGGGATAATGGTTGTCTGCTTCTTCTGCTTCATCTTCACTTGGGTACGTTACGATGCGACCGTCCCGCTCGGCGGAGACTATTCGATGCAGAGTATGACCTTCATTTTCGATGCTTACGATGATTGGCATACTTTCTTTAGGACCGGCAATTTCCCTCAGTGGGACAGAACCATCTTCTTAGGGGTCGATAACGTCGGTGCTAACGCCTTCTATTTCCTCTTCAATCCGTATCTTTTGATTCTGTTACCTTTCCCGAGAAGCTGGCTTTTACAGCTTCAGGGTTTAGAGTACTTCGTCAAGATGAGTGTTGCCGGTATGTTTATGTACTGGTATTTAGGAGATCTGAAGCTTTCTCCGAAATCCCGTTCTCTCGGCGCTTTGACCTATGCTTTCTGCGCCTATAGTTTCTCCTATATGTGGTTCCACTTCATCGAAAGTGTGTCTTTTTTCCCTCTCATCCTTCTCGGTGTGGAAAGAATTGTTCAGAAGAAAGATCCCCGCATTTTCTTAGTTGCTTTCTTCTTGCAGGGATTGACGAATTACTTCTTCTTCGTCGAATTCATGATCGGTAGCTTCCTCTATGCGATGTTCCGTTTCTTCCAGACCATGAAGAGCCGTTCCTACGATAGCAACTGGGGAGTCCTAGGTATGGGTGTCCTCAGCTATGTCACGGCGATTCTTCTTGGCTGTTTAACCTTATTACCCGGCATGAGCATGGCTCTCAATATGCCTCGTGTTTCTAATGCTTCCTATCTTCAGACGATTCTTAACGCCGAAGGACTAAAAGCCAAGATCGATGCTATCTTCACCTATAAATACGGAACCGAACAGAACCAGGTAACTCCACTTCTCAACTTCTTATTCATGTCGGACGATTGTTATTCCGCTAACCTTCTCAATGTCTATTGGTACGATAACCAGGTCGCCGGTTTATATGTGACGACTCCGATGCTTCTGATGTTCTTTGTCTCTCTCATGGATTCCTTCCATGAGAAGAGGTGGTCTTATGTGATTGCCTGCTTTGTTCTTACTTTCTTAGTCTTCACTCCGTTTGGATTCTATCTCTTCTCCGGTTTCACGGTCGCTTATGCCCGTTGGTTCATCATGCCGACGGCTTGGATGATCGTCTTCGATCTCAAAGCCATCGAGAGAAGAAGAGAGATTCCCAGAAGTTATCTTGATCTCTCCTTGGTCTTCACTTCCGTTTTGATGGCTATCTCCTGCTTCCTCATTGTATTGACCGTCAATCAGCATCCGGATTATTTCTCTTCGACCGATTGGGATGAGAAGATGCTTCTCATCGTCTTATCAATCGCTTGGCTTTTTGTCTGCTACTTCGTGATGAGACCTCTGTTCCACAAGAGGCAATTCTCGATTGCCGTTTATCTTCTTTCCGCTCTCGATATCATCGTGATGGCCAATGCCACCATCTACGGAGAAGGTACTTCCACCATCGCTTTCGATAGCGATATTCCGGAAGAGACGAAGATTGTCGAACTTCTGAAAGAAAGCGAAAATAACGAAGATTTCTACCGTATCTATAATTCCACGCAGAGCCGTAACAATCCGAACATCAACGTCAGAGAAGGATATGAAGGAACCGCGGCTTTCCACTCCGTCTATCCTTTCGTCGCTCAGAACTTCTTAGACCGTTCCCGTATTCCTTATTCGGAACGTAACTGGTCCATGGGTGTCCATAACCACAGATACAACATGGAGACCTTTATCGGTACCAAGTATTACTTAGTCGATAGAGTCGATCCTTCTTTCGTCACCTACCATAACACCTATGGAACTCCTTATTCTTATCCAAGAGCTGCAAGAGCCGTTCCTTCCGAATACGATGTTCCGTACGGTTATGTGGATGTTTCGACTCTTACCGAAGCCGATATGGAAAAATACGGGGTTCATTATTCAAAGGAACTGATCAAGTATCTGAAGTCGAAATCCTGCTCAAAGACCCTTTATCTCAATACGGACTTCATCGATTTTGCTTTTGCCTATAACACCGTCATCAACGAGGATTGGTTAGGAACCAATCTCCGTTATAAGAGCGATAGTGCCGATGTCGAATACAACGCCTACGAAGATCTTAACGAGTATCCTCTTCTCCGTTATGCGATTCTTCCTAACGACGACTTCGTCACTTTCTATAACAAGAGCCGTTACAATACCGGTTTCGTCAATCTCAACGATAGAACCGTCGCTATCATCACCAATACCAACAATAAATCCATCGCATCTCAGGCCGAACGTTTCAAGGATGCTCTTACCACGGAAAGCGCCTATAAAGAAGGTGCTTCTGCTCCGATTGAAGTCTGGAACGCCAATAGCGGAACCGGTTATACCAATAACCTGAAACTGACAATCTATTCCGCCCATTGGCCGGCTACCGATCGCTATCCTTCCGGAGAATATGCAACCTGCGATGCCTTGAATGCCTTAGATGAAAACTGCTTAGATGAGTATCGGAAGAGTCATCCGTGGGAATACTATAACGGTATCCGTCCTGCCGATGATGCTTTCGATTTCTTCACGAAGAAGGACTCTTCGGGAAGGATGATATCCGATAAGGGTTATCGTTATACCAATAGTGTTCTCTATAATTCCAAACTCTTAATCACTCCGATCGATGAAGACGGAAATCCGACTCTCTTACTTCCGGAAGCCAATCCCGAAGATCCTACTACCGGTGGTTATATCTCGATTGAGGATACCGATAATATCGAATGGCGCTTCTTCGATAAGAACGATCATCTGATCTGTTATGCCCAGCACTCCTATTCGAACTATAAGAGAGCCCATGGTTACTATGTGGATCGGCCGGTTGCCAAGATCTTAGGAATCCTCAAAGAAGGAACCAAGGAGAATCCGATTACGCTCCGTGCTCCGGCTCTTTATGTCCAGCGCAATTCGGATTATCAGAAAGCAATCGATAATCTTAAGGAGAATGCGGCTACGATCGTCTCAAGAGATGACGACAACGTCCTCTTCAAAACAAGCTACACTTCTTCGAAGTTCGTGGTTCTCAATTATCCGAATAGCAACGGTTGGAAACTCTATCGTGTGACTAGTGATAGCAACACCGGAAAAGAGAAGAAGACGGAAGTGAAGACTTATACCGCCCAAGGCGGATTCATCGGTTTTGAAGGGAAAAGCGGCGATGTGACGTATTCGTTAGAGTACAATTCCCCGTTCTTAAAAGTCGGTATGATGTTTACTTCCTTAGGACTCATGGTCACCTTTGTCTGCTTAGTCGTCTTTGCCAGAAGAAACCGTCGTATCAACGGGAATAAAGATATCGAGTCTTTGAAGCCGGTGGCTGAAAAAGATGCAGAAATGAGGAAATACCGCTATGTCAACTATGAAGAGAACATCTACTAATCTTCTCTACCTCCAATCGGGAGGACCGACGGCTGTCATCAATTCTTCTTTTGCCGGCTTAGTGAAAGCTTTCCAGAAAGATAAGAACCACGGTCATTTCTATTATTCCCACTATGGTGTCAAAGGTCTTTCGGAAGGGAAACTTGTCGAAGTCGATTTAGAAAAAGTCCCGATTCTTTCTTTCCGCCCGGGATCCTATACCGGATCTCTAAGGAAGAAATTACCGAGCGATAGCACAGATCCCTTTGCCGAGAAGATTCTGAAGACTCTGATCAAGTATCAGATTGATGTGGTCTTCTTCAATGGCGGGAACGATTCGATGGATAGCGCCGCTACCTTAGCTTCCTATGTCAAAGAAAGAAACTTACCGATCAAAGTTTTCGGTATTCCGAAAACCATCGATAATGATTTGACGGGTTGTGATCATACGCCGGGGTTTGGAACGGCAGCGAAATTTGTCGCAAATAGCACCATCGCTATCGGTCTAGATGATCTTTCTTATGAAAAAGGAAGAGTGAATATCATCGAGACCATGGGTAGAGATTCCGGGTTTGTTACCGCAAGTGCCGTTCTTGCTTCTTTAAAAGGTATCAAACCGGATTATATCTATGTTCCGGAAGTTCCTTTCTCGATTCCGGATTTCTTAGCAAAATGCAAAGCGACCTATAGTAAAAAGGGTCATTGTTTAGTCGTGGTTTCCGAAGGAATCCGCGATAAAGACGGAACCTTGATTGCTACCGATTCTATAGCGAAAGACGCCTTCAACAACAGGCAGGTAGGTGGTGTCGGAAAGTATTTAGCTTCTTTAATTGCGCAAGAAGGAATCAAGACAAGAGGAATTGAACTTTCGCTTCTTAACCGTGCTTCTTCTTTCCTTCCTTCGTTAACCGATATCAAGGAAGCAGAAGGAGTCGCTAGTGAAGCCTATCGCTGCTATCAAAAAGGTCTTACCGGAGTGATGGTGACCTTAGGAAGAAAGAAAGAGGAGAAGTATGCTCCTCTTTATGGAACCATTGCGTTAGAGAAAGCGAAGGATATCGCAAGAACCTTGCCGAAAAAATATATCAATAAGGCAGGAGATAATATCTCCGCATCTTATATTGATTACGTTCTTCCTCTGATTCAGGGAAATGCTATTCCGCTTTCTAACGACGGTTTACTCAATATCGGAGAAGAAAGATGAGTGTCAAAGCTGTTCTTTTTGATCTCGATGGCACGGTGATGGATTCCGGTCCCGGAATCAAACACTCCGCTATCGCTACCTTAAAAGAGATGCATCTTTCTGCTCCTTCTTATGAGGATCTGAATTATTTTATCGGGCCTCCTTTAAGAGACTGTTTCCGTCTTTCCCATGTTCCGGAAGAGAGAGTCGAAGAAGCGGTTTTGATTTACCGTAAGAACTACGAAAAGGAAAAAGGTGGATACTTGGATGCGAATCCCTATCCTGGAATGATAGAGATGCTTTCCTCTTTGAAGAAGAAAGGATATCTTTCCTTTGTCTGTACTTCAAAAGGAGAGGCTCTAGCAAAGAGAATCGTCCATGCTTTCTCTTTGGATTCTCTTTTTGCAGGTGTTTATGGTTCTACCTTAGACGGCAAAATATCGAAGAAGAAAGATATCATCTCTCTGTGTCTTTCTTCTCTGCCTAGCGGCAGTAAAGCCGTAATGATCGGAGATACGTATCTCGATATCGTTGGGGCAAACGAAAACCGTATTCCCGGTATCGGTGTTACCTGGGGTTATGGAGAAAATAACAGGATGAAGGAAGTCGGTGCTGTTGCTTTAGTCGATAACGCAGAAGAATGTGAAGAAAAGATAGAAGAAGTATTAGACTAAGGCTAACAGGAGAAATCTTCTCGATGAAAAACATAAAGGTAACACTAGATAAGAAGAGTCAGATTCTTTTGAAAAGTCTCATCGGAACCAAACTTCTTTTCCTCAAGCATCAGTCCTTATGGGCGGATTCCAAGACTTCTCCAAGAGTCGGTGTTCTCACCGATAAAGGAATCTTAGGTATCGATATCAAGGAAGGAAAAGTAGGTAGTCTCTTCGGTCCGAAGATGGAGTTTCCTCAATTGCGTTTTCTTTCTCTTCAAAGAGAAGAAGAGTTAGACGAGAACAGAGAGATTCCGGATTTCCGTCGTTTCCCTGTCAAGGAAGAGATTCAGGATATTCTCTTAGTCAATGAAACCGTCCTTACGAAAGAAGGCTTCCTTTTAGAAAGTACCGAAGGAATCGTTCTGAAGACTCCGGCTATCGAATATGCTTTCTATAAGATGAAACCGACCCAAGGAACGGATATCGAGATTCTCGCCGACTCCGATGTTCTACCTTTATTAAGACCGCTTGAAAAACGTTGGCTCGGTTTACCGAAAGAGAATTTCGCTTCTTCCAAAAGAGAGCTCTTCTCCTTAAGCACAGGAGAAGAGAAGAGCTTATAGAAGTTATCGGTTGTCAGAAAAAAGCGCTGCATAGCCCTCAACCTACGTTAGGAGACTAGCAACGCTTTTGCTTTTGTATTAGGGGTTGCTTCTTATATCAGAAATCGTAATCTCTATACTATTTCTTCCCACTGCTTCCGATACCACCGGTACGGGAAGCGGTGACTTCTTCTTCGTCTTCGAGAACATAGTAATCTTCGAAGATACCTTGGACGAAACGTTCTCCTTCGTCGATATGGGCTACTTCTTTTCCGTAGTTGACTAAGGCAACATAGATGCACCAGACATAGTCGGAATCGATGACCCCGGTACCATTGGCAAGCATGAGGTTTCTTTTGATACCTAAGGAGGAACGGACATAGATCTTCAGGACTTTATCGTGAGGGCAGTCTAAGCATTTGACGTAGGTAGGGATAATGACTTCTTCTCCTGGTTTGATATCCACAGAGTAAGGACAAGTGAAGTCATAACCGGCAGAATAAGCAGAGCTTCTTTTCGGAAGGACTACCTGTTTAGGGGCAGGGAAAGAGGATTTGACTTCCTCCGGAGTACAGAGGACGAATCTACCTTTGATTCTATTGTTTTCCATAGAGGGATTAAGCCATCAGCTTCTGAATCCAGGCTTTCTCTTTCGGGGAGATCTTGCCATCGATAGAGCAGATCAGTAAAGCGACAACGATGAGATCTTCTTTCATAGCCGGAGAGAATTTACCGATGCTATCGACAAAGTCGTTCATGGCTTCTTTGGCTTCTTCCTCTTCTTTCTTTAAGGAAGAAACACGTTTCTTGCAGTCCTCATAAGAAGGAACTTCCTCTTCTCCGAAGAAGGCTCTCATAGCCGGTAACAAGGCTTCGTATTCTCCTTGGGATAAACGGTTATCGGCAGCGATAGTGACTAAGATAAAATCACGGAAAAGTTCAACACCGGATAGACCATCATCGGCAATCTTATTTAAAGCAGGAATCAGAGTCGAGGCTTTGCTGGAAAGGATGATCCGAGTGGTCATCGGTTCGAGTTTTTCGTATTTCTTACAGAGTTCATCGAATTCTTTTTCCTGTTCGGTTTTCTTTTTGTTTTCTTCGGCCATTTTAGATACTTTCTCCTTGCAGAAACATTATAAAGAAGAAAACCGAAGAGAAAAAGAAAAAGCGAAGGTTCTCTTTAAGAATCCAGAAGGAAAGAAGGTGGAATCTCCGTAATTTTCAACATTTCTCTTGTTTGAGTAAGGGAAACATTACCTTCCCTAGAATAGAGTAGTTTATAATAATATAACTTATGTCAACCATGACCTTGATCCCGCACGAACACCGCAAGGAAGATATCTTCGATTCTATCCTTTTAGCCTTATTAGGAGCCCTTTCGGTCCTATTTGTTTTGCCTGGCTTTTCGATTCAGGATAAAGCGATTCAGGTTCACTATAACGAGCTTTTACCGGTACAGGTATTAGTCTCCGCCTATGTTCTATTCTTAGCTCTTACTTATTTCCTGATGACTTCCCGAAGAAAAGTGACCGGAAAAGGAATACCTCCTCTGATTCTTTTCCTCTATTTTGGATTCTTATTACTTCGTCTTATCTCTTTATTTTCTTTCCCTTATGGAAAAATTTCCTATTCGCTCTCCTTAAAGGATGTGACCGGTACTTTCACCTATGAAGGCTTCTCTCTTCCTCTCCGTTTCCTCAATTTCTTCAACGATGCCTTCTTAGGTTTCTTCTATGTTCTTTTCTTCTCTTATGTAAGAACCTTCTCCGAAGATATCGTCAAGAAAGAAACCAGAGAACTATCCTACTTCCTGATCTCGTTAGTATTAGTGATGATCACTTACTCTCTTCTCAAAGAAAAAGACATATGGAACAATAACTTCTCCGTTCTCTTCTTAGGAAAAGAAGCAAGGCTCGATTTATCTCTCCGTTCTTTCACTTCTTATCGCAACGTCTTCGGTTTCTTCCTGATGTTAAGTAATCTCCTCTCTATCGCGGAAATGTTCCGTAAACCGAATCTGTTCTTCTTCTTCAATCTTCCTCTTACGCTCTTTTCTCTTTTGATCATCTTCTCTAGAACGCCACTTCTTCTTATCACGATTTCGGATCTTGTCTTTGCTCTCTTATTTGTTATCACCATGATTCAGAAACATCGGAAAGAAGCGATAGCCGTCTTGATTGTCTCTATAGCTGCTATCCTTCTTCTCATCTTCCTTTTCCTCTTCAATCCCAGCGTAGCGAAATTCTGGAAAGAAGCGATCACAAATAACCATACCGTAGAAGCAAGAGGCGTCCATGTCAAATACACAGACGCTCTTCTTCATAGCTATCCGTATTATTTCTTCTTCGGTTATAACCTCGTCCCTTATCGAAGTGTTCTCTTAGAAGCAAAGACGTATGCTATCCCCTTTGAACAGCTTCCCTATTCCCATCTTGTCTATCTTGATATGGTCGGACAATGGGGAGTCTTTGCTCTTCTCTTAGTCATTGCTATCTACTTCTTCTTCCTCACCGGTGTCATCAGTGATTTAGTCCGTTATCAGAAAGTGACGACCTTAGGTTACTTTATCTTCTTTGTCACTTCTCTTCTCTATGGTTTCTTAGAACCGAGAGGAATCCTGATGGATGAATCCTCTTCGATCCTTTATACAATCTTCCTTCTGTATCCGCTTCTCTTTGACCTAAGAGGAAACCAAGATCACCTCGAAGAAACCATGGATGATCATCTCCATCATGTATTAGAAAAGAAACCTTTTCGGAAGAAGAAACCTTTATAGATAGATAGGAAGTTGTTTTACAACCATCCTTTGGTTATCCGTGTGGAACGGATAACCTTTTTCTTTCTTCCTAGCATTCAAAAAACTCAGGACAATGGTATCGGGGAGGTAAATTCCGAACCCATGGAGCCTGAGCTATTTCAAGAAAGGAGTTTAGCGAATTAGATCGTATCGTCTTTCCGTAAAAGAACTTCGGAGACAATATCAAGAGCAAGAGAAACTCCTGCTAAGCAACCGAAGGTGATCACAAGAGTGTTGAGCAGGACTTCCCACCAAGGCGTATGCGTAACCACTTGAGTATCGGAAGTGAATCCGTTCATCGCCACCGACTTATTGACGATGGTGTAGAGGATACGATGAGCCGAGTCACGGACCTTCTCACAGAAAGCCGCGTTGTTCTTATAGTCATCTAACGTATTCGGACTAGCCATGAAGAGGTTTGTCCCACCCATATAGGCATCGTCATAGACCATGTAGGTACCGCCGTTAGCAGCGCCCATATCGGTGATGGCATAGCCTTTGAAACCGAACTCTTTCTGAAGGATGTTGATGGAGAGATTCTTGTCGCCTCCGGTCCATAAGCAACCGGCACGGTTGAAGGAATTCATCAAGGCACCCGTATCGCCTTCTTGGACAGCCATTTCGAAGGGAAGAAGATAGAGTTCACGGGCAGACTGTTCGTTGAGCCAGATAGAGATACCGTTACGGTTCGTCTCTTCGTTATTGAAGGCGAAGTGTTTGATATGAGCGACAACACCTTTCTTCTGCAATCCCTGAATCTCGACACTGGCGGCCTTACCGGTAAGATAAGGATCCTCGGAGAAGTATTCGTTGCTTCTACCGCCAAATGGAGTGCGGTGGAGGTTGACACCCGGCGCATAGATACCCTGAACATCGGAGTTGACGATATCTTCGGCGAAGGCATCGCCGATCTTTTCAATCAGTTCGTTGTTGAAGGTAGATGCCCAGATTCCTTCGCTCGGGAAGGAAGAATCGGTCTTCGTAGTAGTGACCGCGGTAGGGCCATCTTTCTCGACCGTACCAGGAAGGTTGATACTCGAAAGAGCAGCGGTAACCAATTGACCATCAGTGACTAAGCGGATCTGATCTTCTTTCGACATAGAGTCAAGAAGTTCATCCCATTTCTTATCGTCGAAGTCGAGTGTACGTAAGTCGATAAGGGACATAGATTTGCCGCTTTGATAGGTCGGCATTTTACCATCCGTAGGAAGAGCTTCATGACTACCTAAGTCTTCTTTCATCTTATCACCGACCGTGAAAGAGGTTCTTTCTTTCGGCCAGGTGTCTTTCCATTTGTTACGGGAGACGTAAGTGATGGAGTTAGTTCCTTTTCCTTCATACCGGTTCATATCGGCATGATTGAGCTGGTTCGTGATAGCTTCTCCGGTTGCTTCGCTCTTAGCATAGGTAGTGAAGTCATCTTCACGGACCGAGTACTGATAAGCAAGAGAAGAGTCACCTTTATTACCGACGATCTTCGAGGAGGAAGCACCTTTCTTCTCTAAGATGTTGTTGACGGCATTATGGGCATCTTCGCCTAAGGTGATGTAATAGTCGCCTTTTTCAAGAATGTAGGTCTTCTTACCATCGGCATCATAGGTCTTAAACTGAGACTTCTTGACCGGGATCTTCACTTCTTCCTCCTGATCCGGAGCAAGGAGAGAAGTCTTGGCATAACCGGCTAATTCGACAGAGGCTTTTTCAATGCCGTGCTGTTTATCGTAGTCGGTATAAGGTTTCTGAAGATAGATTTCCACCGCATGTTTCCCAGCTTTATTTCCGGTGTTTTTCACCTTCACGGAAACATCGAATTCTTTTCCGTCTTTGGAAGGAGTGACACGGAAACCGGTGGTTTCAAAGGTGGTGTAGCTTAATCCGTAACCGAAAGGATAAGCGACATCCTTACTATAGGAATAATCGTCTGCCTGCCCGTTTCCTAAGACCGCATCTTCGTATCTCGTCTCATAGTAACGGTAACCGACATAGATACCTTCTTCATAGGTCGCATAGGCACGGTTAGTAGAGTTGAGGCCAGCTGCTTTATAGTTCGAATAGGCTCTAGCAAAAGAGCTGTTCGGGTTAGACATCCAGACACTCATCGCCGGAGAGGAAAAGTTATCTTTGACATAGGTATCGGATAATCTTCCGCTCGGGTTAATATCGCCGGATAAGACATCACAGACTGCACTTAAGCCATACGCGCCGACATTCCCAATCCAGAGGCAGGAATCGACATCGATACCTTCTTCGCTTAAGAAAGCGGTAGAGATCGGGTTAGAGGAGTTAAGAAGGACGATGATGTTCTTTAAGCTCCCGTTCTTCTTTAAGGTCGTAAGACCTTTGAGAAGATCCGTCTCTTCCTTTGAAAGAGAGAGATAAGAACCATCGACACCATCGCTTCTTACGGTGGAAATATCTTTTCCTTCTCCGGATTCTCTGGCGAGAGTGACAATTGCCGTTTCACTGGCTTTCAGAGAAGATTTTGCGGTGTTTTCGACTAAAGAATACGGAGCTTCGTTGATGAGATAACGTCCCGAAGTGAAGGTACGGCCATAGGTCTTAAAAGCATCGGAAGCATAGAGGTTAGCGATATCTTCATCGATACTGAAACCTTCGTCCTTCAAAGAATCGGTTAAGGATTTATAGTTGGAAGAATCGGTCGAAGAAGAACCGGAAGTGTTGTAGTTGATATGGTAGCTAGCCGTACCGAATAAAGCGATCTTGGTACCTTTAGCTAAAGGTAAAGAGTTGTTGTCGTTCTTGAGAAGAACAAGACCTTCGCCTTCCGCTTCCTGAGCTACGGAAGAAAAATATTTTTTGACATCGGCATCGGTGGTATAGGTGCGTTTGAAGTAGACCGCATCTTTATTGGTATTGCTTCCGGAAGTGGTGATATGGAGAGCGTCATTGACGGCACCGGAGTTAGCCATCGCGATTCCTCTTCCGGAAAGGAAGACGACGAAGGCAATAGAGAAGCCGAAGAATAACCCGTTATAGAGTTTGGGGTTAAGCCATCTTTTATTCATGGTCTGCTCCTTTCTTTTCGACAGGGACCTGCATCACTTTGGCTTTCTCAGCCGGTTTCCAGGAGAAGAAGACGGAGACAAGGAAGAGAACAAAAGCAACAAGAAGGAAAATAGTCGTAAGGACAAACGGAACGGAGATTGTTGTTTCATCGATGCTGACAAAGAGAGAAGCTAAGTAATTGGCTTGACTTCCGACATAGGCGATGAAAGCATAAAGAGCAAAAAGGAAAGAGAATTGACGGATAAGACGGTACTCAAAGAATAAAGAGACAAGTCCCGTAACCGCGGCAATTGCACCCGTTACAAATACAGATACAAGATAAGAAGAAGCAAACTCATTGACGCCGTGTAGTCCGTAGAGAATCAAGGAGACGACTTCTAGTAAAGCTCCCGCAAGCGAGAGATAAAAGCCAACTGTCCTTGAATGAAAGAATCTCTTCATCGAAGACATAAAGAAGCCTCCTTATTAGGCGATATTATCCGTATGGGCATCAAAATCGATCGTGGCGGAAGAAGAGATCGTCAGGCAATCGATCATCGGAGCTTCCGCAGCCATCGTACCGGTCGAATCATGACGGGTGGAGTTATTGGTGATCAGTTTGATGGTGTTCTTACCCTGGTTGAGATGAAGGCTGTTGGTGAGGTTATGGGTAGAGAATGGTCTCTTATTCGCCGAATCACGGCCGGAAGGAACATTGTCTAAGACGATGGTTCCATAATCGATGGAAGTTCCATTGACGGAGACAATCCAGTTATCCTTGGTGAAAGTCATATCGAAGTACTCCGCGCTTAAGGTAGCGGTAAGAGTGGCATCCGTAACTTCCTTATCCGAAGTGATATCGAACTGAATGAAAGCTTCTTTGTAGTAGAGGTCGCAGATGAAGTAACCGTTAGAAGCTTTGAGGTTTGCGTTCTCCTTGAAGATGAGACCGGTACCGGAGACATCGCTGGAGTAACCATGTCCGATCTTCTCACCGAAGTCGTTGATGTTCGGATCCTCTTCATAGGTGAGATCCGTAAGTTTGGTATATTCGGCTTCTAAGACATCGATGTTGAACCAACGGGCATAAAGATCCGTATCCGCCGAATACTTGGTGATCTTGGAGACAGCCTTTTCATAAGTGGTCGAAGTATACCAACCTTTGAAATCATGATTCTGTCTAGCAATACCAGGAAAAGCCTTCAGACGGGAATCTTTGGCGATAGACATCTTCATATAGACATCCGAAGTAGCTCCTTCGTAGTTATTATGGAAAGTGATGGTGATGCAGTTAGCATCCTCGGCGATCCAGATAGCATAAAGAACCGTATCGGCATCCAGAGTGTTTCCTAAATCGTAGACCTGTTTTCCTGCGGCATCTAAGGCCCAATAGGAAAAACGATAACCGGTTCTTTCTTTCATCTCCGGGAAAGGAAGATACGAACCTTTAGCCGCAACCGCATGGGTATCTTCTAATCCGTCGGCATTCCAATGGAAGGTTAAAGAGACTTCTTCTTCCTTCGGAGTGATGACTTCACTTGAAGAAGAAGTCTTATCCTCTTTGACACTGCTTGAAATCTCCGGCTCATGACTTGAGGCAGGAGAAGCGGAGCTTGGTTCTTCCTTTGGTGAACAACCGATTAAAGAGAAGCAAGCAAGGAAAGCTAATCCGAATTTTCTGATGTTTTTCATAAGTTACCTCCGATCGCCTCAGGCGACTGAACTCCTTTATTGTTATTCATAAAACAAAACGACCTAAGCAGAAGAGAGGGGAGAGAAACCTCATTTACCTCGTCTCTCCCCTTTCTAGGAAGAAAAGACCGACAACATCGAAGGAAAACTTGTTATCCATCTTGCTTGTTTTCTAAAGATGTGCCGGTCTTTTCTATTTACTTCACTTCGCGGATTTACTTATCTTCTTTTCTCTTCTTAAGAGCAAGTCCTAAGCCTAAGAGAGTCAAAGCACCAAGAGTCGAAGAGACAGCGATGATAGAGCCTCCGCATCCACCGGAGTCCTTATTGTTCTTCGCTTCTAAGGCAGCGATCTTATCTTCGATCTCCTTGATCTTCGCTTCGTTCTCTTTCTTCGCTTCGGCATCGGCACTCGTCGAAGAAGACTTCAGATCTTCTAATTCCTTCTTCAAGTCTTCAATCTGCTCTTCAACGGTCTTTCCGCTAGGAGTGACCGGAGTAGAAGCATCGGAGACAACGAAGGTCACATCGAACTGAGCTTCCTCGTTGGTGACGGAACCCGGCATACCAGGGAACGGACCGGGAACCGTCTTACTGGCTTTGACACCGATTGTAACCTTATAGGTTCCGGCCTTCGTCGGAGTACCTGTAACGGTACCATCTTCCGCTAAGGTAAGACCTTCCGGAAGCGAGCCGGACTTGACGGAATAAGTGACCGTATCGTACTTACCACCTTCGGTCGTGAAGACATCGGATTCATACTTGATAGTTGCTTCTTTTCCGACTTCCAGTTTCGAAGCATCATCGGAATCGGCATTAACGGTGAAGGCTGAAGTGACTTTCAGAGTGAACTGAGCGGACTTCGTGACATAGCCATCGATGGTGGCAGTAACATTGAAGGTGAAGGTTCCTTCCTGAGTAGGCTTACCGGAGATCTTACCGGTCGTTGCATCAAGAGTGAGACCAGCCGGAAGATCATCGGACAAATAGGTGACTTTAGAATCCGTACCGAAGACCGTCAGATCCGAGAAAGCGACACTGTCGGAGAAGTTGGAGTAAGCCTTCGCTTCAAACGATTTACCGGTATAAGTAAGATCGGTATAGCCGTTCTGGAAGTTAGCGGAGTTCGCCGTAGCCCATAAGACCGAATGAGCGACTCTTCTGGTGTAGTAGTACTGGTTCCAGGACTCGACGGCAGTCGCGTTCTTATCGGTTTCATCGCCGATATATTCAACATCGCCTTTGCCATCACGGAGAGACGGATTCCAAGTACCGGAGAGAAGATCATACCAAGGTTCGGTCTTATAGACGATACCGTTACCGGCACGGACCATGAGATCGACCGTCGTGCACCAACGCATTCCTAAGAAGCCATCGGTGATCATGAAGCCATGCCATCCGCATTCGTTCTGTAAGAAGCCGGTCATGAGATACCAGTTGGACTGGTTAACGACACCGCAGATACGGCCATAAGCGGACATACCCGAGTTGGCACCGCCTTCCTGAATCGCCATCTGGAACTCACGGAGCTCATACTGACGGATATTCTGTTCGGACTGCCAAGTGTAGAGAGATTGACCGCCACGGTTGGTTTCCTGATCGTTGAAGGCAAGATGTTTGATCATCGGGTTGCAACCGACAGAACGGGCACCACGGACAACAGCCGCCGCGATATAACCGCCCTGTAAAGCATCCTGAGAGTAGTATTCGTTGTTACGGCCGGAGAAAGCGGAACGATGCATATCCATACCCGGACCATACCAGCCGGTTCTGCCCATCAGAGTGCAGATAGAACCGGTGATGATACCTTCTTTATTGGCAAGTTCCTGGTTCCAAGTAGAAGCAATCGTAACTTCATCGCACCACTCATACTGGTTACCGAAATCATTCGGACCATCTTCATCGACGGATTTCGGTTTCCCGAAGTCATCTAAGGCCGGAGTCGAAGCTCTCGATTCGGTCATCAGGGAAGTGAATTCCTCCCAGGTGAGCTGATTGAGGAAGGTATCGTACTTCGGATCGTCATAAGCAAGACCGTTAAGATCCTTGAACTTGAGGGTGATGGTACGGGAGGTCTTATCTTTCGCCTGCGTCCAAGTATCCGGAATATCACTCTTATCGATATACCAAGGCTGGGTCTCATCTTCCTGTAAAGGAGTATTTACACGGATACCATCGGTCGAAGTGTCGATAGCCTTGCTCGGATGGTAGGTGAGTCTTCCGACATCGCCAGCCTGCCAAGTGGCATAGACGTCATCGGTGAACTTAAGGCCATAGACATCACTTCCGTTGACCTTGAAGGATTTCGGAGCCTGTGGGAAGGTACCTTCGAAGTCGGCACGGCTCATCAGGACTTCCGGATCGCCGTCTACGCCATCGGCCATCATATCGGCGGTACGGAGAGAGTTATACATGGTCACCTGCTTACCCTTCTTGGTAGTGTAGGTGCCTTTGTACTTACCATCATCGGTAGTGAAGAGGTTAGAGAGACGATTTCCGCTGAAATCATCAAGATGCTGATGGACGTTATCATCGAGAGTGAAGTTATATTCGCTTAGCGCGTTCTCTTCACTTTCACTTTCCGATAAGTCACGGTGAGAAGTCTCCATGACACGGATGGTGTATTGTCCCTTATCGAGTTCATAGTCGCCCTTGACTTCATCTTTGTTAGCATCCTTGTAATCCCAGGAAGCAAAGTCCTGAACATTGAAGGAAACGGTGAGAGTCTGGCTTTCCCCCGGCTCTAAGAGATCCGTCTTCGCATAGCCGACTAGATCCTCGGCTGCCTTTTCAATACCGCCAGCGGTATAAGGAGCTTTGACATAGACCAGAACGACTTCCTTACCGGCGACAGAGCCACGGTTAGTGACTTTGACATCGACATAAAGCTTCTTCACCTGAGCTTCGGTCGTATCAGAAGAAAGTTCCGCACTGGTTAAGGCGTGATCGACCTTCTTCGACTTTGCTTCATCCTTATAGACATCGAGGATGTTCATCGAGAACTTGGTGTAAGAGAGACCATCGCCGAAACCATAGGCGACATTCTTCTCATACCAATCCTTAGCTTTAGCAGGATCCGCAGCATACATATCCTCATAACGGGTCTGATAGTAACGGTAGCCGTTATAGATATCCTCTTCGTAATCGACACCTAAGTCGGTCCAATCATCGCTGACGGCACCCTGAACAACTTCACCCTTGTCGTTATACTGCGGACGGTTGCACATGATGGAACCATCGGCTTTGTAATACTTGTGGGAAGAACCGGTCTGCGAGTTATCGCCGAAGTTCTGCCAAGTCGGATCGGCCGTTAAATCTCTAGGCCATTCATCGACAAGATGACCGGACGGATTGACTTCGCCGGAGAGAATACGGGCCGTACCATATAAACCATCTTCGCCCGGACGTCCGATCCAGAGAATACCCTGAACGGAAGGATCGTCCTTGAGTTCACCGATTTCCATGACGTTGGAGGTATTGAGAAGAACAATGACTTTCTTGAAGTTGGTCTTAGCGGTCTTGATGAGGTCTCTTTCATCCTCGGTGAGCATCAAAGCGTGTTTGCTGGTGTAGGTCTTCGGAGTCGTATCTTCATCGGCCTGCGGAAGGGCGGCTTTCTTGGAGAACGGGAATCCGGGATTGCCACCGGTATCTCCGCCTTTCTTTTCGGTGTAGGTCGCTAACTGTTTATGGGAAGCAATATCGGCATCGGTAGCTTTTTCACCGGTAGCACGGGAGACATCACCGCCTTCCCCGGCATTGCGGCCGATAACGACGATAGCCGCATCGTCATAGATGTTGAAGGAATTCTTGACGGAGCCAGAGAAATCGTTGTACTGATCCTTGATGGCTCCACCGGAGAAGATCGGGCCCGAGGTAGCCGAGACACCCTTGGATTCATAATGATTGACCAAGGTCGGATTGACTTTGAATCCTTCGGCTTCCATGGCTTTGGCTAAGGTAAGAGAGGTCTTGTTGAGGGATTTACTGGCGACACCACCGCCGACCGGAGCATAGGCATTGGTACCGAAGATAGAGACATAGGAGCCGATACCAAGAGGAAGAACATTGTCTTCGTTCTTGAGTAAGACGTTACCTTCGGCAGCTAAATCCTTATCTAATTCGGCAGCAGCTTTCTTCGCTTCGTCTAAGGTAGAGTAACCGGCATAGTACTTCTGATCCTTTACTTCTTTTCCTCCCAGCGAAAGTGTGGGGGTCGAGGAGAGAGAACCACCTACCAGTAAGGCTCCTAAAGCCAGAGCACCGATAGGAATCAGCTTCTTCTGCTTAGCATTCATCTTCGTTTTACCTCCTGAAGTGAGGACGGTGTTACCCGTCTCTTTGCTAATCGGGAGTAGTTTAGTTTGGGAATGTAAGCGTTATCCTCTTTCGGGTTCTTCTCCGTTTTTCAAGGGATAGAAACCACTTTCGCTGGGCTGAAACATCACTTTTCTGGGATGAACTGCTAGAAAAGGCCTTCCAAGAGTGGGACGAAGAAAAAGAAAGCGTTTTAAACGGAAGAGAAAGAAGCACATGGGAAGCAAGAAATTACGACGTTCCATTAAATCATTGCTTTATTTAACATATGATTATTAAGATGATGTTGTATCTGTAAAATTTGCAGTCACACTAACTTAAAATCAGTAAGTCATACTGCAAATTTTACGGAAAATAGGTTAGAATAATAACGAAAGAGGAAAGCCAAATGATTCAAAGAACAATATTAGAGCCATTAAAAGAAACGTGCCGTCACTTTCCTATTGTGTTATTGACGGGGCCACGTCAAATCGGAAAAAGCACTTTGCTCTATCATGGTTTTAAAGACTCCTTTTCCTATGTCTCTTTAGATGATCGGTTAGAGTGTGCTTCCGCTCGGAACGACCCAAGGTCCTTCTTGGAACTCCATCCTTATCCTCTGATCATCGATGAGGTGCAGAAAGCACCGGAACTCTTTCCGGAACTAGAACGTATCGTCAACGAATCGAGACGGAAGAGAGGAAACAAAGAATCGAACGGAATGTATATTCTTTCCGGCTCTCAGAAGACAAAGTTATTGGATCAGGCAACCGAATCTCTTTCCGGAAGAGTCGCAATTCTAGATATGGAGAATCTCTCTTATGATGAGATTCTTTCGCGGGAATGTCTTCCTTTCCATGTGGATCCGATCGTATTAGGTAAAAGAGTAAGTGGAAAACCATCCGAGGAAGAGGAGATCTTCTCTTTGATCTATAGAGGTTTCTTCCCTGGTCTGTACGATGATCCTCAGATGGACAGCAAGCGTTTTTATTCCAGTTACATCACAACCTATTTTGAAAAGGATCTAAGAGAAGAGTTGGCTTTAGAAAAAGAAAATGAATTCCTGATGTATCTGAAGCTATTAGCTAGCAATACGGGGCAGGAATTCATCTACGATAACTATGCTAAGAAAGTCGGTGTCTCCGTCAATACCATCAAAAGCTGGACCGCAGCTTTACTACGTACTGGTATTATCTATTTTGTAGAGCCGTATCATGAAGACTCTATCTCAAAAAGAGTCGTCAAGCGTCCGAAGATGTATTTCTTCGATACAGGACTAGCAGCTTATCTCTGCGGGATGGAATCTCCTTCCGTATTGCAGAGAAGTGTGTTACGAGGTTCTTTCTTTGAAACTTTTGTTTTCAATGAAATCCGGAAGAGCTATCTCAGCAACGGTATCGAGAAGAATCTTTATTATTACCGCGATAACGATCAGAACGAGGTCGACCTCGTTCTGATTGACGAGGGAAAGATGTCCTTGATCGAAATCAAAGCAGGGCAGGAATTTGATGTTTCGGATGTCAAAGCTTTCCAGAAATTAGAGAAGACAAGACTCAATAAAGGAAAGAATGCCATCGTCTGTTCCGCTCCGAAGATATCGGTCCTAAACGATGGCACTTATCTAATTCCGGCTACGACGATTTAACAGGAATCTACTAGATCATGGTTCCTTTGGTCATCTGCATGTACTTGGTGAGAATCTCTTCCCGGTTCTGACGGGAGAGAGGAATCTTGGTTCCGTCTTTGAGAGTGACATCATTGGTGGAGAATTTATAGATATAAGCGGTGTTGACGAGGAATCCTTTATGGACTCGTAAGAATCCATAGGGGCTTAATTCCTGCTCTAGATCCGAGATCAGGGTTCTTACTTCGATGGTCTCTTTTTTATCTTTCATGTGGATCGACTGATAGTTATGGGCTCCTTCGATATACATCATATCGTCTAAGGAGAGAAGAACGGTCTCTCCATGGCTTTTGACTTGGAGAGTCCGTTTTACACTTTTCGAAGGAAGGATATCTTCGTAGAAGTGTTTGAGCATGCTCTGGGTATCCTGAAGGAAGTTGGTCTTGCGGATAAAACCAATCGGGTTATAAGCAAAGCAGGAAAAGACATTGGTTTCATTGGAGGAGATGAAAATAAGAGGGACATCTTTATCGATGGCACGGATTCTTTTCCCGAGTTCGATCCCATCGATCGGTTGCATGATGATATCGGAGCAGATGAGGTCATATCTCGTATCTTTCATGGTATCGAGAAAGATTTCCGGATTGCGGAAGGTTTTGATATCGGCTTCGTCATGGACGAGATGGAAAAAGGCCTGGAAAGCGCCTTTGGCGATTTCTAAGCTGGCTTCTTCGTCATCGATCATCGCTATCTGAAGCATTCGCCTTTTCTCCTTTGCTATCCATATCCATCATGATATCCGTTTCAAACATCCCGTCTTTGATTTCCATGTTGAGAAAACCGTTGTAGTTTTCGACGATGGAACGGATGATCTTGAGTCCGTATCCGTGTCCTTGACTCTCTTTGGTGGTTTTGAGGTTGATCTCTTTCCTGTTGGTAGGATTGGTGATTGAAATTCTCAGATATCCGCCTTTGGTATAGATCTGGATATCGACGCTTCCTCCGTTCTTTTCTCTTTCGATCGCTTCTAAGGCGTTATCGATGAGGTTGGTGAGCAAGGAACAGAGATCCGTCTCTTTGAAAGGAAGTTCTTTCGGTACGGCGACAAAGTATTTCAGCTGGATTCCTTTGATACGTGCTTTCGAAAGTTCCAGATTCAAAATAGAGGAAAGGATTCTATTCCCACAATCGATGATATGGAAGTTTCCATAGCTTTCTTCGTTGACGGTGGAAACGTATTGATATGCTTCGTCGTACTTTTTCTGTTCTAAAAGAGAAGCGATATAGGCGTAATGGTTCTTCATATCGTGTCGGGCGATAGAGGTCCGTTCAATCGATTCTTCGTTGAGTTTCAATGTTTCATAGGCGGCTTCGTTGAGTTTTGCCTGAGCCTGTAAATCTAACAACTTCTTTTGATTTTTAGAGGTTGCATAGAGTCCTAAGTAGATTCCTATCTCGGTAATCAAGAAAGAGATCAGGACAACCAAGATAAAAGTTCGGAGATAAGCACTATCGGTTTCGATGGAACTGGAGAGGAAAGTGATGACAAAGAGAGCGAGGAAGACAGCTAGGGAAAGTATAAAGTAGGATTTTTCTTCTTCGGAATAACGGTTGATGTTGTAGTAACCTACCAAGGCTCCGGCGATAGGCATCAGTAAAGAAGGTAAGAAACGATAGAAGGTAGCAAGAGGAGAAGGAATACTAAAGGAGAGCATATTGACCTGATGGGTGATCTCCGTAACGACGTAAGCACTAGAAACATATAAGAAGACTTTTAGTAATTTGTTCTGCCATTTGGAATGACCGGAAAGGGCAATGAAGACAACACCGGGGATGATGATAGAGAATACAACTAAGGTCGGAGTAAAAGCAAAGCTAGTGGGGTTATCAAAAGAATTGGAGAGCATACATAAAAGTAGCATAGAAGCAAAAAGAACGACGATCCAGAGAAGCTGAAAAAGGATATGTTTTTTTTGGAGATGAAGATGGCCGACAGATAAAACAGCGTCGAGCGCCGCACAGAAAAGCTGGAAGATAAAAGGAGCCGTGATGAAGATAGTGAAGAATTCTTTCAGGTGGTTAAGCCATGCTTCCATAAGCCTTTTCCTCCAAAGACTCGCCTACGTGAATCTAAGTATAGCACAGAGAAGAAAGCCCTTTATAGAAGGGATAGAGGCGGAAAGCTACGTCTTTTCTTGAAAATTTCTTTTTTCTACTCTCTCGGGTTAACTTTGAGAAAGTTATTGCCACCATAAGGATAGCTGTCAGAATATACGCTTGTTTTCTCCACGAAATGCATTATAATTGCATTTAAAGGAGAAAACAGATGATCCAAACGATTTCCATGCTGAAGGAAAAATACGCGGATTATGCTAACCCGTTAGCCAAGATCAAAAGAGAAACCGACTGTGGTCATCTTATCCGCCTCACCAAAGGGCTCTATGAAACTGATCCTCATACAGAGCCTTATCTTTTGGCTTCTTCTTTGCTTTCTCCCTCTTATCTGAGTTTTGATTTTGCTCTATCGTATTACGGCCTTATTCCTGAGAGGGTCTTTTCTATCACTTCGGCTTCCTTGGGTGAAAGGAAACACAAGACCTATGTGAATTCTTTTGGCCGTTTTGAATTTGAAGATATCCCCAAAAAGGCCTTTTCGGAAGGTCTGACCTACCTTCAGAGAGGGGAGATCTGGGTAAAAATAGCAACGAAGGAAAAGGCCATCTGCGATTCTTTATACCACTGGCCGGTTGTCCATTCTGTCAAAGCATTGAAGGAATTGCTTTTTGAAGACAAGAGGATAGATCCCGATGAATTCTTCTCTTCGGATAAGAAACTTCTGATCCGGTTAGCATCCCTGTACCATAAGACGAATCTGACTCTGTTCTTACGATATCTTGAAAAGGAGGATTTCCATGAATGATCTTCTGAATACAATGCTTCAACGTTTTCATCCTAAGAATAATAAGGAACGGGAAAATGCCATCAAGGAAATCATTCAGGAAATTGCCTTATCCGGTCTATCACGGGGCGGTTTCTTTCAGGTAGCTGCCTTTTACGGAGGCTCTTGCCTCCGTCTTTTCTATGGCCTGAATCGTTTCAGCGAAGACTTGGACTTCGCATTGCTGAAGAAAGACGATTCCTTCTCCCTTCAACCGTATTTCCCGGCTTTAGAGAGAGCCTTTTCATCCTTTGGCTTATCTGTCCAAGTCGAGTCAAAGCCAGCCGATAAGGAAATCAGAACTGCTTTTATCAAAGGCAATACTCTGATGCTGATGATGAATTTCTTTCCGGAGAGCGAAGAAGCACGGCATTTTGTTTCCAATCAAAAGATACGCGTAAAATTTGAGGTTGATACGGATAATCCCGAAGGAGGTGAAAGCGTCCTGCGTTACCGCTATCTTCCGACCCCTTATGAAGTTCGTGTTTTCGATGAACCGACGCTTTTTGCGGGTAAAATTCACGCCATTCTCTTCCGAGAATATCAGAACCGTGTCAAAGGAAGAGATTATTACGATTACTTGTTCTATATAGGAAAAGGAAGTCATCTCAATCTGAAGTATTTAGAAAACAAATTGAAGAACTCAGGAAAAATCGATTCAGATACCACCTGCACCATCGAAATGGTGCAAGACATGCTTCAGAAAAAGTTTGTTTCAACAGATTATGAATCCGCAAAGGAAGATGTCCGCGGTTTCATCCAAGACGAAGAGGGGTTATCTCTCTGGAGTCCAGCGCTATTCTTGAGCACCTTAGATTCTCTGAAAGCTTGCTGATAAGAATCAACCTAAAAGAGGTATTTATTTTTAGCTTTGTTTCCGTTTTACCAATTTAAAAAAGCTGCTAAAAATTTTTTAATTCTCAGCAGCTTTTTCGATGTGGAAGAAAAGAATTTACTTTTCCGACTCAGTCTGTTTAAAGAAGAGAGCGACGATAGCTGTTACAGTGCCTACGAAGATGAGAACAAAAAAGGTGAAGTAGACAGCGAAGCTTCCGCCGAACCAGTTGACGCCGGTGATTTTATCGGCGATCGGATAGGCGACCAGTTCTAACTGTCTTCCTAAAGCAACACCATAACAGACTGCGGAAACAACTGGAAGGAAACATTCTGCTTTTTCCGACTTATAGAAGAGGGTAGAGATAGTAACTAAGGATCCGATCAGCATCATCAGGAAAGGAAGAAGAGGAGAATCGTTATTGACCTTCATGGATCCGCCTTTGACGCAAAGGTAGAGGATAGAAAGAAGAAGAAAGTAAAGAGCACATCCTAAGCTCAGATATCCCCCTAAGGTTCTTTTTCTGAAGAGAATATCGTGCAGGTAATTGTTTGTTTTTTCCATACTAATATCTCCTTACGCTTTCTTCTTTTCCTGAACGAGAGCGACGATCATGAAGCTAAGGAAGACAAGCGAGACCAGTCCTACCGCTCCGTCGACACAGGGGATAGCGATCTGCCACCAAGGTGTCTTGACCTTAACTTCCTGATCCGAGCTATTTCCGGCCAAGACAAAGTTATTGGTGAGCATGTAATAGTAGTGCTTAGCGATTTCTCTGGCTCTCTTCCAGAGATAGCCATCTTTCTCTTTAACGAGATAGTTCTTCATATCGGTCGACCCTCTCGTCTCATCGTTGTTGAACTGATCGATACCGGCAGCGATGGATTCCTTGGTGTAGAGATAATTGCTCGAACCTTTCGAGGAATCGGTCATCGCAACACCCTTGAATCCCCATTCGTTGCGGAGAACCTGGGTCATCAGGGCTTTCGACATGCTGGCAACGGTCATACCGACACGGGCGTTAGAGGTCATGGTACCTAACGAGCCACCTTTCGTGAAGGATCCTTCGAAGGCCTTGAGAGTGATGTTGCGGAAGGTGCTTTCGGTCATGAAGGTGGAATAGCCGTTGCGGTTAGCTTCCTGGTCGTTGGCACAGAAGTGTTTGGTATAGGTCGTAAGACCTTTATCGTTACAGGCTTTCGTCATCTCGGCTCCGGCTAAGTAAGCGAGAACCGGTTCTTCGGAATAGTATTCGAAGTTTCTTCCGCCATAGACGCTTCGGTGCATGTTGCCACCGAGTCCGTAGACACCGCTTTGCCCCGATGCCATACCGTCTTCCGCCATGAATTTGCCTCTCGATTGATAGAGTTCGACATTGTAGGTAGAGGTAGCTAAGTTCTCCGAGACATGGGAGAAACCGGCATTGGCCTGGATGCCGTCCGGGCCATCGGCAGAGCTGATAGAAGGAATGCCTAAGCTTTCGATACCGGTCATACCGAATTTTTCACCGGCGAGAGAAGCTAATTGGCTAGGAGTAAGTTGATCGATGAATTTATCCCATTTCTCATCGTCATCATAAGAAACACCGACTAATTCGGAAAGAAGCATCGGAGTATCGTATTTCTGGGAATATTTGAAGGAGGAGATTTCCGGAGCATCGGAAGGTTTGCTGTAGCTATGTCCGTCTAAGAGAGTCAGCATCTCTTCCGTCGGGGTGATATCGGTGATACGGTCCGGATAGGTGTTCCAATCTTCTCTGGTCAGGTAAGTGACTTTGCCAGGGAGGAAGTGATTGATATCCATCTCTTCAAACTGATTGGAGACGATTTCACCGGTAGAAGGACTCTTAGCATAGGTCGTGTTATCTAAGGTAGCAAGGTTGACGGAGACGACTTTCTTACTGTCTCCTTTGACGCTCTTTCCTTCGGGATCGGTTAATCCAGTAGCTCCTTTATAAGCTAACGCATTATTGAGAGCATCGTGAGCATCGTCACCGACCGCAAAGAGATAATCTCCCCGATCGAAGACATAGCAACCGGTCTTAGAAGTATCGGCACCATTTGTAGCCTTATCATCGTAAGTAGCAAAGAGATAATCATCGGCTTCGATAGTGACTTTCTGAGATTCTCCTTTTTTCAGTTCTTTGGTCTTGGTGAAACCGACCAACTGAATCGCGGATTTCTCTGTCTCTCCTTTCTGGTAAGGAAGGGAGACATAGAGTTCAACGACGTCTTTGCTGGTACCGGAATAATTGACTCCGTCTCTAGCGCCTAAGTTCGTGACATTGACAATAGCTTTGACTTTCTTGTTTTCTCTATCCCAGGTGATTTCCTGGACTTCTTCCTTGAACTGGTTATAAGAAAGGCCATAGCCGAAAGGATAAACCATTTCATCGGCATAGTTCCAAGACGTTTCTCCGGCATAAACGCCTTTATTCGAAGTAGCATTATGAAGAGAAAGAACTTGATCATGGTATCTGGTTTCGTAGTAACGATAGCCGACATAGATACCTTCGGCATAGACAAGATAATGGGATTTCTCTTCTCCGGATACTCCATTAAAAGTGAAAGTGCCATAGTTACGGACTGCCGGAGCCGAGAGAGAAGAAGTCGCATAGGTATCGGCTAGTCTTCCGGAAGGATCTGCTTTACCGGCTAACAAAGAAGCGACACCATCAAATCCGGCATAGCCAGGATATCCAATCCAAAGACAGCTATCGACTCCTAAGGATTGAAGTTCTCCGACATCCATCGGAGCACCCGTGTTGAGAAGGACGATGATCTTCTTGAAACCTTTGTCTTTGGCAAGCTGGATGACGTCTTTTTCTTCCTGGTGAAGAGAGAGCATCGGAACTTCTTCATTATCGATCGGGTTCCCGTCGCTATCGGTGACAATCGGTTGACTGGTTTCTCCACCGGAGACATAGTCCTGCTGTTCTCCGCTATATCTTCCTAAGGTGATGATGGCAGCATCCTGATAAGAAGAGAAGGAATCGGTTAAAGTGCCGTCATAGAAGTCTTTGGTAACTTCTGCGATATTTCCTCTTCCCCTTTTTAAAGGAGAAGCTTTCAAGGCATCATAGACGGTTTCGTTGATGGAGTAACCTTGATCTTTTAAGGCATCGTGAAGGTTCCTTGCTTCGGCTTCCGTCGTAGCCGAACCTCCGGAAGCACCGCGGAAGATATTATCGGCAGAGGTTCTTCCTAAGAGGGTGACTTTGCTGGTAGTAGCTAACGGTAAAGCCCCGTGATCAAAGAGAAGGACACTTCCTTCTTCCTGGGTCTTAATTTCATTCTCTCTTTCGGCTTTCCGCATTTCTTCGACCGAAGAGTAGTCGCTATTCTTGGTGTTAGCTTCTCCGGTGATATGAAGGAAGACATTGATCTGGCCAGAGTTATCAAAAGCCAAAGAGGTAGCAAAGAGACAGAGGGAGAGAAACGTTGTAGAGATAGCAAACGCTCCTCGTGCTTTTCTGAAATTCATAGACTACCTCCGGATTAGAGCATGATGGCCGGCTTATCGGTGAAGTCGAAGGAGTTGGTGGTCTTATTGGCTAAGATTTCTAAGCTATCGAAACCGGTGGCGGCGATATAATCCGCAACGGTTTCATAAGGAGTCGTACCAGTTACCTGGCCTTTGTTATCGACGGTCTTCTTTGCCGTATTGTTCTTAGCATCGTCATCCCAGACATCGCTATTGACTGCATACTGGCAGTCGAAACCTAACCAGACAGTGCTCGGGGTTGCTAAGGTGATATCGAGAGAGTCTTCATCGAGTTCGTTTGTCTTTTCGGTATCTTTTCCCATGAACTTCTGAACGTAGTTAGTACGATCACTTCCGGTAAAGTCGTTTCCTTCTTCGGCTAAGGTAATCGCGGAGAATTCCGAGGAGAAGGTGTTGAAGGAATAGGTGCCATCGTCATAAGTAACTAACTGTTGCTGGGTGAAGAGAGTGATGTAGTAGTTATAGGAAGGTCTCATGTTCTGATAGGTGAGTTTAGCCGGGGTGAGATAGGCGCTCTTAATACCACCGGTTTCGGTTGTCGGAGTCACTTCCGGATCGCTTTCGCCGTCTTCTCTCAGAGCAAAGTAATCGAAGGAATGGGTCTTCTGGTTGAGAAGGATGTTCTCTTTCTTGTTAAAAGCCTTGGTCTTGAGATAATCGCTAGCCGTATCGTAAGACTTCGTTACTTCCCCCGCCTGATTCTTGACGGCGGTGTTGGTCTTAGCGGCATCATCCCAACGGGCAGTATCGACAAAGTAAGTGGAATCGTAAGTCATCGTAAGACGGTTAGGAACGTTTAAAGTAAGGTCTAAGGAATCTTCATCGAGTTCGTCGGTCTTCGATTCATAGGTCCCGTAGAAAGTCTGAACGAAGTTCTCTCTTTCGTTACCGATCGCATCGTTACCTTCTTCCGGAAGAGTCAAAGCGGAGAAGGTGCTGGAATAGTAATTGAGCTGATAGGTGTTATCGCTATAGAGTTCGATCTCCTCTCCCGCGAAAGTTGTGATGTAGTAGTTATAGGTAGGACGCATATTGCGATAAGACATCTTAGAAGGAGAAATATAAAGACCCTTCAGAGTCTTCTTCTCGGTCTCCGGTTTACTGGAAGAAGTAGTCGAATCACTGATCGGGGTAGAGGAAGAAGTAGAAGCAGAAGAGGAACTATTTCCTCCTTTGCAGCCAGATAGAATCGAAGAGACGAATAACAGCGAAACAGCAAGAATCTTCTTAGTCATTTTGCAATGCTCCTTTCCGCCGAGCGATACGCTTCGGCGTCTGGGATGATTTTTCCATTGTTAGGGGTTACAAAAACGGTTTTGGCAAAAAATGTACCCCATTGGCGTTTTTCTGTCTTCCTTAAAGGAAAGTCTGTAAGCCCTTCGATGGTATAATCGAAAAGAAGGAGGAAGCACTATGTCTCTTCTCTACTGGCTGATAAACTACATTCCGAACTACTGGATTGTGATTTATCTTATCTCCGCAATAGAGAATCTTTTCTGCACTTTCCTCTTCACTTGGAAAGAACCGAAAAGAAAGCTCTTCTGGCTTTTCTTCGGTCTTTCGATTGTCGGCTATTTCGGGTTAGCTGCTCTCTTTGGCGTCTATAGACCGCAGGCAAATAATATTTACTATTATGTTTTTACTACTTTCTTGATGGATATTCTCCTCTATGGATGTATTCTTCTCTGTTTTGATACCAAGCCTGTTTATCTGTTGCTGGATTGGGTCGGAGCCCTCTGTGTCCGCGGTATCACTTCCGATTTTTATACCTTCCTCTCTTTGATCAGCGGAGTAGAGAACCGCACTTCCTATTTCCTCTTCCCGAATCTGAATGTCTATCTCAACTGCTTCCTCTATGATTTCTTCCGTCTGATCGTCATTATTCCTTTGTCTCTCTATTTCCGGAGATACCGAATCTATTCCAGTGATAAAAGAATCTTACGGAATACGATTGTGCTTTCTATCATCACCGGTGTAGGTCTTAATGTCACGAAAGCCATACGCACCTGGTACAGCGGAGAATCGACGGCTTTGAACTCGTTATCTACTTTCCTTTCTTTTATGATGGCACTGGTGATTCTTCTTTTAAGAACCGACTTCCTATTAGGAAGCGAAGCCAGAAGAGAAGCGGAGATTCTCCATCAGGCCTTAGAATCCGAACAGAAAGAATACGAATCCACCAAAGAATCGATCCATGTCATCAATGCCAAAGTCCACGATATCAAACATATCTTGGAGCGATATAGCGATAAGATGGCCTTAGAAGATCTCGATCATCTCCGTTCTTCTATATTGGTCTATGACCATATGTTCCACACCGGAAATGAAGTCTTAGATACAATCCTCTATTCGAAGTATCTAATCTGTCAGCAGAGAGGAATCCGCTTCAGCGCCTATGCGGATGGAAAAGCCATCTCCTTCTTAGATGTCTCGGTCTGTTATTATCTTTTTGTCAATATTCTCGATAATGCGATCGAAGCGGTATCGAAAGTGAAGAACCCGGAAGAGAAAGTCATCTCTTTGACCGTGAAACAGGAAAAAGAGAACGTCTTGATTGAATGCAGCAACTACTTCGAAGGAAATCTTCAGTTTGCCGAAGACGGAAGTCTAAAAACCAGCAAAACCCAAAAAGAAGGACACGGGTTAGGACTCAAGTCCATCCGGATCCTTCTAGAACAGTACGGTGGAAAAGAACAGGTAGAAACCTATCAAGGTATCTTCTATCTGACTTTGAAGATCCCTACCCCGAAAGAGGCTAAGAAAGCTCTTGGGAACGTGTCTTCTGAAAAGCCTCAAGGGTCTTACGATACCTCGGCCGGGAGATAGAAAGCCTCGTTCCGTCTTTCAGAACCGCTTCTTTCTGATCGATCGAAGCGACATAAGAAAGTCGGACAAGATAGCAGGAGTTGATACGGAAGAAACCTTTCTTTTCGAGAGCTTCTTCAGCCTCTTTCATGGTTTCTCTTTTCGGGTATTCTCCTTCTTTGGTGTGATAGATCACCATATGGCCGGAGGTTTCACAGTAGAGGATATCCGCTAGATTGACTTTATAGGATCCGGATTTATTGAGGATCAATAAAGTATCTCTTTCTAGATTAGGAAGAGAGAGGATGACTTTCATCACCTTCATCTTGAACTCCGGATAGGAGAGAGGTTTTAAGATGTAATTGGAAGCTCCGACATCGTAGCTTTCTACAGCATACTGCGCTAAGGAAGTAACGAAGATCAGAGCAGTTTTGGTATCCGTCTTCCTCAGTTCATGAGCTAATTGCATGCCAGTCATCTCCGGCATCGCAATATCGAAGAAAAGAAGTTGATATTGAGGTTTATAGGTTTCGATGAATTCGATCGAAGAAGAAAAAGCAGCGACTTTAAAAAGAAGGTCTTCTTCCTCTCCGAGTTTCTTTAAGAAGGAAAGAAGTTTTTCCCTTGCTTCTTTTTCGTCTTCGACAATCGCTATAGAAATTTCTTTCATCCTGTCTTCATTATACCATCGATGTTTTTGTTAAATCCTTTCTAATCTCTCCTTGATCAACTCTAAGAACTTTGCTTTCAACTCTTCGCTGAGAAGAGAAGTTTCAATGAGTTCGTAAGTCTTCGGTATATAGGTTTTCAATCTCGTTACCAGGTTGTTATAGACTTTCTCGGAAATATGGTATTTCTCCGCTAAGAAGAGAAAGTCTTTCTTATGTAGATTCTTCTTTTTCCCGTGGATAGTTAAAGCCATCTCTTCAGAATCTTTAGAGTTAATCAGTTGCACACTGAGGAAATCATAAGCAGGGGAAAGATGATACTCTCCTTGGTCTTCTATCAAAGAGAAATTCTTAAGATGCATATCGTTATTCCCGATGGCAAAGGAGAATAGCAGACGATAGAAAACTTCGCTTTTATCGACAATCGGTTTCGAAGAATACTTCTCTAAGAGATCGTTGAAGGATTCATAGGGACCTTTGTATTTGTCTTCGGTAAGTCTCATAGATAACTGACAGAAATCTTCCATCGGAATCCTTCTTCCTTTTTCGCGGTCCATTCTCTTGGTGAGGTAGTAGTACCGGTTATCTTTTCCTTTTACAAGAGTATGGAGTGCTGTAGGAATATGGCATACTTCTCCCATATTCATACAGAGGTTTTCCATTTCACAGATATAGGGATATTCTTCCGAAGGGAATTTGATGATGATTTCTTCTTCTCTCAGGGTTTTCTTTCTTTTGCCACTGAGAAAAGAAGCCGAGATCTTTTTCTGTACTCCCGGTACGGTTTCTCTTTTTTCAAGCTGAGAATCGATGAGATCTTCAAAACCAAGATTCCCTTCTAAGACAGCCGCAAATTTCTTTCTGCAGGAATCGTGGTAATCTTTTTTTCCTTCTTTTAAAGGCTTTCCACAGCATAAACAATATTCACTCATCTTCTCTGCTCTCCTCAATAGATACGGCACCGATCGTATCTTTTCCGCTTTTCAGCAATAATCCGAATCGATCATGATAAGGAATATTCCATTTATCCATTACTCTCTATAATAGATAACCTTCCGGAATAAGACCATCGAAGAAAGGAAAGAAAGTAGTGGATTCATAAACCTGTTTCTCTTTTGGCATCGTCAAAGAGATCGGAGGAAGAGAAGGATCCTTGAACCAGGCAGAAGTATAAGAAAAGCGATATCCGTCATCACTCTCTTCTAAAATGCCGCAGAGTTTCTGATCATAATAGACGTTTGCTTTTCTCATACTACTTCCTCTCTTTTACTACCAGTTCCGCATTGAAGAAGTTCAGTAGTTCATTGACTTTATCTAACTGCAAAGATTCCTTTCCCTGTTCTAGATTCTGAATGAAATGAAGACTCAGACCGCTGAAATCCGCTAAGTCCTTCTGGGTCATCTTCCTTTTCTTCCGGGTAGTCCTTACATAGTTAGCAATAGGGTTATCTCTCATAAACAAGTTTCCTTTCATCACGAGCGTGAGTAAAACTTAATATGTTATCTATATATTAATCACGAACGTGAGTAGAATCAATAAAATAGAATGATTTTAATCACGAGCGTGAGTAACATAAGTGAGAAACCAAGACCCAAAAAGGAAGAAACGCGTCCAAATAGTGCTTGTCGGTCCCGAGAGCAATCTTGAAATAGCGCTGCACCAGATCCGTGAAATTGTTGATCCGGTTGAGAATCTTCGCTTCAGGAGAAGTCTGTAATAGTTAGGCAAGCAACGGGCTAATCGAAGATCATCAAAGTACTTAGAAAATCTTCGATTAGAAGATTGAATGAGATATAATAATCGAAGAAATCTAAAGTACTTAGGAGATCTTTGATTATGGATGAAATCTATCCGAGAACCAAGGAAGTCAACCGATTATGGGAAAGCCGTAATAACGGAAAGATCAAGATTATCGTTGGAATCCGCCGTTGTGGAAAATCCTATCTTCTGAATACTCTTTTCCGGAACCGATTGGTTCAGGAAGGATTTCCGGAAGATCACATTTTCTCTTTTGCTTTTGATTCCATTTCCGATGTGGAATTGCTCCGTCCTTTTGAGCCTTCAAGGGAACTGTTCCTCTCTGCGAAGGGAATGGAACTGGTGGACGATTTCAAGTTTTATGCCTATTTGAAAAGCAAACTCCGCACGGGAGAAAAGTATGTTCTCTTATTGGATGAAATCCAATTGCTGAACCGTTTCTCGATGACATTGAATGCCCTCCTACGGAATCCGGGCCTTGATATTTATGTGACCGGATCGAATTCTTTTCTGTTATCGAAGGATGTGGCTACCACTTTTGCCGGCCGTGGAGAAACTCTTCCTTTACGTCCTCTTTCTTTCGGAGAGATTCTGACGGTAGAAAAGGATCCGTATCAAGCCTATTCTTCTTTCCTGCGTTTCGGTTCTCTTCCTCTGGTGTGGAAAGCAGAGAATGAGGAAGCCAAAACACAGGAACTGATTTCCAATTGGGAAGAGATTTATCTCAAAGATATCCGGGAACGTCATTCGATCCGAACGGAAGGAAAACTGAAAGAAACTCTTTCTCTTCTTGCTATGCAGGTAGGATCGCCGGTGTCGGCTCAGAAGATTGAAGCTACTTTCGATAGCCTCCAAAGAGGAGCGAAAAAGAAACGCATCACCGATGACACGGTCAATGCTTATATCTCCTATGCGGAAGATAGTTTCCTAGTAGAGAAAGTAGGCCGTTATCAGATTCAAGGTCGGAAGGAACTCATGAGTCCTTTCAAAGTCTATTTTACGGATATCGGTTTGCTTCAGGCAGCGATCTCTTTCCGCAGTATAGGAAGAGGACATATCCTAGAAAATATCGTTTATAACCATCTCCGTTATCTCGGTTACCGCGTGTTTGTAGGAGTGGTTGCTCTTTACCAGAAAGAAATGGATCAGAATGCGACGTACCGCAATGCCGAAATTGATTTTGTCGCCGTCAAAGGAGAAGAGACGATCTATGTCCAAGTAGCTTCTGCCTTAGACGAAGAAAACGAAGAGAGGGAACTGCGGTCTTTGCGTGCTATCCGTTCATCCAACCGCAAATTCCTCATCACCGGAGACTATTACCGCAAAGAGAAGACGGAAGATGGCATCAATATTGCCGGTATCTTTGATTTCCTGTTGGAGGAAGATTGTCTGAAGAGATGATAATCGAAGATTATCGAAGTGCTTAAGGAATCTTCGATTAGCGTAAAGTTGCCCTAATTTCCCTTCAAGGACTGCCTTATGCAAATTCGGTTTGCCTTTATGTTCCAACTTCTTAAAGGAAATTCATAATGCTTTATGTTATGTCAATCAGTATTTCTATTAAGAAACTGCAAAAACAGTAATGATGATTAAAATGCTTTCAGATAATCTTACTAGGGTTCTATATCAAGAATCCAGATTTGCACGTTAGGCCTGATTGACCCGTCCTGAGGCACAATATTGCTACCATCCTAACACAGCTGGCTCCCCCTGGGAGTCGTCGGTGGATGGACGAAGCCCAGGACTTGGCGGTTTTCTTCGTTCACTAACCGATGATAGAACCGCCACAAGGAACAAAAAGCGCACCAGCAAGGGCCTGACCAGCCCCAAGACTTTGAGGTCATACTTTTCCAATCTGAAGGACAGGTACGATCCGATGAGCCAGTTGATATACGGCACGACAGACCGCTCTGGTACGATGCCAAGCATCCCCTCCATGACATCGAGGAGACCTATCTTCCTTTCATGTCCGCGGACATCGTCTACAAGAACGGAAGATAGCTTCCCGGCCTATCGAGAAACGTGCACTGCATCTTCACGGCAACGGATGGGAAGAGCACCGCTCTCATAGTGAACGGATTCGGAAAGCCATCCTTCGCCAAGGTCAGGGACGCCCTGATGCCGCACGTGACGAAGGGAAGCACGATGATCGACGACGGCGAAAGGAGCCATTCGCTGCTTGTCAAGGAGCTCGGGGTGAACCGCATCGTCCACCCGAGGAAGGAGAAGAAAGGCCTAGAGGACAGCAGGAACACGATGAATCCGATAAACACCGTCCACAGGATGTTCAAGCGGTTCATGAAGAACCACGGAGGCTTCAAGAGAACACACATCCAGGACTAGTGCAACCTGTTCGCCTTCCTCTGGAACCATAAGGGAAACCTGCCCGAAACGGTGGAAGATATCCTAAACATACTCGTGGATACCCACGATGTGATGAGATATCGTCAGGTTATGAAGAAAAATACGGGGAAAATGTTAACGGAGAGGCCCAACGTGCAAATCCGTATTCTTGGCCCAAAGGGAACGGAACTAAGAATTTTTCGTTTCTTTTCTCTTAAGATATTCCTTCAATTGGAAATTGCAGAAATAAGGGAAAGTATAGCATGACGAATCAATGAATTAGGTACATAAATCGGATTCCGAGGTAAGAAATGACCTTGCAGGGGCTGAAAAGTCCCTTTTTCTTTAGTTTCCGCTTCCGTTCCGCGACGATTCCTGATATAATTGT
>ONBI01000010.1 GCA_900316035.1 uncultured Eubacteriales bacterium
CTCTTATTTACGGTTATGCCGCCTATGCCTTCTATAAGATGATCTCGGCAATCCTTTTCCGTCACCGAGCCAAAACCGTCAATCACGGAGGCAAAAATCCTTATCTCTACTGCCTCAGTTACCTTTCTTTCATCTCTGCGCTTTATACGATGGTCTCCTTAGCAACCAACCTCGTCTATCTCAATCAAAATGAAATCACGGGCTGGCTACAGATTATGGAATACATTATGGTTTCCGTCGGTACTCTTTTCTCCCTTATCGGCGCTTTTCATCTGCTTCACGAAGGAAGAAAAATCGGAAAGAAAAAGAAGAACAAGAACGCTCTAGTCAAAAAACTCTGAACTAGGCTAACAGATCTGGGTTGATTTCCGAGGCGTGTTTTTCAAGATATCCCGCTGCATAGGAACAGGTCGCTTTGACCTTGCCTTTACGTCTTTCGATTTCAGCCAAAGCTCTTTTCACCAATTCTCCGGCAATTCCTTGTCCGCGGAGAGAGGAATCCACCACCGTATGGGTGATGTTATAGATGTTCTCTCCTTCTTTTTCGAAGGTGATATAAGCAAGCCTTTTTCCTTCGACCTGAAGGTCGATGCCGTCTTCTTTAACAACATATTCTTTATTTTCCATAAGGGATTTTCTCCTTTGCTAAGAGGATTATAAAGGAAACACAAAAGAAAAACTCTCCTCCTGCTTAGGGAAGAGAGTCAATCGACTTTTAGAAATAGAGAACCGTCTCGGTTGGGAAGTCCTGGAAGAGACGTTTCTTCTGGGAGCATTTGACTAAGAGCTTCGGTTCGTAATGTCCTTCTTCGCCTTTGAGAAGGAAGACACCGTAGTAACGGTCGATCGCTTTATAGACGACAAGAAGGGTGCCATCCGATACGACTTCACCGTTCTCGTTCTTGGTTTTGAAGGTGACAATATCGATATCGTATTCTTCATGGTTCTTAAGTGCGAGGTGTTTAACATCTTCGCCGGTAAGCGAATAATGTTCCTTCAGAGTCTCTCCATCCGAGACATCGGAATAGGTGATTTCGGTCTCGATGCTCTTGCTTCCTTCCGGTTTGAAAGGGAAAGAGAGCTTATCGCATTTGCTCCATAGATAAGCGACGACATCCTGGCAGGATAAGAGATTTGTCTTCGTCTCGTAATTTTTATCTTCCATAGAGAGGTTTGCTCCTGTACGTGATTGCTGAAATTATACCATTCCCCCAAGCGAAAGGAAGGCGATTTTCCTATTGATCCCTAAAAAGCTATTTCTTTTCCGTCAAGGCTCCGACAACCTTTTCCGCCGGAAGCTTCTGGAAAGTAACGGTATCGCAATACGGAAGAGAAGCGTTGAGCTGCTCTTCGGTTTCAATCGTCCAGACATTGACAAGATGCTTCTTCTGATACTTCTGGACTCTCTTTTCCTGAACCATCGTATATTCGAGATCCAGGGATTCGACCGTGCTACGGAAACAATAGGTCCACTCATGAGCGACACAGACAAGAAGCTGACGGACATAACCTTCGTTCTTCATCTTCCATAAGGCTCTTGGATCGAAGGAGATGATCATATAGTTCTTCTTGTCTTTGACACCTTTCAGCTCTTCTTTCAGCCTTGCGGCTAACGGAGTGTAGTTCTTGTTATAGACCTTCATCTCGACAACCATCGGAACCTGCTCGTGGACAAGCGAAAGAACTTCCTGGAAAGTCGGAATCTCTTCCCCGTCGAGAAGATGATAGTTTTCTTTCAGCTCTTTGACGCTCTTCTCTTCGACGATGCCTTCTTTTCCCGTGACTCTCTTCAAGTCCGAATCGTGGATGACAACAAGCTGATTATCCGTGGTCAGATGGACATCAAGTTCCAGAGCGACATGATGATCAACCGCGTTCTGAAAAGCTTTCAATCCGTTTTCCGTAAATTCCTCATTGTGGAGTCCACGATGAGCAATTCCTTTTAAGAACAGAGGATTGACTCTAGCAAGTACTTCCGTTTTCTTCATATTTAAGGTTTCTCTTTCGCAAAGAGTTTAGTCATCCATATCCATGCTTTCAAGACCCTTCTTGATGCTGGTCTTTTCCAGCTTCACGTTCTTGACAAAGAGGAAGACGAGGAAGGAAACCGATAAGCAGCAAAGCGCATAAATCGGTAAGAATCCGAAGTGGATCGAAGGGGAAAGAAGAAGCAAACCCAACAGACACGGTGTCACCGTCTGCGCCGCCATCGAAGAAGCATAGTAGTAACCGGTGAAACGACCGATCTTCTTCGTGGAGCAGAGTTCTACAACCATCGGGTAGGAATTGACATGGACTAAAGACATACCGAAGCCTTTGATGGCCCAGATGACATAGATTTCCCAAGGGAAGGTTCCCGAACCTGCCGAGCCTTTGAGAACGGTGAAGTTGAGAATCAACCAAAGGAGATAACCGAGAAGCGTGATTCCTAAGCCGGAAAGAAGAGTCCATTTACGTCCGATCTTCGAAGCGATGATACCGCCTAAAGCAAAACCGATAACCGAACCGATACCGCCGACAATCGTATTGATCATGTTCGAACGGGTCGAAGCACCGAGATAATAAACGGTGTAGTTACCCATGAAGGTGCCGATGCCGTTATCCGCCATGAACCAGAAGAACTCAGCGACCAAGATGAGGAGCAGCATGACGCGGTTTTCTTTACTCATCGGCTTATCGTCATCGGTCGGAGCCGCGGCTTCACTCATCTTTTCGCCTTCGGCCATCTGCGGAGCCATCTCTTTCTCAATTTCGTTTTCACGGATATTGAAGAAGAGAACCAGAGCGGAAATGACCATCAGGACCGAAGCGATGAGGAACGGAGCTTCAATTGCCCAGATGTTGTGATACTGCCAGGTGTGGGGAGCAAAGCTTCCATCGCCGGTTTTCTTTGTGCCTAAGTATTCCGAAAGAACGAAGACCATACCGACCACAGTAGCGAAAGCACCACCGATATAACCCATGATGTTGATGATACCGTTTGCTTTCGAACGGAGCGGCTTCGGTGTCATATCTGGCATCAAAGAGACCGCAGGGTTACGGTACATCATCGCGAAGGTGACGACTATCGCCATCATCGCAATCGTACCGGCGAGGTTGTTCATATGGAAGAAAAGCGGAATGAAGGGGAAAGCGATAGCGCAGACAAACGTACCGACGAGAATATATGGCATACGTTTACCGATCTTGGTATGCGTTTTATCGGAGAGATGTCCGAAGATCGGTAAGAGGATTAAGGCGGCGAGGTTATCCATCGCCATCATGACACCGACGAGATACTGAACGTCTTCCTCATGACCGGCTTCTCCGTGATAGATGTACTTATTGAAAAGCTGGGTGAGAAGAGTCGGACACCAAGAGTCATAGACCTGCCAAAGAAGTAGAATCCCGAAGAAGGCAAAGCCAATCAAAAATGTTCTCTTCCAGTTCAGTTTCAATCCCGAATGCGAAGAGGTCGTCTGTTCCTTGTTTGCCATAGTGATGTTTTTGCTCCTTGATTCTTAGTTTACACTCTTTTCCATCAAGGATTTGTAAAGAAATTGCAAAAAAATGAAATTGTTAGGGCTACCATTGCAATTTTCGTGTCAATTTTCCTGGGTTGTTTAAAAAAAGCGGAACGAAGTCCGCAAGTCATTTCAAGAAGAGAATCCGCCGAGCAATTTTTCTGCCAGAGGGACAAGTTCCGGAAGAGAATCGATCTTACAGGGATCCGGATCGATCTTTCCAAAACCATAGGCAGCATGGATAAAAGGAACGCCGGCCTTCTTAGATTCGACTCTATCTTTATCGGTATCACCGATATAGACAAGGGAGTCCACCTTTTCCTTCTCCTTGAGATAGAGGATATTCTGCCATTTGGCAAGACCCGTATCTCCGGCACAGAGGTGACCGGTGAAATATTTCTCGGTTCCACAGGCTCTCAGATAGTTTTCGACATAGCCTTTATCGGAATTGGAGACAATAAATAAAGGATAACGGGAAGAAAGTTCTCCTAAAACTTCTTTTTCCTTTGGATAAAGAGTTCCCGGATGAGAGGCTAAATATCGTATTTCCGCTGTGACAGCAATCTTGAAATACTCCATTCCTTCTTCCATCGATACGCCAGGAAAGGCAAGCGGAACCGTCTCTTCCGGAGTAAGTCCCATATAGGATTTCATCTTCGCCAAGTCAAAGCGGAAGGGAAGATTCTCTTTCTTCATCGCGTCATTCCAACTGGCGGTCAGAGGAATAAGAGCGTCCCATAAAGTTCCGTCTAAATCAAAAAACAGTGCTTTTTTCATGTTGCAAACATTCTAGAGAAAGAGAGAAGAGTAAGCAAGCAGAAGAAAAGCTATGGACTACTTCCGAATTAGGGTTTCATCCATAGCTCTAAGCAAACCTAAGTTAAGCTTTCTTCTCTTCGGTTTCGGCCTTTGTTTCCGTCGGTTTCGCCTCTTCCGGTTTACCTGTAGCCGAGACCATCATAAGGTCATTGAGATTCTTGACAAAGGCCTTCTTATCTTCCACTTCATAGCCTTCAAGAAGAAGTGCTTCATCGTAAAGAAGGCTACCGTACTTACGGATCTCTTTATCATCCGTAACTTTGGCCAAGGTCTTGAACAACTCATGATCCGGGTTGATTTCCAGAACCTTGATAGCCTTCGGTTTCTCGCTATCGGGTTCGTTCTTGACACCCGGCTGCTTCTCAAGGACATGCTCCATATTGAGGGAGAGTCCTTCTTTGGTGGTGATGCAAACCGGCGAATCGACAAGCTTATCGGAGAACTCAACCGCATCGACTTTGCCCGGTAAAGCTTCCTTGACATCATCCAAGAAGCGTTTGTAAAGAGCCGTCAGAGAATCGAGTTTATCTTTCTCTTCTTTCGAGAGATCTTCCTTATCTTCGGCCGTGATATTCTTGAATTCCTTCTTATCGTAATCGTGCATCATCATCAGCACGAACTCATCGATATCATCGGCAAGAAGGAGAACATCCAGTCCGTTTTTCCGGTATTTCTCCATCTGCGGAAGCATACGGATTTCATCTAACGTCTTTCCGGAAGCATAATAGATATCTTTCTGCTCCGGTTTCATCTTCTCTTCGTAATCCTTCAAAGAGATCTTCTTATCCCCGCTGTTAAGCGAAGGATAAAGAAGCAGATCCTGAAGGCTTTCTTTCTTCATACCATAGGAAGAATAGATGCCGTACTTGAGATAATCGCCATAGACGGTGAAGAACTTATCGTACCTGGTAGGATCGTTCTTCATCATATCCTTCAGCTTCTCCAAGACCTTGGATTCGATGTTCTTCGCAATCTTATCCATCAGAGGAGACTTCTGAAGCATTTCACGGGAGATGTTGAGCGGGAAGTCCTCGCTATCCACAAGACCCTTAAGGAACTTGAGATAATCCGGAACTAAGTCCTTGCACTTATCCTGAATGAAGATACCCTTCGAATAAAGAGCCAATCCTTTCTCATAGTTCTCACTGTAGAGGTTATACGGAGCATGGGAAGGAATATAGACAAGGGCGCTATAGGAAATCGTACCTTCGACCTTGATATACAAAGACATCAGAGGATCTTCGTAGTCATCGAACTTGTTCTTATAGAACTCGTTCATGGCTTTCTCATCGACTTCCGCCTTCGGTTTCTTCCAGAGCGGAATCATCGAGTTGAGAGTCTTATCCTCCTTGACTTCATGAGTCTTATTCGGAATATCCTTACCGTCTTTATCCTTATCGTTCTCCTGATGTTTCTCGACCATCTTGATCGGATAACGGATATAGTCGGAATACTTCTTCACCAATTCCTCAATCTTGAATTCATTGAGGAAATCGGAATACTTCTCATCGTCCGTATCCTTCTTAAGGAAAACCTTGACCGAAGTACCCGAATCGACAGGGTAATCGATATCTTCGACGGTATAAGTATCCTTACCGGTCGAAGTGAAGAGAGTACCTTTTCCACCGGTAGGCTTTGAACGCACTTCGACTTTCGAAGCGACCATGAAGGCGCTATAGAAGCCGACACCGAACTGACCGATGATAGATAAATCCTTGCTATCCTTTGCTTCCTTATACTTCTTGAGGAAGTCCTTGGAGCCGGACTTAGCGATGGTGCCTAAGTTCTTCTCCATATCGGTCTTACTCATACCGATACCGTTATCGACAATCTCGATACTTCTCTCATCCTTGTTGACATTGATACGGATCAAATAATCCTTCGAAGGATATTTCGCCGTATCGGAAAGAGAGAGGAATTTATACTTATCGATCGCATCACTCGCATTGGAAATCAGTTCCCTGAGGAAGATTTCCTTGTTCGAGTAAATGGAATTGATCATCAAATCAAGCAGCTGTCTCGACTCTGTTTCGAATTGTTTTTCTTCTTTCATTGAGTGCCTCCTGAAATAGGGTTCCTGTGTTATTATAAAACACAAATTAGCACTTTCAAGGTGAGATTGCCAAAATTAGAGAATAGATGAAAGCAAAGGAAGGAACAGAAAAGAACATCTTGTCCATTTCTTTCGTTTTGCGCTATCCTTATAGGCATCGAAACGGGGGACGCGGAAAATGAAATTACTTTCGAAGATTTTCTATATTATCGGCTTCCTCTTCTCTCTGATTGCCTTCATCACGTCTATCGTCTATTTCATACAGGCTATCGGCTATCTGGTTGCCGGAACCACCAGTGTCGACTTCAACGGACAGGCAGTCTCTGCTCTTGCACTATTACTTGCTACTCTCTATTTCTTGCTGATCTCCGGAGCCATCACGACTCTTGCCTACCGCGGTTTCAAATATGTCGGAAAAAGAGGACATAACGGCATCCATGTCCTGAACCTGATCTTAGGTATCTTCGGCGTCGATCCTTTCTTCTTCTTAGGCGGTCTCTTTGGACTTTTAGCCGACTGAACAAAGTTCACGGAAAAAGGTTCTCTCAGCGGAAGTTTCTTCTGCCGAGAGAACCGTTTTTATTGCTTCTGTTCTTTATTTCGTCCCGTAGAAATAACGTAGGAGACTCTTGAAGTATTCGTCTAAAGGAGCGTAGAACGTCATTCTCTTCATCGTCCGAGGATGAATCAGGGAAAGAGAGAAAGCGTGTAACGCCTGGCCCTGAAGTGCAATCTTCTCGTTTCCTCTTCCATAGAGAGGATCGCCGACGATCGGATAACCGATATAGGCAAGATGAGCGCGGATCTGATGGGTTCTTCCGGTTTCCAGGGAGACTCTCAGAAGCGAGACTTTGCCGTTATTGGCTAAAGTAACACAGTGCGTGATTGCTTCTCTTCCCTTATAGAGATCAACCTTGGCCTTTCGTTCGGTGTGGTTGGGTCTAGTCAAAGGAGCATCGATACGGAACTTATGGTCTTTGACATTTCCATAGACCAAAGCTAAGTAGGTGCGGTGGAAATCCCCTTCTCGGATCTCCTGCTGAAGCAGAGACTCCGCCTGAGGGTTCTGAGCGACACAGAGAAGCCCTGAGGTATCTTTATCGATGCGGTGAACAATGCCGGGACGGACATTGACGGAATCATCCTTATCGAAATCGAAGTCCTTATCGTCGGCAAAAAGATAATTCACCAAGGTATCGTTTTCATGCCCCGGGGCGGGATGAACGACCATGCCGCGGGGTTTATTGATGATGGCGATATCTTTATCCTTATAGACAAAGGAAAGAGGAACGCTGTTTTCCGGAGCGGCAAAAGTCTTCTTCTCCTGCTCGACGGGAGCATAAAGAAGAACCGCCCCTTTCTGGGCTTTAAAAGAAGGGCTATCGATGACTTTACCATCCACCGAGACAAATCCCGATTTGATGGCTTTCTGAGCCTGCGAACGGCTCAGTTTCGTAAGAGAGGCGAGAAGAACATCGATTCTTCCGCCCTCTTCCAATACAAATTTCTGTGACTCCATAGATTACTCCTTCTTCGACGGATCCTCTTTCTTGTCTTCGGGAAGAACAAAGTTCTTCTCTTCCATCTGTTCGAGTTTCTTTTTCATCTCGTCTTCTTCTTTGACTTCTTCCTTTTTCTCGGCTTCCGGAGAAGGTGTGCTTGCTGCTTTTTCGGCTTCCGCTTCTTTTCTTCCTTCTTTGGACTTGCGGTTTTCTTTTGTCATCTCAATCACAAGGCCGATAAGAAGAACCACAATACCGACCGTAAGACAATAGTCGGCGACATTGCAGACCGGGAAAGAAGGCCAGAAGGTGAAATGGAGGAAATCGATGACACCGTTCTTATAGACACCGGCTTTCGCCCAGTATCCGATTCGGTCGACAAGGTTTCCGACCGCTCCCGGAAGCATCAAAGTCGCTCCGACCTTGATCCAGGCGTTGTATTTGTCAAAGCGGAAAAGAAGATAGAAAAGAAGAGCTAACGAGGCAAGCATCGAAATCGTCACCAGCAACCAGCTCTGCCCCGACATGCTTCCCCAGGCAGCACCGGTGTTACCGACTAACATGAAGTCGATAAAGCCGGGAATAAAGGTCATCTTCTTTCCACCCTGAAGAGCGTAATAAGCCCAGTGCTTGGAAAAATAGTCGAGCAGGAAGAGAGCAAGAGCCAAAGCGATCATCGAAAAGTAGAAAGGAAGATGGATCCTTTTATAGTAGGCAGGAAAGAAAGCATTTAGCTTTTCCAAGAAAGACTTCTTGTTATTCTGCTCTGCCATCTTTCGTCTCCTGCTTCGGAAGCGATTCTACCGCTTCATGGCAACGGGCGCAGAGATGATCGCCGTCGCTGTCCGTAAAGACTTCATCGAAATAGTTCCAGCAACGGTCACAACGGGTTCCGCTATGTTTGACAACCTTATCTTCCCTTCCGACATGGAAACCGGAAACGATGAAGATACGGCTCAGTTCCTTCTCCGGGAAGGAAGCAAGCGTAGCTTTCTCCCCGTCGTCTTTTGGAGCATAGGTGACATCCGCTTCACTCGAAGAACCTAAGGTTCCCGCTTTACGTAACGGTTCAATCAAGGCGTTGACCTTACCTCTTAAAGAGACCAACTCGTCGTATTCCTTAAGAAGTTTTTCATCGACAGAGAAGCTAGGATAGTCCTCTAAGGCCACCGACTTCTTGCGGTCTTTGATATCGATCGTGCGATAGATTTCTTCGCAGGTGAAGGAAAGGATCGGCGAATAGGCAATTGCCAGAGACTTGACGATCGTATAGAGAACATACTGAGTATTTCTTCTCTCTTCGCTATCCTTCTTATCGCAATAGAGCGTATCCTTCGAGAAATCGAGATAGAAAGAAGAAAGATCGTTGACGAAGAAGTTGGTGATGGCGTTCGTGACAAGCGAGAAGTCATACTTATCGTATCCTCTCTTCATCTCGGAAAGAACAAAGGCGAGCTTATTCAGCATCATCTTATCGACCAAAGAGAGATTCTTCGGCTGGTAATCGATCGGATAGGAATGGCCTTCGTTATCATCATCGAGATTGGTGATCATGAACTTGAAGGTGTTACGGATCTTACGATAGAGATCCGAGCAGACCTTCAAGAGATCCTGCGTCAGTTTGATTTCCGCGGTAGTGTAGTCGATGGAAGTCGTCCAGAGACGCAAGATATCGGCTCCGTACTTGTTGCAGATCGTGACCGGATCGATACCGTTCTTCTTCGACTTCGAGAACTTATCGCCGTTCTGATCGACTAAGAAGCCGTGAGTGAGAATCATCTTATACGGAGAGTGTCCGGTATAAGCAACCGAAAGAATCATCGAGGAGTTGTACCATCCGCGATACTGGTCATTCCCTTCAAAATAGATATCGGCAGGGAACGGATGCTTCAAAGCGATATCGCTTCCTAAGAAAGAAGAGCCGGAATCGAACCAGACATCCATGATGTCCTTCTCCTTAGTGAAAAGACCATGCGGAGAATGCGGATTCGTGTAACCTTCCGGAAGCAGATCCTTAGCCTCTTTTTCATACCAGATATCCGAACCGTTCTCATCGACTAACGCGATGATGTGGTCAAAGACCGCTTTATCTAAAATCGGTTCTCCGTCTTCGCCGTAGAAGATCGGAATCGGAACACCCCAAAGACGCTGACGGGAGATGCACCAGTCATCACGTCCGACAAGCATGTTGATGAATCTCTGTTTACCCCAAGAAGGAATGTAGTTGACCTTGTCGGCTTCCTCGACAAGTTTATCCTTGATCTTGCTGACGGAGCAGAACCACTGATTCGTCGCACGGAAGATAACCGGTTTCTTGGTTCTCCAATCATGCGGATAGGCGTGGGTGATTTCTTCGGTGGCAAGAAGATTTCCCTTCTCCTTAAGAAGTTCGATCATCTTGAGAGAGCAGTCCTCATAGAAAAGGCCATCGATTCCTTCACCGCAGTTGATCATGTAACCTTTCGAATCGACCGTGCAGACGATCGGAAGGCCGTATTTCTTGGCAACGCGGTAATCGTCCGCACCATGGCCCGGGCCAAGGTGGACAATACCGGTACCGGAATCGGAAGTGACATAGTCATCGACACAGACAGGGACCGTGCGATCCTGAACCGGATGATGGGCTAAAACACCTTCGACATCTCTGCCGGTGAATTCCTTAAGAAGCTTCATCTCGCCAAAAGGAATCTTCTCCTTCAAAGCAGGAGCAAGATCCTTCAGCATGACATAGTTTCCTTTTTCGGTCTGATAAAGGCCGTATACCATCTTCGGATTGAGGCAGAGGCCCTGGTTCGAAGGAATGGTCCAGCCGGTAGTCGTCCAGACTAAGAAGTTATCGCCTTCTTTGACGAAGTCGTTTCCTTTGACAACCGGGAAGCGGAAATAGATGGTCGTCGCTTTGACGTCCTTATATTCGACTTCGGCTTCCGCTAAAGCCGATTCACTCGACCAAGACCAGATGACAGGTTTGAGTCCTTTATAAATGAGTCCATCGAGAGCCATCTTTTCAAAGATGCGCATCTGATTGGCTTCGTAATGCTTATCGAGAGTGAGATAGGGATGCTCATAATCTCCTAAGACACCTAAACGGAGCATCTGGGAGCGCTGTTTATCGACCTGGGTAAGAGCATAGTCATGGCACTTCTTACGGAACTCGACTGCCGGAGTCGTCTTGCGGTCGACTCCCATCTTCGTAACGCAGTTTTCAATCGGTAAACCATGGGTATCCCAGCCCGGCGTATAAGGAACATAGTATCCCTCTAAGTTCTTGGAGCGGAGGATGATATCCTTGATGATCTTATTCAGAGCATGGCCGGCATGGATTTCATTGTTGGCATAAGGCGGGCCATCATGAAGGTAGAACGGGTCCTTGGTGTTATGAGCTTCTAAGAGCAATTCGTAAAGATGCATGGAGTTCCATTCCTTTGCCATTTCCGGCTCCCAGGAAGGAAGATTTGCACGCATCGGGAACTTGCCTTTCGGCATGATCAACGTCTTTTTCAGTTCCATAATTTGTCCTCCGAAAAAATATGTTTCCGCACGAAAACAAAGCCCTAGTAATATAGCATAAGAGAAAAGGAGTAACAATAAAGAGAAGAGGAGCAAAAGGGGCTTTTTGCCCTTGTTTCCTACTAAAAGCGTTCTATAATCTAGCCATGCTTCAAGGACTGATTATCGAAAACGGATACACCCGTAATCCCAATATCGTTTATAAGGAAAAAAGACTCCAGGAAGAGTTTCTCTCTTTCGGGGTCAAGCTTGTCGTCAAAGACGCGTTGGATTTACTTGTTTCTTCAAACGGAGAAGAAAGCCTTTTTCAGGACCTTTCTTCGTATTCTTTTGCTATCGATCTAGATAAAGACCGCTATCTTGCCTATGCCCTTTCCAAACGTATGCCTCTTTTCAATTCCTATGAATCGATGATGCTTTCCGATGACAAGATGATGACTCTGTTAGCCTTAGAAAAGAGCGGTGTCAAAGCCCCGCTTTCCATCGCTGCTCCGCTCTGCTATCGGAAGAATCCGGATCAAGGAAAAGTCGAACAGTTCCTCCACGAAGTGGAAAGTGAACTCTCCTATCCTTTTGTCTATAAGGAATGCCACGGTTCCTTAGGTATGCAGGTCCGCCTGATCCATGATCATGAGGAGTTTGTCTCTACCTACTTAAGCAATATCACCGTTCCTCATCTCTATGAGGAGTTCTTAAAGAAACACGCTGGTCACGATTACCGTGTCATCGTCTGTGAGAACAAAGTAATCGCCGCGATGGAACGCATCAACGAAAAGGATTTCCGTTCCAATATCGCTTTAGGTGGAAGAGGAGTCGATGTCACCTCTACCTTAGGAAGGGAATTCCAAGAGATGGCTTTAAAAGCAAGCTCTGCCTTAGGTCTTGATTATGCCGGTATCGATATCGGTATGGATGAAAAAGGAGAACCCCGTTTCTTAGAAGCAAACGGAAACGCCTTCTTCACCGAGATCGAAGAAGTCTCCCATGTCAATATCGCCAGAGCTTTTGCTGAGATGGTTCTGCATAAACTTGCCGCCAAGAAATGAAGATTTCCTCTATTACCGGAAAATAAGAAACATTTAAAAAGTGGTAATAGAACTGGATAATAGATAAGCAAAACAGGTCTGCCCCCGCAAAGGTCAGACCTGTTTTTTATTGTTTTACAGAAGTTGTTTCTTAAGCAGCTTTCTTCTGTTGTTCCTGTTTTTTCAGCTGCTGAATCTTTAGCTTTCTAGCTTCTTCTCTAGCCTGTTTACGATCCTTACGTCTCTTCTTGACCGCATGACGGGAGACCTGAAGAAGAAGGAAAAGAACAAGAATCAGAACCAGAATTCCGAGGATGAAGTAATACGCCCAAGTCGGAAGAGAAGTGTTCTTCACCGATTCCCACATCAATAGCATCGAAGCGTTCTGGCTTCCGAAATCCGCCATGATGGTAAGATGCGGAAGCAAGCTTTCATCCGGATACTGGGTATCGAACTGTTTGTTGCGGCTATCCAAAGGGAGAATGAAGTGAGCTGCCGAATCATCCAGCTCGTCTAACGTTCCTTTGAAGAAATAGGAGATATCCTTCGTGTAATATTCGTCAGCGAAGCCCTCGTCTTCCGGAGTGATAGAAGAGTAATCCATCTCTTCCTTTTCTTCGTCGTAACGGGCATCGTACCAAGACTGAACAAGTTCCAGAATTTCATCGCCGGCGATCACCGGAGTATAACCGATATACTCCATGTTCTCGGCCGCATATTTCGGCGTGGAGAGGAAATCGACGAAACGGGAGGCCCAGAGCTTATTGGCGCCTTTGGGCATGACCCAGGCATCGAACCAGATGTTGGCTCCGGTCTCCGGAAGGGCGTAACGTAAATCGACAAGATCCTTATTCTCGGTATCGACTTTCTCGCCATCGATCGTACCCGAAGCATTGTACTCATCGGCCTGATCCATCGCATAGGCGGCATCGCCGGACCAAGCGACATTGATAGCGAACTTATCACCTTTGATCATATCGACCTTACCGGAATCGACTTCGAAACCGAAAGCGTTATCCCGCAGTTCTCTTAGCTTGGCGCCGACGACATTGAGAGTATCGTCGTCGCAGAAATTGAAGATGGTCGTAATCTCTTGGTTGTATTCCGCTTCGCTGATTGTCCCATCTTCGTATTCCTTCTTAAGGGTGGCAAAACCTTTATAGGATTTTCCCTCCAGAGTGAAATCGTCTCTATAGGTTTCGAAGATACCGACCGCATAAGTATCACGGACCGAATCCTTGATGGAGAGAAGATTCTTATACTTCGGATCCCATAAGGAATCCCAGGAAGTCATATCCTCTTCCATCTCTTCCGAAGTGATACCGCGCTTCTCCAGCCCCTTGAAGGAATCGTTATAGAGGATGCCTAAGGTTCCCCACATATAACCGCGGGCATACTTTCCGACGATACCCTGTTCTCCGTTGACGGAGATCGAATCAATCTTCTCGTTGACGAAAGGAGAGACGTACTTGTCATAGTTCGGCGTGGAATCGTCATCGAAGGGGATGATCATATCTTCGTTGATCATCTTCTGAACGACATAGTCGGAGCAGTTGATGAGGTCGTAATCCGCTTTTCCGGTCTTCAGTTCGGAAAGCATCGTCTCATTGGTATCAAAGGTGGAATAGTTGATATGGACTTTCTGATGATAGGTCTCTTCGCAATAGTCTTCGAACTGATGGACTAAGCCTTTATCGGATTCGTCATTGATTTCATCGCTATCCTCTTTGATGTAATCGGCGGAATTATAGACGTTGAGAACAATCTCATCCGAAGAAGAGGCCGTTGTTTCGGAGCAGGAAGGAAGAACAAGGGTGGTAAGCAGAAGCAATGCTCCGGAAAGGGAAGAAAAACGTTTTTTATTCATTTAGCGATCCTCCCGAGCCGCAAAAGCAGCTCTTCTACGGGCATGCTGACCGGCATCTCCGCGTTTGATTTTTTTGGCATCGCGGTTGACCTTGATGGAATAGAAAACAACAACAAGGAGAACGACTAAGAAGATGATGGTGGTAAGAGCTCTTAATTCCGGCGGTAGAGCGCCTTTCTTGATCTTGGTCTGAACTAAGGTCGAAAGGGTTTCAATCTGCGACTGTCCGGAAAGGAGTCCCGGGCCACGGGTGAAAGCCGTGACGATGAAGTCATCCAGCGAAAGCGTGAAGGAAAGAAGAAGGCCGGAGAAGATACCAGGGACGATCTGCGGAAGAATGACGCGGTGAAGAGCCTTGGTCGGGCTGGCACCTAAATCGAGAGCGGCTTCATAAAGAGCCGGATCCATCTGAGTGAGTTTCGGTTTGACGTTGAGATAGACAAACGGAATCCCTAAGCAGCAATGGCCGACAAGAAGCGTCCAGAAGCTGAAAATAGAAGATCCGCCGAAGAAATGTTGCCCCATAAAGACGAACATGACGGTCAAGGACATCGCGATGACGATTTCGGCATTGACGACCGGAATCTGGTTGATGTTCTCGACAAGAGTGCGGAAACCTTTCTTGGAATAGAAAAGACCGATGGCACCAAGAGTACCGACTAACGTCGAAACCGCAGCCGAGATAGCCGCTAGAATCAGCGTATTTCCTAACGCCGTCATCGTCTCGGTGTTGGTGAAAAGATCGTGATAGAGTTCAAAGGAGAAACCCGTCCAGACACCTAACGTCTCACTGGTTGTAAAAGAATAGACGATGAGGTAGAAGACCGGAAGATAAAGGAATAAGAGGATGAGATAGATGTAGCAATACGATAAAACCTTTTTTACCATGCTCCGACTCCTCTCCCATTATCGCTGCGGTCGAACTTACGGGTAGCGAACATAACCGCAAAGATGATGATCAGCATAATCAGCGACATGAAGGAACCGCCGTTCCAATCGGAATAGGAGAAGGAGAGATAGATGGAGTTACCGAAGAGCATGATTTTGCCTTCGCTGAGGGTATCGGTGATGACGTAGGAGGAGATGGTCGGCATGAAGACCATCATACTGGCGGAAACAAGTCCCGGCATCGCCTGCGGAATGATGTTGCGGGTGAACGTATAGAACGGATTGCAACCTAAGTCTTTTGCCGCTTCGATCTGCGAACGGTCCAATTTGAGCATCGTGGAATAAAGCGGTAAGACCGTGAAGGGGATATAGTTGACGACAAGACCGATCATCGTGCAGAGAAGCGGATGTTCGGCCGTGGTCGAACCGACCCAACCTAACATAATGGTAAGTAAGTCACGTAAGGCACCGGTACGGAGAACGAAGTTGATCCACATCGGCATGACGAAGAGCATGACGAGAACATAGTTTTTATTGATCTTCGGATTGGCAAGAAGATAGGCAAGTGGGAAAGTGATAAGCAGGCAGAGGAAGGTGTTGAAGATACCGATGAGAACCGAGATCAGGAGAACATTGAGTTTGACGGTATTGGTGAAGAAATCGACGAAGGCCTGACCGGTGAAGTTGCCGTTAGCATCCGTAAAAGCATAGTAGATGATGAAGAGAATCGGAATCAGAACAAAAAGAATAAGGAATAAAACGAACGGAAGCGAAAGCGATTTGATGAAAGTGCGGGCGTTCGGTCCGTGATGAACGTGCTCCGGACGCGAAGGTTTGACCGCAGGAGTTTTTTCCTCAGCGCTCATAGTCATCGATTTCTCCCTTCAGACGCATCTGGATGTTCTCCTTGGCGATCTTGAGACCAACGATATCGTCCGGGTTATAGGTATCCGGCGTCGAGACAAGGAAATCTTCCTCATCTTCAGAGCGGACGAGAATGATGTAATGGTCACCTTTCCAGACGGAATTGATAACCATACCGGTGATATTGGCCTCGCTGGTGTCATCGCTGATTTCGACCTTGGTCGGATCGACCGTGACGACAACATCGGCATCCGCAAAGTCGTAGGTCTTGTTGTCGAAATGGACAAGTCCGTCTTCATCGGCCTTGGAGCCGTTGATGAGTTTCGAAAGGTCGCAGGCAAACGGCTGATCATCGATATAGACCATATGGTCTTTTCCGATATAGGAATCGGTATAGATATTGATATCCTCTTTCTTATGCATGAGGTGGATACCATCGGGAAGGATCGAAAGATAGATCGGAGCCGAAGCATCGTAGTTATCGATTGACTGAGCTAAGACTTCATCATGGCCGACCATGATGACGTACTGATAATGGATACCTTTGAAGACTTTGGCCGTGATTTTACCCTGAATATAACCATCCTTCGGCGTCGCAGAAAGCTTGATATCTTCCGGACGGACGACGACGTCGACTCTTTCGTTCTTATCGAAATCATCGACACAGGCAAAGGTCGTGTTGAGGAAGCGGACCTTGAGATCACCGAGATAGGTGCCATTATAGATGTTCGAGGAACCGATGAAGTCGGCAACGAAGGCGTTGACCGGCTCGTTATAAATGGATTCCGGAGAACCGACCTGCTGGATGACGCCGTTATTCATGACGACGATTGTATCCGACATGGTCAGAGCTTCTTCCTGATCGTGGGTGACATAGATGAAGGTGATACCAAGACGCTTGTGCATTTCCTTCAGTTCAATCTGCATATCCTTACGCATCTTTAAGTCAAGAGCACCTAAAGGTTCATCGAGAAGCAGAATCTGCGGTTCGCAGATGATGGCTCGGGCGATAGCGACTCTCTGTTGCTGACCGCCGGAAAGAGTTCCGATATCACGGTCCTCGAGTTCATCGAGGTCGACGATGGAAAGGGCGTGGACGACCTTGTCATCGATTTCCTCTTCGCTGAGGTGCTTGTATTTATAGGCCTGAACCGGATGGGATAAAGTATCCTCGAGCTTGGCTTCTAAATCCGCTAGACGTTTGCTTTTTTCTTCTTCGGAGATGATTTTATCTTCGCGGATACGTTTGATCTGGCTCTTGAGATATTTGACTTGACCTTTATCGACACGGAGAATGGGATTGCCGTCTTTGTCTTTGAGAGCAATCGGAATCTTTTTGTTCTTCAGACCGAAAGCGACGTTATCGTAAACATCGAGATTCGGGAAAAGAGCATAGTGCTGGAAGACCGTGTTGATCGGACGCTTATAAGGAGGGACCGGAACGATATCACGCCCATTGAGAAGAATATCGCCCGAGGAGACGGTCTCAAAACCGGCGATCATACGTAAGGTCGTTGATTTACCGCATCCCGAAGGCCCGAGTATCGTAACAAACTCACCTTTGCGGATAGAAAGATTCATATCGTCGACGGCGATTGTGTCATCGTCGTAGACTTTGGTGACGTGCTTCAGCTGAATGATGTAATCGTCAGCCTTAGCGGAAGAGAGAGTATCTACGGTTCTCATATAATCCAACCCCCTTGTTTTTTACAAGAGAAAAATATATCGGAATCGGGTCTAAAAAACAATGTTTTTTCACTTAAAAATTTTCAGGTGGAATTCGGCAGTGGAAAAAGTGTCGCTAAAATGAAAATGCAAAAAAGGGAAAACTATATACGAATATTGTCAATTCCACTATTTCTTCTGTTCTGTCAACTTTTTGCTTTTAAATAAAGTTTGCACTTTGTTTTCCTTTGTGTTTTCAGCGCTGTTTTTGACAGATTTTCAGGCTTGAAAAACCAGGCAGAAAAACAAAGCTTTCGGCAATCGCCTTTTTGTACCGATTCTAAAGCCTGTTTTATGGTATATTCTTTCCGTTCGGGAGGCGAATATGGAAAATTATCAGGCGTTCGTTTTCGATATGGATGGCACCATCGTCGATACCTTGAAAGATATGATCGATGCCGTCAATATCGGTTTAACGACCTATGGATTAGAGCCTATCACTTACGAAGAAGGAAGAACCTTTGTCGGAAACGGGTCGGTCAAACTGATTCAGCGTTCGATGAAGGGTAAGAAAACAGAACTTTTCGATCAGGTCTTCTCCTGCTATTACGATTATTACCGCAGTCATGCAGCGGTGAAAACAAAACCGTTTCCTTATTTATTGGATGCTTTAGAAGCTGCTAAGAAAGCTTCTATCCTTCTATTCATCTACACGAACAAACCGGAAAAGATTGCGGAAGAAGTCAAAGACTGCTGTTTCCCTAAGGGAACCTTTGCCAAGATGGTCGGTATCCCGTTAGGCGGGAAGACAAAACCGGATCCGAAGGCTTTCTTCGATGCGACAAAGGAATATCATCTTGATTATTCCCGTGTCGCCTATTTCGGAGATTCTGTCACCGATATTCTCACCGCCCACAACTTAGGTACCCCGCATATGTTTTCCGTTCTCTGGGGTTACCAGAGCAAAGAGAAGATCCTTACTGCACCTTATAAACCCGAAGCTTTCCTTACTTCTCCGAAAGAAATTCTTTCCTTGATTCCTCGCGTTTCCTTGAATTGACACCCCACTCTGCTTACAATAGTTGCAATTTATTTACGGAGGAAAAGAAAAATGATCATCTTGACGGGACCGTCCGCTTCCGGTAAGACTGCTACTTGCTTTTATCTACAGGAGCACTATGGTATCAAGAAGGTCATCACCCATACCACCCGTCCGATGCGCGAAGGCGAAAGAGACGGAGTCGATTATCATTTCGTCACCAACGAAGAATTCGACCGCATGGTAAAAAATGGCGAGTTCATCGAACACGTCCGTTTCAACGGCAATCAATACGGAACCTCCAAGAAGGAAGTCCGCATCGATAAATGCATGGCGGTCGAGCTTCAGGGTGCTAAGACTTATAAGTCTTTCCATGATCCGAAAATCGTTCTCTTCTTCTTAGCTTTGGATCCCGAAACCTGCCGACAGAGAATGCTCTCCCGTGGAGATGACCCGAAGAAAGTCGAAAGCCGTATGCTCAACGACCGCGAAGCCTTCGTCATGACACCGGAGATGAAAGCGGCAATCGATGTCATGGTCGATACCAAGACCCACACTCTCCCTTCCGTTGCTGATTTCATCTATCACAAGTATCTTGAGATTCTCAAAGCGCGTGGCATTGATTACGAGAAGGAAATCGCTTCTCTCAAAGAGTAAAAAACTATAGGTAAAACAAAAAGATGCTCCTTAGGATATTTCTTTATCCTGTGAGCATCTTTTTTGTTGCTATGGTGATTAATAGGAGCGGATTTCGTCAAGAGCGACATCGTTTGGATCCTTTTCAAGGCTCTTGACTTCCTGGAAGGAATAGGCGACGCCGATGGTGTGGACGTAGTTACGGTCACGGAGGTAGTTGTTGTAGTAGTTCTTTCCGAAACCGAGACGGCACTTCCCACAGAAACCGATGAGCGGAACAAGCATCAGTCCCGGCTTATCGATGACTAAACGCGGATCGTACTTCGGTTCGAGGATGTGGAAACGGTTGTTGCGGAAACCCGGATTGCCATCGATCTTACCGAAGACCATATCGCCGCTGGTGAGGACAATCGGTACAGCGACCGTCTTGTTGTCCTGAAGAGCCTGGACGATGAGGTACTGGGTGTCGATTTCGTTTTTGGTCGGCATGTAGAGATAGAGAACAGAGGTATTCCGGTAGAGCGGATCGGAAACGATGTCTTTGGTCATAGCCAAAGATTTCTCCCGGATGTAGTCGGGAGAGAGAGCGTTGCGTTGAGAAAGCAACGAGCTTCGAAGTTCACTATTACTAGGCATGACTCCACTTTAAAGGGAGGGGTTAAAAAGTGCAACCCTCTGGAATCGCTTCCAAAGAGAGAAAGAAATTTTTCTCTCCTTTTTGTCTTAGACGATTCCTCCTCTCTATCAAAAAAGAGACAGATTTTCCACTTTTGTCCTGCCTAGCCCAGCTGTCAATGGGTTGTTTCTTTTTTTCGACTGCTTTTGAAAAACGAAGTCCGTTTTTCTCTTTTCCCATAAGTGAGCAGAAACTTCCTTGATGCCCTCTTCTCTTTCTTTTTCAAGTTGCTTATTCCGGGGAGGGAGAAAAAGGTCTTCTTCCTATAATGGAACCACCATGAAACGCATCGACCGGAATATCTTAGCTATCGATCTCAAATCCTTCTATGCCTCTGTCGAGTGCCTCGACCGTGATCTCGATCCCTTTACGACGCCTTTAGTTGTGGCTGATGAAAGCCGCGGAAACGGGACGATCGTCTTAGCGGCTTCTCCTTATATCAAGGCGAAGTACGGGGTCAAATCGCGTTGCCGTCTTTATGAAGTTCCGAAAGATATCCCTGGTCTTATCATCGCCCAGCCGAAGATGAAGCGGTATTTAGAGAAAAGTGCCGAGATCAACGATATTTATCGCGAATATGTAAGTGAGGAGGATATGTTCATCTATTCCATCGATGAATCCTTTCTCGATGTCACCAATTATCTCAAAATCCATAATGACACCCCGAAAAGCTATGCGCGGAAGATCATCGACGAAATTCGGGATAAAACCGGACTTACGGTCACTGCCGGAATCGGACTGAACCTCTTCATGGCCAAAGCCGCGATGGATATCGAAGCAAAACACAGGCCCGATTTCCTAGCCGAGTGGAACTATGAAAGTATTCCAACCCATCTTTGGCCTATCTCCCCTCTCAGCAAGATGTGGGGAATCGGTTCAAGGCTTGAAAAAAGGCTCAACGCCTTAGGTTTCTATACCATCGGCGATATCGCCTGCTCCGACCCGAATTATCTGAAAGAAAAATTTGGGTCGATCGGAGAGGAAATCTACTATCACACCTTAGGTTATGACGACGCCTTGCTTCAGGATGTCTATGTCTCCGACAACCATTCCTTATCGGTAGGGCAGGTGCTTTTACGGGATTTCACTTTAGAGGAGATTCCGACACTGATCCGCGATATGGCGATTGAACTGAGCGATAGGATGTACGAAGAAAATGTCTTAGCCAATACTTTCTTCCTCTATGTCGGCTATAAGGACGGAAGCGGAGGTGTCAGCAAACGGATTCAGTTCTATACGCCGACCGATGCAGCTACCAAGATCGGAAAAGAAGCCGTCCGTCTCTTCCTAGAAGAAAGGATTCCGGAAGATACGCTTTTCCGCCAGATTTTCTTAGTCGCCGGAGAAGTCAGAAGCAAAGAGATGTATCAGCCTTCGCTTTTTGAAGATTACGAAAGCGACTGTAAGTTACGCACCTTGGAAAAGACACTTGTTTCCATCCGCCGTAAATATGGGGCAAGACTGGCGATGCCCTGCTCCGCCTTAAGTCTATCGTCGACGTTCTTACAGAGAAGCCAGCAGATAGGAGGACATCACGCATGAGAGGGATGAAGAAATGGTTACCTTTTAAATCGTTATCCGGTCAATACGAAGTCCTGGCCGAGCACGAAAAAAGAAGGAAAAGAGTCGCAAAACCGGAACTCTCTCCCGAAGAGCAGGAAGAGATCAATGAAGTGATCGTTTCTCTGAAGAGAGGAGATGTCGTCTTTGTTTCCTATTATCGCGAAGGGAACATCTATCGGAAAGAACAGCGAACGTATCTCTCCTGCGATGAGGTTTCCCGCTCCCTTTCTTTCCGTGAAGGTGTAATTTCCTTTGCCTCCCTTCTGGCCTTAGAACCGAAAAATGATCTCCGTTATTAATTTGTGTTGGAAAAAAGTCGCCGAAAGGTGAATATCTATAGTGAGAGGAGTTGTTTAGCAAGTCTGAATCCAGGTATTTTTCTTCTTGTTTTTTCCTTTACTTGAAAAAGGAATTCAACTATACTACCCCTAGGCCTTTTTCTGGAGGCCATATACTTTCTTGCCGGTTCCTGATGTAGAATTCGGCCAGAAGACCATAGGGAGGTATAGGAAACATGAAGAATTACGATCTCATGTACATTCTCATGCCGGATCTTGATGATGCTGCTTTAGCCGCCGAAGGCGAAGCTCTTCAGAAGATTCTCACCGATAACGGTGCCAAAATCACTGGTGTCAACACCAATGACTGGGGAATGAGAGACCTGGCTTATCCGATCAAGAAGCAGACCAAGGGCTACTATGTAGTTGTCACTTTCTCTGCTGAGCCGGTTGCGGTCAAAGAATTCAACCGCATCGTCGCTCTCGATCCGAAAGTCCTGAGATTCCTGATCACAGTTGCTAACAACTAATCGCTGCAACTGAAAGGAGAACGCAGAATTATGGCTGGAATGAATCGTTGTGTCTTAGTCGGTCGCATCGTGAGAGATCCGGAGCTCAAGAGAACAAACTCGGGAGCTTCCGTCACTTCCTTCACGATCGCCATCGATAATCCGACCCGTCAAGGGGGAGAACGTACTACTTCCTTCATTCCGTGCACCTGCTGGAACAAGACAGCCGAAAACGTGAAGAAATACTGCACGAAAGGTTCTCTTGTCGGGGTGGATGGAAGACTGAATCAGAGAAGCTATGAAGATAAGACCGGAGCCAAGCGCTCTGTGATCGAAGTCATCGCCGAATCGGTTCAGTTCTTAGAGAAGAAGGGTGTGGAAAACGAAGACAGCAACACCGTTCCGAGCCAGAGCTCGAATAACGGCAACGAGAACGTCTCGTCCGGCGTCACCCACGAGGGTATCGACGCTTCCGATGACGATTTGCCGTTCTAGCCTAGTCTTCTAGGCGGAAAGGATAACTTGAACCATGTTCCGCAGAATTAAACCGAGAAAAAAGGTTTGCTATTTCACTAAGAACCATATCAAGTATATCGATTACAAGGATGTCGAACTCCTGAAGAAGTACATCTCTCCTTCGGGCAAGATCACTCCGCGCCGTATCACTGGCACGGCTTCCAAGTATCAGAGAATGCTTGCGGTCGCTATCAAACGCGCCCGTTTCATGGCCCTCTTACCTTATGTCTCTGACTAAGGTAGACTGAAGAAAACCTGGATTCTAAGCCTCAGGAAACATCACCTGAGGCTTTTTTCTTGCCTGCTTTTCTTCTACAATAGTGCCATGATTCAAAAGTACAGCAAAAATCTCGATTATTCCTATACCGAAGGTTTCTTCCCGACGTTCGAACTTCTTCATCACCACAAAGAGAAAGCCCGCCTTTTCTATATCTCTTCCGATGCCTTAGAGAGCGACGGCTATAAAAAACTCGCCGAAGAAGTCGGAAAAGACAAAGTCATCGTCTCCGACAAAGTCTTCTCCAAAGTCGGTTCCAAGGAAAACGCCCATGTCTTAGGCGTATTCGAAAAGTACTCTCTTCCCTTGAATCCAAAGGAAGACCATCTGGTGATGGTCAACCCTTCCGATATGGGAAACTTAGGAAATGCGATGCGCACCCTCCTCGCTTTCGGCTATCACGATCTTGCCTTGATCGAACCCTGTGCTGACCGTTTCAACCCGAAGACAATCCGTGCTTCGATGGGTGCATTCTTCTCTCTCCGCATCGAATCCTTCCCCTCTTTTGAAGAGTACCAGAGAAAGTATCCCCGTCCTTTCTATCCTTTCGTTCTCGACACTTCCCGTCCGCTCCATGAAGTCAAGTTCCTCTCTCCCTGTTCCCTTGTCTTCGGAAACGAAGCGACCGGTTTGCCGCAGAGCATCCACAACGGAAACAATGTCCGCATCGAGCAGAGCGATGAAGTCGATTCTCTCAACCTCACGACTTCGATTGCGATTGCTTTCTATCAACTAAGCCAGCAAAGGAAGAAAAATCCGTAATTATCAGACCTAAGAAAGGCGTACCCCTTATGCAGAGATACGCCTTTTTCTATACGCCTTTCATGATCAGCAAGGAGAGAGCGAAGAAGAGATACATCGAGAGGATATCAAGGGTAGTAGAGATGAGAGGTTGCGACATGACCGCAGGATCAAGATGAACCATCTTCGCCAGAACCGGAAGGGTGATACCGAGAAGCTTTGCTAAGACGATGGTGAAGAAGAAGGTGATACCGACCAAAGCCGCTACGGAGAGGAAGAAGAGATTGCGGTCGGAGGCATAGAAGTTAGCAAGGGTTGCATTGTCGGGTCCCGAGAGAGAAAGCAGACCGGAATAGAGTTCCATCAATATCCAACCGAAGGCGAAGACACCGAGGATAAGACCCGTCAGCATCGAAGCTCGGACTTCTTTCCACATGGCTTTGAAGTAATTCTTTTTCGTGATATTACCTAAGGCAAGTTCACGGATCGTGACGGTAACGGTCTGATCGGAAGCGTTGCCGTTAGTACCCATGATGGAAGGGAGAATCGCGATCAGAAGCGGAAGCGGAGCTAAGGCATTCGAAACATTGTTCATGATCATCGAAGTAAGAGTATCTAAGAAGAGCAGAACAACAAGCCAGATACCGTAATTCTTGACGAGCTTGAAAAGGTTTGTCTTGAGATAAGGTTCATCGGAAGGAATGACGGCGTTCGTGAGCTGACTATCCTCGTTGGCTTCGGCTTTGGCGACATCGTAGACATCATCGAAAGTGATGATGCCAAGCATTCGTTTCGAGCTGTTGGTGACAGGAATAACCGAGATATCGTATTTCCGGAAGGCTTTTAAGACTTCCTCCTGGTCGGTGTTGATAGTGACCGAGACAAAGTCCGAGGTCATGACCGACTTGAGGATATCGTCTTCATCGGCTTCCAGAAGCTTATCTAAAGTGATTGTTCCGACTAGCCTTCTGGAATTATCGACGACGAAGATTTCCCAAATCGTCTCCATCTCCTGACCTAAAGAACGGATCTTGGAGATAGCATACTTGACCGTATCTTCTTCCTTCACCTGAAGATATTCCGGCGTCATGATGGTGCCGGCACTATCGTCCTTGAAATGGAGATAGGTATAGATACGTTTTCTATCTTCTTCGGAAGTTGCTTTCAGGACCTTGGAGACAAGGTTAGCCGGTAATTCATCAACAAAGTCGACAAGATCATCCGTTGCCATGTTATCGACGATCGCATGTAAATCCGCACTGGAGAAAGCCTGAATGACTTTTTCCTTACTCTCCTGTTCTAAGTGAGTGAAGACTTCCGCGGAATCATCCGGATTGACGGCTTTGAAGAAGAAGAGAAGATCTTCTTCGGAGTCGATATTTTCCAAGGCTTTGGCGATATTGACCGGATCATAGGAAGAGACGGTATAGTTGAGAAGAGACGTGTTATGGGTTTCGATGATGGCTTTCAGAGAATCCGGACTTAAGGGATGGTTGACTTTGGCGCGGATCGAGCTATCGGCTTCGATCTCTTCCGGTTTCGCCATGGTTTTCTTTTCTTTATCCATAGTCTAACCTCCTATATCAGCTTCATAGGAAGCACCGTCAAAGTGCCTGGAACAATGCCATCGATCATCGCAGTAGCAATCGAGAAATAGATGAGAATCGTAAGAATATCCATCAGAGAAGACATCAGAGGTCCCGACATAACGGCCGGATCGATATGGATGGCTTTAGCAATCATCGGCAGTACCGCCGCAAAGAGTTTCGAGCAGGTAATACCGATAAGAAGCGAAATCGAAGTGATCATGCAGATTACCAGATATACCTGCTGAACCCCACCGAAATGATTGACCAAGTCGACATTGTTCGTCAGAGTCGTGGTATCAAGAATCGGGGTATTGAGCTCCACTTCACACCAACCGAAGTTGAATAGAGCAACGACTAAACCGGTGAGGAAACCGGCTAAGAACTCTTTAAGAATGATCTTGAAATAGTCTTTCTTCTCTACCTGATCCGTGGTGATAGCACGGATAACCATCGAAGCAGTCTGGGAAGAGGAGTTACCGATGGAATCGTTCAAAGAAGGAATGAAGGCGACCAAGATCGGTAAGGTGAGCAAGGCGTTTTCAAAACGGGAGATGATGATACCGGTGAAAGTGTTGATAACAAGAAGGATGATCAACCAAATAACATAGGAGAAGGCGATCTTATAGACGCGGTTTTCCATATAAGGCGTGTCGCTAGGAGCAACCGCTGCCTGTTTATAGACATCCTCGGTGTTTTCCTGTTCAAAGACATCCATAACATCGTCAAACGTCAAAATGCCGAGGAGTTCTCCTTTCTGGGAGACAACTGGAAGAACCGGAAGATCATATTCCTGACAGATCGGGATAGCGGATTCCTTATCCGCAATCGGAGAGATATAAGGGAAGTCTTTGGACATGACTTCTTCAATACGCTTGCTGGTATCTTCAAACATCAGGTCTTCGAGTCTTTCGACACCTAAGAGCTTATTGGTGCTATCCACGACAAAGATGGTTCGGACCGTCTCAAGTCTTTTTCCAACCTGTTTGATCTTCGCTAAAACATCCTGAATCGTCGTTCCCGGCAGAACCGAAAGATATTCGGTTGTCATGATGGAACCGACCGTATCGTCGCTATAAGAAGCGAGGTTCACAACGATGCTTCTCCGCTTATTCGGAAGCAAAGCGAGAATCTTTTCTCTTTCAGCCTTAGGAATATCTTCCAAGAAATCCGCTAAATCATCGTTCGAGACGTTCGCTAAAACCGGTAAGAGGACTTTCTTGTTGAGGTTCTTGACTAAGCTCTGTCTTTCGTCGACCGAAAGATAGGAGAAAATCTCGCCAAGTTTATCGTAATCGGTGGAGTTGGCAGAATAGAAAAGAACGATTTCGTCGTTATCTAATTCTTTCAAAGCATCGGAAAGCTGAACGGCAGAGTTCTCTTCAAAAAGCGTCTGAATAGCACTCTTATCGAGCGTGATCAAAGCTTGGTGAAGCTCTTCGGCACTGACTGGATCATTGACGGCGACGATGGTGTTATTCGACTTTTCGTCTTTAGAAGACTCATTGTTCTCCGAAGTGCTCTCGTTGGAATCCGCTAAAGAGAGAAGGCGTTTCGAGAGTTCTTCGACCGAACCGACATATCCTTCCGGATTGTTCTCTTTGAGAATCTGCTGATCTTTTTTGTTATGGCAGTATCCGACCGAAATAAGGTCGATACCGACTTTCTTCATGGTCTGAATATCGGCTAAGGTATCGCCGATATAGAGAATCTCGTCTTTTGAAACCGAAAAGTCTTTCGTGACCTTTTCTAAGTTCTGATCTTTGTTGATACCTTCTTCGCTTCCCCAATAGGTCTTCTGGAAGAAAGAGCGGATACCGAGATAGTCTAAGGAGATTTCCATCGTCTCTCTGCTTCTTCCGGTGACTAAGACCAAGGTAAAGCATGAGCGCTTCGAAAGCTTTTCCAGGAGTTCTTTGATTCCCGGAATCGGCTTCATCTCTTCGTACTGGAGTTCTTCGTATTTTTTTAAAAAGGGAGGGAAGACTTTCGCAAAGGCTTCTTCACCGCAAATCTTCCGAATGATACCGGATTCTGTAGGGCCGAAATGGTCTTCGAGATTATCGTCGGTAATTTCGTTATGACCGGTGAGATGAATCGCGTAGAGCATACTACGATGCTCAAGATTCATGGAGTCGGCAATGGTGCCATCAAAGTCGAAGGCAATAACCCGTTTTTTCATGCTGTCCCTCCTTTTCCGTGCTCTTATTATAGAGGGTTGAAGGAGGAAGAGAAACGAAAAAGAGTTTTCTTTGAAAAAGAGAAAGAAGAAGCGTAAATTCTCTCTTACCCAGTAAACAAAACGTCTGATCTTCTAGAACAGCGGAACCATCGTTTCTTCCTCTTTACTAAGAAGGGAAGGATGTTCTCTTTCGGTCAGATCTTTACCCTGAAGATATGGGATAACGTCTTCTTTGGTTAAGAGAAGTGGCATCCTAGGAGGAAGAGGATAGATTCCTTTTTTTCCTTCTTCGGTCAAGAGAACAAACTGCCTTTCCCGATTATAGAAACCTGCTAAATAAAGGATAGGATTTGCTTCCGAGATAAACTCATGTTCTTTCTTCTTGCGGTCGAATTCAAAGAAGGAAGTACAAGGGAAAACTGCTTTGTGAGAAGGATAATCGTCTCGAAAGCTTGGTTTCTCGGCTGCGGTCTCGATTCTTGCATTATAAAGAAAACTTCCATCATAAGAAGGGAAGCCGAACGTGAAAAGATATGCTTTGAGGATTCCGTTCCTTGAGAAAGTGATCCCGTAAGCTTTCTTTCCAGGTTCTACTTCATAATCTTCCTCTATCCTTACTCCCGGATAGGCATCCTCTTCTTTGAGAAGTTCCTTTGTAAATGCAAACCGCCGGCACATGTTCTGTTTCTTCCTTGTTCCCTGTTATTTTACCAAAGGGGAAGAGATGCAGAAGAAAGACTTCCTGTGAATCCATCCTAGCGGGATTTATAATAATAGCCACGAAGGAGAAAGAAGAAACATGGCTCTTTTCCCTACCGATAAGAAGGTTTTCCTGATTGCTGACCATCTTTTTGCTCCTGCTTTATTGAAACTCAAGGAGAAAGACCCGACCTTGGATCTGAAAGTCTTAGATAGAGAAGAAGTGATTTCTCTTCTTTCTTTTCACTATGTCAAAGATCCGCTTCCCTATCTTCTGAGCTTAGGAAAATACGATTATTCCCGAGCAAAAAAGCTAGCAAAGATTCTTCCTGTCTATGAAGAAGGGAAAGACGAAGAGCTGGATTCTTACCGAAAAGACTTAGAAGAAAAAGGGTATCTTGCTTTTGATCCGTTGGGAAAAAGAAAACTGGAAAACAAAGCTATCTATCTTTTTGAAAGAGACGAAGATTATGAACTCCGTTCTCTTTTCGAAAGAAATCACATTTCTTATTCTCTCCTTCATAAAGAAGATCTTCCCTTAGAGAGTCATCCATTATCCTTCCCTGTCTATCTTTTCAAAGATAAGTTCTTACAGTACTTCTATCTTTTTGCAGACTTAAGAAAAAGAATCGTATTCGGAAAAGAAAAAGCCGAAGACTTTGCTTTCGTCGGTGATCCCGATGATGTCTATTATCTTTCTTTCTTTTCCTCTCTTTTCCATCTTCCTTTTTCGTTATCCGTCAAGACACCTCTTTTAACCGATAAGGCCGTCAAAGAGGCTATCAAAGAGAGCTATGAGAAACAGAGCTTCACTCCTCTTCTCTCTTTGACTCCGGAAGAAGATTCTCCGTTAGCCTTAGTACAGACACAGATAAAAACGTATGGATTAGAGAAGCTTTCTTTTGCCTCCGCTTATTCCTCTTTGATTGAAATACTGGCTTCTTTCTCTTTAAACAACTCTTTGAATGAAACGGGAATACCTTTTTCCTCTTCTCTCCGCCTGGATAATAAGAAAACGATATTGACAAACTTTGTCTATGGCACTTTCTATAAAGTCTATGCGGATGACAATATCTTCGCCGATAAGAAACTGAAAGAGATTCATGTCAATACCAGTTACTATCTGACCGCTCTGGATAAAAGGAAAAAGGAAACCTATCTTTCCTTAGCCAACATCGTCAGTGCCAGCCGCGTGAAGATCCATTTGCAGGATAAGATCTATCCTTCGCCTTTTGTCGAGGAGTTCTCCTTACCGGAAGTCGAAAAAGAGATTGAGGAAGAAGGTTGTTACACCGACGAAGCCAAGAACCTTCTGCTCTCCTATCTCAAAGACCGTGACCACGCGAAAAAAGGAGACGGTTATCGCACCTTCGATCCTTCCTTCACGCCGATAAAGACAAAGAAAGAACATCAAGTCAGCGTCACCGACTTTTCCATCTATGCCGATTGTCCGTTCAAGTTCTATCTCGATCGGATTCTTCACATTGAAAACTATGATCCGAATCAGGATTGCTATCCGATGGCTTTAGGAAACCTCACCCATCGCGTGATGGAAAATATCTATTCCGACACGTACGATTTTGAAGAAGCTTTTAAAAGTGGAACAGAGGATTTCTACAAGACTTATCAGAACAACAATGCCGAAGTTCCACCTTCCAGTGAAGTCTATCTTGCCATTGTCAAAGTACATCTGAAAGACTTTGCCTTTACGATACGCTCGCAAAGAGACAAAAATCATCTGATTGGAGAAAGAAGAGAAGTTCCGATCACCCTTTCTTTAAATAGTAGCGATGGAAAAAGAGGAAAGATCAAAGGCCGCATCGATAAGATCTTATACTCCCAGGGACATCACGATACCTACTACACCATCGTCGACTATAAATCCGGAAAGGAATTCTTCAATCCGGAAGAAGTTTTCCTTGGTAAGAGTCTTCAGCTTCCCCTTTATGTCTTAGCCCTGAAAGAAAAAGAGAACGAAGAATATACCAACAACGCCACTTTCGGTGGATTCGGTATTCAGCATATCTATGCCAAGACCTATCCGATGGATAATAAAGTCTATGACGAAAAAGGCTATCGGAACACTATCAAAATCAGCGGTATCCTCCGTGCCGATACCGATTATCTCGATGGCTTCGATACCTCTTCTCTTAAGAAAAATGACGAAGGAAAAATTGTCGATATCCAGAAGGTCAACGGAGCAGACTATGTCACTCTCCGATATTTCTATTATCCGAACAGCTTAGAAGCAAGCAGCATTGCTGGAAATATCGATTACACCTATGAAGAGATGATGGACGATGCCAAAACCAGCGCCGGAAAAATCCTCTCCGGTATTGAAAAAGCGGAGTATCCGATCCATCCTCTTTCCGTCACGAAGACCATCAAAAGCGATAAGCTCCCCTGCCGTTTCTGTGCGTTCCGGAATATCTGTTATCGCCGCAAGGAAGATATCAATAACCGCTATCCGGATGTTGTAGAAAAGTTTTCTAGCGATGAGGAGGACGAGGAAAATGGCGACACATTATAATCCCCAACAGCAGGCAGCTATCGACTCTTCGGCAAAGACCAACGTCATCATCTCCGCCGGTGCGGGAAGCGGAAAAACCGAAGTCCTTTCTCAGAAAGTCTTCACAACGGTCGTACGGGACCATGTGGAACCTTCTTCTCTGTTGGTTCTTACTTTCACCAACAAAGCCGCTTTTGAAATGAAGGAAAGAATCATCGCGAAGTTCCAAGCAGATTCCGCCTTAGGAGAAAAGGCCGCCGAGATGCTTTCGGCTCACGTTCAGACTTTCGATTCTTTCTCTCTTTATCTCGTCAAGAAATATTCCCATGCCTTAGGCTTACCCGATAGCATCTCGTTAGTCGATGAAAGTCTTATCGAAACGAAAAAAGAAGAGATTCTTGATCAGATTCTGGAAGAGCATTACGCCAACAAAGACGACGCTCTTCTTTCCACGTTGAAGAAATTCGATTTCAAGACCGATTCCCAAACCAAGAGCATCCTTCTCGATCTGGATAAGAAGCTCAATTCCCTGTTGGCTTCAAAAAAGAAAAGATTCCTCGAACATTATCCGGAAGACTTCCTCAGCGATGCCTTCTTTGAAAAATGCTATCAGGAATATATCACTCTCGCCAAAGACAACATGGAAGATAAAATAGAGGAAGCTCTCTTCCTTTATGATCATGCGGATTTATCGGCGCCGGAATTACTGGATCTTCTCAATAAGACAGAGCATTTCCCGTCTCTTGCCGAACGCACTTTCGACGATGAGAAACTACAGAAACGATACGATGCTCTTTTGAAACTTCTCTCTTTCGAAGGTGACGAATTTGCAAAGGAATACGGAGAACTCTGTGAAGATAATCTTTTCAACGGCATCAAGACCAAAATCAAAGATGTCAAGAAGCATCCCGCGGAAGCTTCTCTTCATAAAGCCTTAGCGGAAGCTTTAGATAAAGGAGGAGCCGGAAGCTTCTTCACCAATGCCAGCAACTTCCAATCCCAGATCAACATTCTCCGTTCCTTTGCCCCGGATATCAAAGTCCTGTTCTCTTTGATTCAGGAACTCGATACCCGTCTCTTCGAAGAAAAGAAACTGACCGGTGCTTTCCTATTCTCTGATATCTCTACTCTTGCCTTATCGCTTTTGGAAGAAGAACAATACGCCTCTATCCGCGAAGAGATTCAGGACCGCTTCTCCTTCCTCCTTGTCGATGAATATCAGGATACCAATGATTTCCAGGAAGAGTTCCTGACGCTGCTTTCCAAAAAAGCGACTCTCTTCGTTGTCGGGGATGCGAAACAATCCATCTATGCTTTCCGTAACTCCGATTGCCAGCTCTTCTTAGACCGCAAAGAGAGATATCAGAAAGACAATCGTCCCGAAGAAGAAAAAGTCATCGAGATGAACACCAACTACCGTTCCGTCAAAGCGATTCTCGATGATGTCAATACTCTTTTCCGTGTCTCGATGACACCGAGTCACGGAGGTATCGATTATCTCGAAGAAAGCGAAGAGCTTCACTACGATGAAAAAGCCGATCTCTATGCTCCTTCTTCGCTTTACGCGGATGGTGAATACGGCATTCATCTTCTGGATTATAAGAAAGACGATTTCTCCGAGGACGAAGAAGTTTCTCCTACCGAAGCAGAAGCCAGAGCCATCGTTCAGGATATCAAGGATAAAGTAGAACACGGGTATCTCATCTACACCGGCAAGAACAAGCCGTTACGGAAATGCAGCTATCGGGATTTTGCTATTCTTCTAAGAACTAAGGATGCCTTCCCGATGTATCAGGATCTTTTCCGTCAATACGGTGTTCCTCTCAACAACGAATTGGCCACCAGCTTAAAGGAAATCGATGCCATCAACGTCTTAGAATCTTTGCTCCGTATGGTCTCTTATTGTCTAGGGGAAAGCAAAGAGAACCCTGTTCATCTTTTCTTCTCGATTGCGAGAAGCTATCTCTTCGGAAAAGAAGCTGGGTATGATGATCAGAAGCTCTACTCTCTTCTTTCTAGTGAAGACCCGCTTTCTGCCATCCGACAGGATCCTCTCTATCAAAGGATCGAAGGCTTTGCGCTCGCTCATCGCAACTCCTCTCTTTCTGCTCTTTTCTTATCTCTTCTCAACGAATTCAACCTCATTGAGAAGTTGCCGTTAGTCGGTGATAGTGAAGGAAACATCGATAAAATCGAGTCCTTCTATACCATGATTCTTTCTCAGGAAGCGATGGGAGAAGGATTAAAAGATTTCATCGATCTCTTCCATTCTCTTTCGAAGTTCCAGATTGATCTGGAAGCGAACTCCATCACGGAAATCAAAGATGCGGTCACTTTGGAAACCATCCATAAATCCAAAGGTCTTCAGTATCCGATCGTGTATCTACCGGTGAGTAAAAATAAGATTACAACCGGAAACTTAAATACTCTGCCTTATACCTTCTCCAAGACCTACGGACTTCTTTTCCCCTACCATGGCGACTTTCATCTTCCGAGCGGTTCCTTAAGTGAAACCTTCCTCACGAAGCTATATCAGCAGGGAGAAGGAAGCAAAAAAGGAGAAGTCTCCGAATATATCCGCCTTCTCTATGTTGCTTTGACTAGACCGAAGGAAACTTGCTATGTCGTCGGTCACGAAAAAGAATCCAATAGAGAAACTCTCTATCAGAACATCCTGAAAGCTTATCACCTGAAGAGAATCTCTCCTCTTGTTCTGAAATCAAGTAAAGCTTTTACCCAAGAAGAAATCACATCCTATGAAAGCTTGGTTGCTCGATACAGGAAGTGCTATCAAGGCTTGATCGGCTGTTCGGACGAAAGAGTCAACCGGATCCGTAAAGACCTCCATGTCAAAGGAGTCATCACCCCTACAAAAGAACAGATAGAAGCAAAAGAAAACGAGTTCTTAGGAAGACTCTATTCCACGTACGTTTCTTTGCTTTCTCCTAAGGATGCTTTTTCTCTCTATCTTGCCGTCAATAAGGAGAAGCCCACTTTGACAATCGAAGAGATTGCGGAGAAAGCAAAAAAGAAAGTTGAACAGATTACACAGGAGATAGACGCCTTGTATAAGGATGTCAAAGATACTGCTGTCGCTCTTCCTAACGCAACCACAAAGACAGCCAAAAAGGATGTGATGACCAAAGTGAATCTTTATCTCGAACCTCTTTATCATGTCGTCACTTCCTCAAAAGAACCTCTCTATGAAGAAGAGTTTGCTTTCCCACAGAGAATCGTCTCTCTCCGTCCTTTACCGATAGGAGAAGAGAGTCGAAAAGTCTACCCGGAATTCAAGGTGGAGAACAGTGAAATCCCCTATACCGAAAAAGAGAAGAAACGGGCTTCGAAAACGATCGTCCATGAAGAAAGCGATGCCGTTGCTACGGAAGCAAAACTCGAACGCGGCACTTATCTTCATAGCCTTTTAGAGAATGTCAACTTCACTACAAAAGATGTCTCCTTCCTAAAGGATAGTAAAGACAGAGCGCTGATTCAGAAAGTCCTCTCACTTCCAATCTATCAGTTAGCGAAAGAGGATAAAGTCTATACCGAATACGGCTACTATGATCCGGAACTCGAAACCACCGGTTTTGTCGATTGCCTGATCGTACGGAAAGAAAGAATCGATATCATCGACTATAAGCTCAAGAATATCGATGAGGAAGCCTATCAGGAACAACTGAAGGCCTATAAGAGAAATCTTTCACGTCTCTATCCAGAGAAAGAGATTCACACGTATCTGCTTTCGATTCTCAATGCCGACTGTGAAGAAGTGAAGACCGAGTAATACGGACTATCAAAAAAGAGGCTCTCGCGATGGGAGTCTCTTTTCGATCGGTTAAGCAAGTTCCGTCTTCCCGGTGTAGAGATCGTAGTAAGGGCCTTTATGGGAGAGAAGTTCGTCTTGGCTTCCTCTTTCGATCACGACACCATGGTCCAGAACTAAGATCTCGTCGGCATCACGGATGGTGCTGAGACGATGAGCAATCACGATGACCGTTCTCTTCTTCATCAGTTCGGCTAAGCCTTGCTGAATGAGAAGCTCCGAACGGGTATCGATATTGGAAGTTGCTTCATCGAGAATCAGAACCGGAGGCTGATTCAGAGTGGCTCTTGTTAAACCGAGAAGCTGTCTCTGCCCTTCGGAGAGGTTTGCGCCATCGTCATAAAGCATCGTCTTGTAGCCTTGCGGAGAACGGCGGATGAAGGAGTCGGCATGGCTATGTTTAGCAGCTTCTTCGACTTCAGCATCGGTCGAATGACGGCGGACATAACGGATGTTGTCTTCGATAGTTCCGGTGAAGAGGTGGGTATCCTGGGTGACCATCGAGATCGCACGGCGCAAGGATTCGAGTTGAATCTCTTCAATCGGGATTCCATCGTAAGTGATGCTTCCGGAATCGATCGGATAGAAACGGGCTAAGAGGGAGATGATGGTTGTCTTACCGGCACCGGTCGAACCGACAAAGGCAATCTTCTTTCCCGGATAGACTTCAAAGGAGATACCTTTGAGAATCTCTTTTCCTTTGACATAGGAGAAGTGGACATCCTTGAATTCGATGACACCTTCCACCGGCTTAGTGATGGTTGTTCCGTCTTTCTGCGGAATCGACCAGGAATAACGTTTGCCGAAAGGATCTTTTTCATTGGCGCCTTCGTTATGGACTAAGGTTATCTTGCCTTCGTTGACTTCGGGTTTCTCATCGAGAAGCTTGAAGATACGTTCGGCACCAGCGGTAGCGGCAAGAATCGAGTTGAGATGCTGGGTGAAGTAGTTGAACGGCTGACACGCGTTACGGGTGAACATCAGGTAGGAAGTGAGATCACCGAAGGTGAACGGTCCTGCCCAACCCGTGCAGAGAGCGATGATACCGGCAACGGTGGAGATAGAGAAGTTGAGATAACTCAGGGAGACGAAGAAAGGAACGTTGACCTGCGTGTGGAAGAAAGCCGATTCGGAAGCTTTCTGCCATTTACGGTTGGCATTATCGAATTTAGCAAAGCCGGCTTCTTCGTGGTCGAAGGCCTTGATGACCTTGGTTCCGGCAACATCCTCTTCGACAACGGCATTGACTTCGGCTAACGCCTGCTGAGATTCAAAGTAATAACGCTGAGAGACTCTTGCATTGAGAACTAAGAAGAGAATCATCAGGAGCAAGAAGAAGAAAACAATGAGGGAGAGGGGAACGTTGATGACAAAGAGGAAGACGATGGTTCCAATCATATTAGTGAAGGAGAGAACGATATTGGCAAGCGCATCGTTCAAAGCGGCGAGAAGGGTATCGACATCGTTGGTGAAGGTCGACATGATGTCGCCATGTGTATGCGTATCGAAGTAAGCGATCGGAAGCGTCTGGATCTTATCCATCAGCTGCGCACGTATCTTGAAGAGGACTTTCTGGGTGAGAACAACCATGACTTCGTTATGGAAAAGGGCAGAGAAGACGCCGACGAAGTAGAGGATTCCTAAGCGGATGAGGTCGAAGCGGAGAAGAGAATAGATTTCGTCCTGATCGGTGATGACACCGGCGACACGGTTCGCCTTCATGGCATTGAGAATATCATCCGTGACCTGACCGGAAAGGTAGGTGCCGAAGAGGTTGGATAGACCAGTCATGACCGCCGTCAGAAGAACCATCCCGAACAAGAACCACCAAGGCTTGAAGTAGGAGAGGATACGGGCAAGAGTCCGGCCGACATGTTCGGCGCATTTTGTTTTCTGTGCCATGTTTATAATCCCTCCATCTGAATGCGGTAGATATCTTGATAGATCGGATCGTGTTCCTTGAGATATCGGCTGTCGCCGATATTGGAAATCTTGCCATCGTTGAGAACGATGATGCGGTCGGCTTCATCGATGGAAGTGACTTTCTGGGAGATGACAATCTTGGTCATGCTGGGAAGCATGGTTCTAAGATTGTTCTTCAGCGTCGCTTCGGTGATACGGTCAAGAGCGGAGAAAGAATCGTCGAGGATGAGAATCTTCGGGTTGCGGAGAATCGCTCTGGCTAAGCAGAGTCTCTGCCTCTGTCCGCCGGAGACATTGTTACCGCCTTGGCTGATTGGGGTATCAAAACCCTGAGAAAGAGAATGGACGATGAAGTCATAGCAGCAGGCGATCTTACAGGCACGGATGATCTCCTCATCGGTAGCATCCGGTTTACCCCAAAGGAGGTTTTCTTTCACCGTACCGGTGAAAAGACGAGGGCTTTGGAAGTTGATAGCGATCTTCGCTCTCAATTCCTTTAAGGAGTAGTCTTTGATATCGTGTCCGCCGATGAGGATCTTTCCTTCCTCCGCATCGTAGAAACGGTCGATCAGATAGACGAGAGTCGATTTCGAAGAACCGGTCTCGCCTAAGATACCGATGAATTCCCCGGGTTTGATAGCAAAATTGATATCCTTAAGAACATATTCGGAAGCATTGCGGTTGTATTTGAAGTTGACATGATCAAAGACAATGGAACCGTTCTCTAACTGCAGCTTCGAATCTTTCTTATCCTGAATGGTATTTTCGGCAACAAAGACTTCTCCGACACGTTCCAAAGAAGCCGATGCACGGGTAAGCATCATGAAGACATTCGAGAGCATGATGAGAGAAGTGAGAGTCTGAACGACATAACTTAAGAAGGAAGCGACGTCGTTAAGACGGTCAGCATCGTTATAAGAAATAGCCTGACTAGAACCTAACCAGAGAATCGCGATGATGCAGGAATAAGTAACCGCCTGCATGATGGATTGGTTGGAAGCGATGATAGCTAAAGCGGACTGACCGACTTTCTTGGTTTCGGTGTTGACGGCCGCAAATTTCTCTTCTTCGTAATCCTTCTTGGCGTTAGCACGGATGAGGCGCATTGCGGTTAAAGATTCATCCGTGGTGCGATTGATGCGGTCTAAAGCACCCTGAAGCTGATAGAACTTCGGGCGGGTGACAAGAAGAACCGTGATCAAAAAGATAGCAAGAATCGGAACCGCAACCGCAAAGACAATCGCTAAATCTCCGGAGATGAGGAAGGAAAAAGTGAGAGCGAAGATAAGCTGGAAAGGAGCGCGCATCAGAGGACGCATGATCTGGCAGAAGGTATCGGAGATAATCTGGACATCACCGGTCATACGGGTGATCAGGGAATTGAGACGGAAAGAATCGAGGTTTTCAAAAGAAAAATCCTGAATCTTCTTATATTCTTCCTTACGCAACTCATAACCTAAGCCACGTCCTGCAATCGCCGTCAGTTTCGAAGAAGTGAGACCGAGGAAGAAAGCGACGATCGCCATTCCTACCATGATGCCGCCGACCGTAAAAAGATAGGAACTATTATAGGAATAAGTGAGGTCGTCGTTGCGGATCATGCCGTTGTTGAGCATGAGGTTCATCAGATAAGGAAGCGAAATCTCTAAACCGTTTTCCACGACCAAAGTGATAACCGCGAAGATAAAAGGCACTTTGTATGGCCTGAGATAAGGCCAAAGGTGGAATTTCTTTTTCTTATTTTTCATAACATCAAATCCCCTAAAACTTTTTCATTATAAGCGTTTATGGAAAAGGAGACGGGAAATTGTCTTAGGAAGTAGAGAAAGTGTTTTCTGCATTTCAGAAAAAAGGTCTGCTATAATGGTGACAGAAAAAGGAGGGGAAACCCAATATGACAAAAGAAGATTTCAAAAGATTAGCCGGTACAAAGACCGAAGAGAATCTCAAGGCCGCTTTCGCTGGTGAGAGCCAGGCCCACACCAAGTACGCCTACTATGCTTCGGTCGCCCGCAAGGAAGGGAGATACGATTTCGCGGAGCTTTTCGAAGAGACCAGCCGCAACGAGAACGAACACGCCGAACAGTGGTTCAAGTATCTCCACGGCGGAGCTATTCCTGGAACCGATGCTAACCTCACCGATGCTGCCGAAGGGGAGCATTATGAGTGCACCACCATGTATCCGGAATTTGCCAAAGTCGCCCGTGAAGAAGGCTTCCCGGAAATCGCGGCCAAGATGGAGCTTGTCGGCAAGATCGAAGCCAGACACGAAGCCCGTTATGAGTCGCTTCTCAAGCAGTTCCGCGGGGAAGCCCTCACCATCAAGGAAGGTGTCTTAGTCGTTTGGAAGTGCCAGGTCTGCGGTCACGTCCATATCGGTCCGAAGGCTCCTGCTGTCTGCCCGGTCTGCGGTCACACCAATTCCTTCTTACCCGATGTCATCACTTACGATTGGGGTAAGTAATTCTTCCGTTAACGGAAACCACTTCTAAGGCATTGCTCTTATAGGGCAGTGCCTTTTAAGGTTTCTTTAAGGAACCTAGGAAGGGTAAACCGCTTACAAAAGGGGTACGTATTCAACAAAAATGCGATAACTATCGGAAAATAAGTAAATTCATCCGAAAACTTCTTCCGTGCCTCTTTTCCTGTATAAATAGGTAAAGTTTATACTTTTATTATTCTTTATAAAGGAGACATATCGTTTATGAGAAAAACCAAAGCTCTGCTCTTCGTTCTCGCTGCTTTAACGCTGACTGCCTGCGGTAATCAGGGGAAAAAAAGCACTTCTGCTTCGAATAGTGCTCCGATCAGCGATTCCACTTCTTCGGGAAAAACCTCTTCTTCGTCCGTGCAAGACAACATTACTCTTACCGATAGCATGTTTGCCTCGCTTGCCCAGGGTGTCAGTTTCGATGGCTATGCCGCTACGAAAGTCAGACTCAGCTCCTCTCTAGATGCCTCTTTTGAATTCGAATATCTCGATGGAAAAAGCACTCAGACCGGCTATTGGTTCAACGCCTATGCTGCCTCTATGCTTCCTAACCGTACCGCGGCAGAGGAACTTTCGGTCGCTAACCTCAACACCGAAATCCTCAAGTATCAGAAAGGTGCCTTAGGTGACCGTACCAATTATCTTCCTTCGGCAACTCTGAAGACTTCGACGAACAAACCGGTCGCGGTTTCAGCTTCTCTTTCGATTGATAACACTGTTCCGGTTGAGAATGTGGCTGCTCAGGAAGAGGGCTCTACCGATACCGAACCCTATGTCGCTTTCAGCGAATCCTATTCTTCGGGTCTCTTCTCTGCTTTGCACGCCAGCGATTTCGTTGAAGATACCAATAAGACGGTCGCTACTTCCAGCAAAGAGAAAGCCTATGTTCTCAATATCACAGATACCACTTCGGCAGCATTAAAGGCTGCCAGCGTCGCTTTCAACTATTTCTCCTTCGGAAGCGACCTCGGTGTCGAAATGAAGGATATTTATGTCGTCACCGATGGTACCAAGATCACCAAGCTCATCGGCGATGCCGATACCACCATCGTCATGAACTTCATGGGACAGGAGATGAAGATTCTCTATACCGCCTACTCCTATCTCAATGTCACGGCTTTCGGTTCCGATGTCTCCGTCAAGAACACTGAAGCTCTGACCAACACTCCGGATACTGCTCTTGACACTCTCTTCCAGTCGATGAAGAACGGAAACTACACCGAAAATGCGACTCTGAAATATGTCACTAGCAGTACTACCTACAATTATGCCTGGACGGCTAAGGAGACGGCTTCTACCTATACTTATGCTTCTACGGTAACCCAGAACGGCAAGACCGCTACGGTTAGCGACCAAAATATCATTCTTCAGGAGAATAACTACCTCTATAACCTCAAGACTTATGGAGAGAAAGGCACTTATGCCACCTCTTCTTCCGGAACCGCTCTTCCGAAGTTTGATCTCGATGCCCACTTCTTCACCAAACAGGCCGATGGTTCCTTTGTTTTCAAAGCGAGTGATTATGCCGATATCATCCTCACCTACGATACGACGGACTTCACCTATGGTGATACCTTCCTTCTCAACCAGAGCACCGTCAGTGAAATCACAGTAAAGGTCGAAGAAGGCGGTTTCGAACTGAAGACCACCGGAAGCGTTGCCTTAAAAACCGGCGATATTTTCACGACTGAGTTCGATATCCATTATTCGGCTATCGGAACGACCACCGATGGTTTTGATGCTACCGGTGTCAAGACCACCTCGGATGATCTCACTTGGAAAGATCTTTTCTCCAGCGACACGAGTTATTCTAACGCATGCACCAATGTCGGTGGCGAGGACTTCATGTTGAACAATCTTCCGACGATGGGTGGATCCTTCTTCGAAGGTACTCTCGGTGCCTTCAGTGCGAGTGAGGATGATCCGACTTTTGGCTTCATCGTTCTCTATGAAGGCAGAGATGACATGTTTACCGAGGACTATATTTCGTCCCTGATTTCCAGCATGAAGACGAAGTTCGAAGCCGTCAAACTCAGCGATGGCACCGCTGCTTTCAGTATGGATGCTAAGAGCACTTCGACTGGCTTACTCATGAATTACAAGAACCATCTCACCATCAACAATACCGAAGTCACCTTACAGGCTCAGGTCTTCCCGTATGCTTCAATGTATGGTTATTATTGGGTCTACCGGGTTATCTGCACTCCGGTCACTACGACCACTACCACCAATTCGCTGAAGTAATCTTACACAAGCTAGGCCGGAAGCAGACGAAGACTTCCGGCCTTTTCGTTTCTAGAAAAAGGAGGCGTTCCCGATGAAAAAGAAAATTCTTGCTCTTCTTTCTCTTTTTCTGATTCTTCCTTCCTGTTCCGGAACGGAAGGAAGTACTTCGTCGCCGGAAATCTCCTCTCCGGAAGGAAGCGGTTCTTCTTTTTCTTCTGTGGAAGTTAACCCTCTTGAGAAACTATTTACCCCTCTTGCCGAAGGATATTCCTTAGAAGGATATCTCTTCCGTAAAAGAACAAACGCCAATCACGAAAGCTTCCGTTCGGTCACTTCGCTATCCGTTTTAGCTTCCCCTTCTTCGTTTGCTTATTTCTCCTATGAAGCGAAATTGAAAGCAAACAATACCTACCCTACTTCTTTCTCCATGGACAAAGCTTTAACCATGGTGGATCTTTTTGAAAGAGGAGAAGAAACCGAAGAGTTCAATATTATTCCTTCCACCAATCCGAAATATCAGGATGAAAGCGGAAGTCCTCTAGCGGTACAGGCTAAACTAGGATTAGATAACGTTGTCCATGAGACCCGCTTCCCTTGGAGCGATGAAGAGGGAAACAGTTTCTACCCGATTTTTGCTTCTTCCGGTTTTTCCAGTTCTCTCTTCGCTTTTCTTCCTCTCAATGCCATTGAGAAAACAGAATATTCTTCTTATACGGCTTACTCCCTCGATAGCAGCAACTGCCTAGAAACCGAAAAAGAAGCTTCAAGAGCTTTCCTTTCTGCTTTGACGGATTCCTATGCTTCTCAACCTTTCAATCAGATTCTTTTCCTGACCCAAGAGAACCGAATCACCAAAATTCTTGCTGAAAGTGAAACGACTTCTTCTAACGTCACCACTTCTTCTCTTTATGTCTTCAATGTATTAGAAGAAGGAGCTTCTGTAGAAGTTCCGAAAGCAAAACCGATTGAAGGAACTACCTATCCGGAACTCGATAACGCCTATCAGAAAATCGCCGAAGGGAACTTCAAAGAAGTCGATGACTGTGGACTTTACTATAAAAGCGGAGAAAAGGAAGTCTATAAACCGACCCGTAAGCTCACCATGACCTGTACTTTACAATCGATTCTCTATATGCCTTATATCTATTCTTCCACTCTGAGCGATTACTACCAGGGAATCGGAAGCGGATATCTTCTCTACGATAACGATATCAATGAGAAAGTCACCCCTTTAAGCAAAGGCTATTATCTCCACGGAGAAAAATTCGTTTCCCCTACCACCTATCCTCTGCTTTCTTCCGTCTTCTTCACCAAAAACGAGAATGGTCATTATGTTCTCTCCTATCAGGATGAGAAATATAAGCATATCTTCTTAGATTCCAAGACCACCTATTACCTGATGTCCATGACCGGATATGGAACAGAATCCCTTGATATCGAAATCAAAGAAGATAGTGTCATCACGACTTCTTTTGATGGTGTCGAAAGAGTCACCACGACCTTTACCGATATCGGTACCACGACTTCGGCCTTCACTTCCGAAGATGTAATCCGCAACAGCGACGATCTCACTTGGAAAGATATGCTTTTCTCTTCCCAATACACTTCTTTAGAGAATCTACTAGGAAGCGAAGCCAATATCGATCTCATTCCTACCTTAGGAGATGTCTTCTCCGAAGCTTCCCTGCTTTCTACCGGAACCGGTACTACTTTGACATTCCGCTTAGAATATCCTCTTATTCGTCAAAGCATCAAAGGCTCTTATCTCAGCTCCCTTGTCAAACAGTATCAGAAAAGAGTAGAGAACAAAGGAGATTGGACCATCACCCGTACCTACAACGCTTTTGAAAACACGGAAGATCCTTATTTCTTAGTCGAAGCAAGTTACGATAAGAATGTAGCAATCGGAGAGAGCAACTATAAGTTCACTCTCCAAGGCGGCTATACCAATTCGAGTTCCCATCATGGCGGATATTGTTTTGCCTTGATCGGAAAACTCACCTATAACGGAAATAGCGATTGAAAAAAGGAGCCGAGGATTCCTAGGAAATTCCTAAGAATTCTCAAAGCTCCTTCTTTTTCTTTTGGTGACCCTGAAGAGATTCGAACTCTTGACCCTCTGATTCGAAGTCAGGTACTCTATCCAGCTGAGCTACAGGGCCTTAAAAGCAGCGCAAGTAGTATAACGCAGAGATAACAAAAAAGGTCAGAAGTCAGGAAAAAAGTCGGAATACTTTCTCTTTTTCCGACACTTTCTGACACCTGAGAATACCTATGAAAATATTTTCACAAAGTGTTTGTAAAAGGGCTTTACTCTCTCTATAATGAAAGGGAAAATGCTTGCCTGACAAGCAAAGGAACAGGCAGTAAGGAGATTGAATTATGGAAGATAACAAGAGCAAACGAATGTACAAAGACCGTGTCACCATCTATGAGGTGGCCAAGGTTGCGGGCGTGTCCTTAGCGACCGTTTCCCGTGTCATCAACGGACATACCAACGTCACCGAAAAGACGAAGAAAGCGGTCGAAGATGCGATTTCCCGCTTAGGATATAAGCCTTCGGCATTAGCCCAGGGCTTAGCCAATTCCCGTTCGACCCACTTAGGTATCATGATCCCTTCGACCGGTTATTCCTATGTCTCGAATATGCTCGACGGTATGATCGATATGGCGAAGATCTACGGCGGTTATATCACCTCGATCTTTGTCACCCGCAGAAACAAGGAAGATGCGGCTCAGATGATCGAATCCCTCATCAAATCCCATGTCGATGGTGCGGTCATCTACGATGATCTTCTCGGTACCGATGAGATCCGTTCGATCCAGAATTACCACATCCCGCTCATTGTCATCGGTCACGATATGGAAGGCGATGCGTTAGGTTCGATCAACCTCGAATTCAAGGAGCCGATTCTCGATGTCGTCAAAGAGCATCTGATGACCGGTGCCGATGATGTCACCGTCTTAGACATCGTCAACCAGGGTAAGATGGTCGATGATATCCGCGATTCGATTCTCGAATACGGTCAAGTCAGCGGAAAGCACATCCAAACCCTTCAGTTCAACGATTCCTACGGCATCGTCTATGCCGGTATGAAGGAATATTTCCGCACCCATAAGAGCGGTTATTTCGTCGCTCCGCGTGATTCTTTAGGCGCCGCCATCCTCAACGCCGCGTTAGAAAGCGGTCTGAGAGTTCCGGAAGATGTTCAGATTCTTGCCGAGATCGGCGGAAAGTATTCCTATATCGTCCGTCCGCAGATTTCGTCCTTCAGCATGGATATGTTCAAGGTCGGTTCGATCGCTGTCCGTATGCTCACTAAGCTTCTCAACGAACCGGATAAGATCAAGCAGAAGACGTTCAAGATGAGAGCCACCTTCAATAAGAGAGAGACCACGAAGTAATCTCTTCCTCTTTTCTGAGCCGGTGTGCTTTTCAGGAGGTCAGAAATGCCGAAAACCTATTTTCTTGACGGTGGCATCAGCGTAGCTGCCATCGTAGTGATTGTCGTTGTCGCCGTTTTTGTTGTGGCCGCCGGTATCGTCCTCGGTATCCTTCTCTATAACCGCCATTTCAAGACCGGTGTCGAAGCTCTTGAAAAAGACTATTCGACCTATCATACGCAGCTCACCAATGACTGCGACAAGATGGTGAAACGTCTCGGAACCTTAGGAAAGAACAACGACTATTTCCAGAAGATGTACACCGAGAAGCAGAAGCAGTATGACGAGCTGATGCAGAAAAGAGATGCGACGCTGGAAAAAGAGATTCAGAAGCTTCGCCGTCAGGTGGATCAGAAGAACTATAAGGATTATCGTCTCAACCGGGATGCCTGCGCCAAAGATACGGACGAATTCAAGAAATCCGTCTGTTCTTTCAGCGGGGACTTGACGGCTATCTTACAGGACGATAACGATATCCATTCGGCCGCCGTCGCCGTCAAAGAGAAGTATCGCCGTGTCTGCAATTTCCGCACTGAACACGCCAAAGAACTCAAACCTCTCGACCACAGTTTCGAATTGATCATGGCCGAAGCGGAAAAAGGTTTCGAATCCTTCAACCGCTTTTCCGATGAAGCCGATTTCAATCAGGCGAAGAAGACACTCGCCGATCTTTCTAAATTGCTGGAAGCCGTTCTGAAAGTCATGGACGATCTTCCGATTCTCGAATCTTCCGTCAATACTGCCTTACCCCGTGATATCGATAATGTCGAAGCAAAATATCAGGAGATGCTGAAAGAAGATTATGCTTTAGATGATATGAATGTTCCCGCACGTCTTGCCGATATGCGTAACTCCGTCAAGAAACTTCAGGATCAGCTAATCTATCTGGATACCACGGGATGCTATGAGAAGATCAACGGGATCCAGGATGAAATCACCAATATCCTTGCAAGATTCGAAGAAGAAAAAGATGCAAAGACGAGCTACCTCAACAGCCAGTCTTCCTTATCCGATTCTTCCTATGAGATTGAACGCCGCTATGCTTCCTTAGTGAACGCCTTACCGGAAAACAGCAAGACCTATATTCTCTCTCCGGCCAAAGTTTCCTCCCTCAACGATCTCAAGAGCGATATCGAAGGAATCGGTTATCTCAAACGTCAACTCGATTCTTCTCTCGATACATCCGAACGGAAACCTTATGTCGTCATCACCCGCAAGATGAAAGAGATGCAGAGTGAGATGAGCAAGGCAAAACAGACCATGGACGATTATGTCGCTTATATCAACGGCCTGAAGAAGACCTCCGAAGAGATCTTTTTAGGAATCCGCACCTATTACTTCCATCTCAAGGAAGCCGAAAGGAAAGTCAAAGATATCGCTTTGAATTCCTATTCCGCCTCCACCTCCAAAGAATTCGCCCGTCTCTATAACGAAATCGAAGAGATCGATAATATCATCCTCACCTGTCCGATCGATGTAACCGCGGCGAAGAACCGTTACAACTCTTTCACTTCCGAAACCAGTGCCTTCATCGATTCTGTCAACAAGAGCGAAAAAGCCTGCAAAGCAGCGGAAGAGGAAATCGTCAAAGCCAACATCTACCGTCTCGAGCATGTCGATGCCGCTTCGAGACTCGATGAAGCCGAGAAAGACTTCCTCGCCGGCGATTTCACTTCTGCTCAGCAGATAGCGAAATCGGTCGAAGAAATGTTCAAGATCACCGGTCAGGCTAACGCCTGAACCGGTGTTTCTGTCTAAAAAGAAGGTTTGTGTATGAAAGAAAATATCTATTTTGATTGCGCGGCTACTTTACCGCCGTGCCAACAGGCTCTCGACACCTTTGTGAAGATGTCAAAGGATTATTTTGCCAATGCTTCCGCTAATCACGCATTAGGTTTTGAAGCTTCCGATAAACTCGAAAAAGCAAGAGCTCAGATCGCCCGTTATCTTTCAGTAAAACCAGAAGAAGTGATCTTCACTTCCGGTGCCAGCGAAGGCAATAACCTCGTGATCCGCGGAGTCAGTGAACACGACCGCTCCTGGGCAAAGCAGATCATCACCACGAAAGCCGAACATCCTTCCGTCAGCGTTGTTTTCGATACGATGGAAAAAGAAGGCTTTGACGTTGTCCGTCTTGATTACGATAAAGAAGGAAAGCTCAATCTCGCCGAGTTAGAAAAAGCTCTTCAGGCCAAGAAGACATCTTTAGTCTCCGTGATGGCCGTCAATAATGAGGTCGGCTATATCTTCCCGATCAAGGAAGTCTATGATCTCTGCCATAAATACGGAGCTGTTTTACATGTCGATGCTACGCAGGCTATCGGGAAAGAGCCGATTGACCCGAATAGCTACGACCTTCTTACTTTCTCCGGTCATAAGATTGCCGGACTGAAGGGAAGCGGTGCCTTGATCAAGAAAAGCAACGTCAATCTCGATCCGCAGATTGTCGGTGGAAGTCAGGAGTTCCATCTCCGTGCCGGAACGACTCCTTTAGGACTGGATTGTTCGTTAGCGACCGCTTTACGCATCACCTTAGAAACCTATCCGGAAAGAAGAAAGAATGCGGTTGCTCTCAACCAGCTTCTCCGCAAGGGACTTAAGGAAATCGACGAGGTCGTCATCACTTCACCGGAAACGGCAACGCCTTTTATCCTCAACTTCGCTTTGACCAAGCATAAAGGTTCGGTCATCGCCGAAGCCTTATCGAACGAAGGAATCTACGTCTCTACCAAATCTGCCTGTAACGCAAGAGAAAAAGGATATTCCAGTGTTCTTGCGAACGCCGGTTATCCGATCGATATCGCATCGAATGCAATCCGTCTATCTTTCTCCGGGCAGGAGACTTTAGCCGAGGGGGAGACTTTCCTCTCTGTGCTGAAGAATCTCTTAGCCACTATCAAAGAGAGGAGTTAACTTATGGAATCCAACGATATGATCATCGTCTTCTATGGGGAATTAGGAACCAAGGGAAGAAACATCATGGACTTCATCCACCTTTTAGGGAAGAACATCCAGTTCGCCCTGAAGGATTTCAGACAGCTGAAGATCGAAGTCCACAAAGACCATACTTATATCCTTTTGAACGGTACTCCGTATGCGGATGTCGCAGACAAGCTCACCAAGATTCCGGGAATCGCTTCTTTCGCTTTGGCCCGCAATGTCGAAAGAACCATCGATAGTATCGGAGCCGAGGCTTCCCGTCTTTATCAAGAAGAGGGTAAGAAAACCTTCAAAATTGAAACCAAGAGAGCCGATAAGGAATTCCCTATCCACTCCGATGTAGTCTCCCGACAGGTCGGTGCTTACGTCTTACGTCATAATCCGGATAGCAAAGTAGATGTCCATCATCCGGAACTGCTGATCGAAGTCTATATCCGCTTAGAAGGAGCTTTCGTCTACGCATCGAAGGAAAAAGGTATGGGCGGTTATCCTTTAGGGATTGCCGGTAAGACCCTGACTCTCCTTTCCGGCGGCATCGATTCGCCGGTCGCTGCTTATCTGATGATGAAGCGGGGTGTCAAAGTCGAAGCCATCCACTTTGCGGCTCCACCTTATACTTCGGAAGCGGTCATCACTAAAATCCACGATCTTCTTCATGTCCTCAATGGCATCCAGCCGGATATCAAGCTCTATGTCGTTCCCTTCACAGACTTAGAAAGAAAGATCTATGAAGTCGCCGGTCCGAGCTACTGCGTCACCGTCATGAGACGTATGATGATCCGCATCGCCGAAGGTATCGCCTATCGTCATAACGACTTATGTCTCTCCGGTGGCGAATCGATCGGACAGGTCGCTTCCCAGACTCTTTATAGTCTTAAGGTCATCGAAGAAGTCTCTACTCTTCCTTTCTTCCGTCCGTTAGCCACTTACGATAAAACCGAAATCATCGATTTAGCAAAGAAAATCGGCACTTACGATATCTCGATCCGTCCTTATGAAGATTGCTGCACAATCTTCCAGCTCAAGGATCCGGTCACCCATCCTTCCCATGATGTGGTCGCCGAGTTAGAGAGCAAGTTCGACTATAAAACGATGGTCCATGACTGTATCAAGAACACCAAAGCCGAACATATCACGCTCGAAGAAAGCGAAGAATTCTAGTCTCCGATAGCTCTGTCGCAAGGCAGAGCTTTTCTTATGGTAGACAAAGAAAAAGGACTGCTTCTTTCCTTTTCCGGATGAGAAACAGTCCTCTATAAGCAAATAGGAAGGTGATTACTTCGAAGCCTTCGCTAAGGCATCCTTAGCGGTAGCGACTAAGTTCTTGAACTCTTCCGGATTGGTGCCGGCGATTTCGCTGAGCATCTTACGGTTGAGCTGAACATTCGCTAAGCTGAGGCCGTGCATGAACTGAGAATAGGAGATGTCGTTGAGCTTGCAGGCAGCCGAGATACGGCGGATCCAGAGCTTACGGAACTCCTGCTTTCTTTCCTTACGGCCGTTGAAAGCATGCTGTTCGGCCTTGATGTTGGCTTCTTTGGCAGTCTTGAAGAGCTTATGTCTGGCTCCGTAGTAGCCTTCGACTCTCTTTAAGATTCTCTTGCGGTTATTCTTGCGGACCGTGCCACGTTTAACTCTCATTGTTTCTTACCTCTCTTTACTTGCTGATCAAAGCCTTCATCTTTCTTCCTTCGCGGGAATTGAGATATCTGGCCTTGCGGTTGTGACGGATCATCTTGTGGGTCTTGTTGTGGGAGAGGTGGCTCGTGTTCTGGTTCCACTTCTTGACCTTACCGCTAGCGGTGAACTTGAATCTCTTGACGGCACCACGTTTACTCTTCATTTTCGGCATAATGTTTGCCCTCCTATTTCTTCGACTTCGGATTCAGCATGACGAAGTAGTCTTTGCCTAAGAGCTCCGGCTCCTTCTCGGCAGTTGCATAGTCTTTGACCATATCGAGGAAGGTGTTGAGCGTCTCTTTGACGATGTCCATTCTTTGCATCATACGTCCTTTGATGAAGACAGCGACCTTGACTTTGCTCCCCTCTTCGAGGAACTTGATCGTTGCTTTGGCTTTCGTCTCCAGATCGTGCTTATCCGTGGTAGCGGTGAAGCGGATCTCCTTGACGACCGTCTTCTTCTGGTTCTTCTTCGCCTCTTTGGCTTTCTTGTCCTTTTCGAACTTGTACTTTCCATAGTCGACAATACGGCAGACCGGCGGCTGAGCGTTCGGTGAAACGCAAAGTAAATCCATACCGGCGTCGATCGACTTCTGCTGAGCTACACGGATCGGAAGGACACCATAGCTCTCCCCGTTCGGACCGATCAAAAGAACTTCCTTGAAGCGGATTCTTTCATTGACCAAGTCGCGATCGTTATTGTTGAAGCGACGAGGACGGAACGATGCACCATTTCCCTGATACTTGTTTATAAGCAATATCCTCCTGTCTAAGATGCTGAACGAAAAAAGGACTTTTCCCGAAGGAGAAGCCCGTACTCATTCCATTGAAGCACGCTAGGGAAACCGATCTTCCCACGCTAAGAGATAGATAACGTGAACCGATGTGGTTTTCTTACGCGATAGCTCACTGGCATTTGGCCCAAAGGAACAGAATCCAATCAGGCGAGAACGGGAGTTCTCTTTCTCAGTTGCGTTTTTTCGCAAGAGAAAGTATACCCTTCCCACTTATGTTTGTCAACTTGCTTCCGTAATTTTCGCTCCTGCGATATAATGGAGTCTCGAGCAATGGAGGCTCAAAAAAATGGATATCAGCCAGTATAAGAACGTCACTCTGCTCGACCACCCGCTTCTCAAACACAAGATTTCGATTCTTCGCGACAAGAACACTCCGACCAGCCAGTTCCGTCAGATCGTCAAGGAAGTTGCCGTCATGGAAGGTTATGAAGCCTTAAAGGACGTCAAGACCCACCTTGTCGAGATCGAGACCCCGATTGAAAAGACCAAACAGCCGATGGTGGAAGGAAGTCACCTCTGCTTCGTTCCGATTCTCCGTGCCGGTATGGGTATGGTCGATGGTATGACCGAACTGGTTCCGACCGCCAAAGTCGGACATATCGGCTTATACCGCGATGAAGTCACGCATGAGCCTCATGAATATTATTGCAAACTTCCGGATCATCTCGATCAGAAGGAAGTCTATGTTCTCGACCCGATGCTTGCCACCGGCGGTTCCTCAATCGATGCCATCAAGCTTTTAAAGCAGCACGGTGCTAAGCATCTTCACTTCATCTGCATCATCGCCGCTCCGGAAGGTGTCAAAGCTTTCTGCGAAGCGAACCCCGATATTCCTCTCTACATCGGTGCTCTTGACCGTCAGCTCAACGAAAACGCCTATATCTGCCCTGGTCTTGGCGATGCCGGCGACCGTATCTTCGGTACTGTCAAAGAATAATAGATGCCTTTGCTCTTCTCCCTTCGGGGAGAGGAGCATTTTTTCTAACTGAGAGAAAAGCAGGAATCGCCTGGACCCCTGCTCGTTCTTTTTATTTTCCTATTTCAGCAGCTCTTCCGGAATCTTCTTTCCGTGATCATAGGTGACTTCATCGTCCTCATTGAGATAGCGGAGAATATGGGCGGGATTTCCAACCACAATTGCATTCTTCGGAACATCGTGGGTGACAACAGAGCCAGCTCCGATCACAGCACCATCGCCGATCGTAAGTCCTGGTAAGACGATTGCTCCTGCTCCGATCCAGACATCTTTTCCGATATGGATTGGTTTATTGTATTCCGCCTGTTTTTCTCTTAAACGGGGAGAAAGGGCATGGCTCGCCGTCACCAAAGTGACATTCGGTCCAAACATCGTATGGTCGCCGATATAGATAGAGGCATCATCGACTAAAGTCGTATGGAAATTCATATAGACATGGGAACCGATAAAGACATGTTTTAAACCCCAGTTGGAATAGACCGGAGGTTCGATATAGGTTCCTTCCCCACAGCTTCCGGCCATCTCATGGAGAAGCTCTTCTCTCCGTTTGAGTCCTTCTTCGGTCGGGACAGTGGCGTTGAATTCATAGAGCTTCACAAGATAGGAATTCTGCACATCGACAATGCTGTTCCGTCTCGGATCGTAAAGAGTTCCGGAATTGAGAAGTTCGGTCAAGTCCTCTTCTTTTTTCTCCATAATCGTTCCTTTCCGCTTTGGTTAAAAGGATAAAACAATAGGCTTTTTTGCTTTTCTTTATTATAATGGTCACACGATGAAAACGGAACGGAACTTCACTCTCCTATACGAAGATAGAGACCTTCTTGCCGTATGGAAAAAAGGTGGTCTCTTGACGATCGGTACCGAGAAAGATAAAGAACATAATCTCTATCATTATGTAAGAGAATATGCCAATCTCCATAGGGAACGTATCTTCATTGTCCACCGTCTGGACAAGGATACTTCCGGCATTGTTCTTTTTGCCAAGAACTATCCTCTCAAGGAAGTGCTTCAGGACGAATTTGCTAAACACACCGTGAAGCGTTACTATGAAGCCGTTGTCAAAGAGAAGCTTCCTTTGGGAATTAAAAAGAAAGTCGTTCAGTATCTTTCTTATGATCCGCGCTCTGGGTTAGTAAGAGTGACAAAGAATCCAAAAGAAGGAAAGGAAGCAATCACTCTGGTTACTACCGATCACACTCTTCCTTTTGGAACGGCTCTCCGGATTGAGATTCTCACCGGTAGACAGCATCAGATCCGTCTAGCCCTTCATTCTCTCGGCTACACTCTGATCGGGGATGATAAATACGCCCACGACAGGAATAAGAGAATGTATCTGAACGAATACGAACTGGATTTACCTTCCTATCTGCATCTGAAACAGCATCGTTTTGCTTTGACTCCTTTATGGATATCCAATAAGAAAAGCGAGGAATAAACAATATGGTTATCACAATGGCTATCGATATCTACGGCGATAAAAATAACGGAACGACCGTCACCGCAATGCGTACCGCGGCATCTTTGATCAAAGCCGGAAACGAAGTCCGTGTCATCGCCTGGGTTCCGGATAAAATCCAAGGAGATATCATCGACGGCGTGAAGGTCTTACGCTGCCATAAAGTTGTCGTACCGGTCTTTGAAGGACTGATTGAAGCAAACGGCTTCACCTTCGGTAATATCGATGAAAAGGCAATTGCCGACTTCATCAAGGGAAGCGATGTCGTTCATCTCCTTCTCCCTTTCCCGCTTGAGAGGAAAGTCATGCATGTCGCTCAGGCGATGAATATCCCTGTCACCAACGCTTTCCATCTTCAGCCGGATTCGATTTCCTATAATATCCACTTAGGAAAGTGCCAGCCGATCAACTCTTTCATCTATCATCTTTTCTATCGTTGGACCTTCAAATATACCCGTACCGTCCATACCCCTTCTCAGAACATGAGAAGACTCATGTATGTCCATCATTACCGGAACGATATCCACGCCATCTCCAATGGTGTTTCTCCTTTCTTCGAGAAGATGGATGTTAAAAAGCCCGCTGAATTAAAAGACAAATACATCATCATGATGACGGGAAGACTCTCCGGCGAAAAGAGACAGGATCTCATCATCAAAGCGGTAGGTCATTCGAAATATAACGATAAGATTCAGCTCATCTTCTGCGGTCAGGGACCGAGAAAGAAGCAGTACGAACGCCTATCCAAGAAGTATCTGAAGAACCCTGCCATCTTCAAGTTCGTCACTCAGAAAGAAGTCCGCGATATCATCAACTACTCCGATCTTTATATCCATGCTTCCGATATCGAATCCGAAGCGATCGCCTGTATCGAAGCCTTCACCTGCGGAAAGGTACCAATCATCTCCGATAGCAAATACTCCGCAACCAATTACTTCGCGTTAGATAAACGCTGTCTTTTCAAAGCCGGAAACTATCTCGACTTACGTGACCGCATCGAATACTTCATCGAGCATCCGGAAGTCGTCAAAGAACTTTCCGTCAAGTACATCGAATACGGAAAGAAGTTTGCTCTTTACGATAAAGCGGACCAACTCGAAGATATGATGAAGCTGGAAATCTCCCGCCATCAGGAAGATGAAAAACAGCATCGTATGTTCTATTCTTCCGCAAAAGAGAGACGTAAGATCCGTAAGGCTGCGAAAAAAGCCGGTCTTCCGAAACCTACTCTCTATAAGAAAGATGTCTACCATTCGAAAGAATGGAAAGAATACGTCGCTAAGATCGATAAAAACTAAGAGAGAAAAAACTCGTCGGCTAATCGGAGTCGGCGAGTTTTTCAATGAGTTCTTTGACCTGGCGTTTGAGTTCTTTCTTCGGTCCGTCGGTATGAAGAATAAAATCGAGCTGATTACGATGTTTGTCGTAGGAGTTGAGGCGATTGAAGGAGGCACGGTCTGCTTTTTCTCCTCTTTCTTTCAGATGGGCTTTCTGCCTTGTTGTCTCCACCCCGACTTTATAGGTGACCAATTTATCGAAGCGGCTTTCAAAAAGGAGAGGGATCTCCAAGGCTTTGTTCTTGCCATCGTTAGCAATCAGGAAATCGTTGATTCTTTCCCGAAGCTTCGCATAAAGGAAAGTCTCATAACGTCTGCGGAAAGTAGAATCGTTCTGTAACAGAGAAGTAATTTTTCCTTTATCGAGAGCAGGAGTGAAGATGACAGGGAACTTCGCTTTCAATACTTTGAGGAAAGCTTCGTCCTGATAAAGCTTATGAACCTCTTCATCGCAGGAGAAAGTGACAAATCCACACTGCCCGAAATACTTGGTCGCCAGAGATTTTCCGCTGGCAATTTTTCCCGTAATTCCTAACGAAATTCCGGTATGTTGGCAGTGCGGACAGAACTCGGTTCCTCTTCCTCCAAGGAAGAGTTTTTCAATCTTGGTCTTATGACAACGTGGGCATTCTTCTCCCTGTTTTCCATATACTTTCAGAATATTCTGGAATTCTCCTTCGCTATCCGCCGAAGGATGATAGCTGCGGATCGTAGAACCATGATGGGAGATAGCATCCGCTAAGATCTTCTTTGCATTCTCTAAGATTCTTTCGGCCTCTTCTTTCGTTATTTTCTTACCGGGTTTAAAAGGAGAAACCGAAGAAGCAAAAAGGATTTCATTGGCATAGATATTGCCGATACCGGAAATCAACGTCTGATCGAGAAGCAGTTCCTTGATCGGTTTCTCCGAGCGATGGAAACGGGTATAGAGATAGCTTGAATTCTGGATTTCCCAAGGCTCCGGACCGAGTTTGGAAAGGGGTCCATCCTCGTTTTCGTTTAAAAGGATGCTGATACCGAATTTACGTGTATCGAAGAAAGCAAGTCCTCCTTGTTCTCCTTGGAAAGGAAAATAGATTGAAAGATGTCTTGGCTCCGGTTCTTTTAAAACGATATAGAGTTTTCCTTCCATCCGGAAATGGAAAAGGAGCTTTTTCTCTTCATCGAGATGGAGAAGAAGATATTTTCCTCTCCGGGAAAGTGAAAGAACTTTTCTTCCTTCTACGCCGGAACAATATTCTTCCAGAGGATTGCCGATTGCTCTTTTGACAAAAACTTTCGGCCGAGCGAAAACCTTCCCGACAAGGTCGGGCTCTAACATCTTCTTGACGGTTTCTACTTCCGGAAGTTCAGGCATATTCAGTGAGCCTCATACCAAGTGAAAGCAGCATTGCCATCGACTTCAAGAGGTACCGAAAGAGGAAGAGCATGGTCCATGCAGTCTTTCAATAGCGGCAATACTTTTTCCAATTCATCCTTAGGGACTTTGAAAAGAAGTTCATCGTGTATCTGAAGGATGATCTTCGTCTTATACCCTTCCAAAGCTTTCTGGCATTTGACCATAGCGACCTTGATGAGGTCAGCGGCACTTCCCTGAATGACAGAGTTCGTGGCGGCACGTTCCGAGAAGGAGCGCAAAGCATGATTCGAAGAATTGATATCTTTGAGATATCGGCGGCGATTTAAAATCGTCGTGACATAGCCGTCTTTTCTGGCTTTTTCGATGCAGGCATTCTGGAAAGCATCGATACCTTCAAAGGTATCCTTGAACTGACGGATCAGTTCTCCGGCTTCTTTCGGTGGGATATCGAGCTGTTGGGCTAAGCCATAACTGGAGATGCCGTAGATAATACCGAAGTTGACGGCTTTGGCTTTTCTTCGCATCTCGGGTGTGACATCATCAAACGGAACATGGAAGACACGGCTTGCAGTAGAACGATGAATATCTTTTCCTTCTAAGAAGATTTCTTTCAGGGCTTTGATATCGGCGACATGGGCAAGCATCCGTAACTCAATCTGCGAGTAATCCAGAGAGAGCATATAGTACTCATGATCCGGATAGAAGAAAGCTTTACGGATGTTCTTTCCTTCTTCGGAACGGATAGAGATGTTCTGTAAGTTCGGTTCCGACATGGAAAGTCTTCCGGTCGAAGTGAGGGCCTGGTTATAGATAGCATGGATTTTACCATCCGCTCCGATATGATTAGGAAGAGCGGTGGTATAACCATTGACCAGTTTTGCATACATACGGTACTCGATCAGAAGAGGTACGATCGGATGGTCGTCCTGATGCGCTTTTAAGACATCGATACCGGTTCCTTTTTCGCCTTTAATACGATGTAAACCGAGATCCGTAAAGAGAACTTCTTCCAATTGCCTTGGCGAATTGATGTTGAATTCCTTTCCGGCTAAAGCATAGATCTTCTGCTCGAGGTCTTTCAGAATTCCCGAATATTCTTTTCCGATTTCATCTAAGGTTGTTCTATCAATCGGGAAGCCTTCAATCTCCATACCAGCTAAGATATCGGCTAAAGGCATCTCCACTTCCTTAAACAACTTTGTTTCTTCGTTCTTCTCTAATTCCTCTTCGCATTTCGAACGTAAATCGGCAGTATAGGAAGCGACCTGAGCCGCTTCGTTTTTCTCCATATCCAAACTTAGACCATAAGCGGCAAAAAGATCTTCCCTGTTCTTTCCGAAATCCGGATTGAGAAGATAAGTGGCAAGAAGCAGATCAAAAGAAACACCTTGAAGCTTAGGAAAACCGTTGCGGGAAAGAAGCACCTGAAGGCCTTTGATATCGTACACAGCAAGATCTTTCTTACTATCGTTTAAGAAAGCGACAAAGGAAGAATCTTCTTTGGCTTTGCTGAAAGGTAAAAGATAGCTATGGGAAGCCGTGGCAAAAGCAAAAGCATAAAGAGTAGCGGTGTTTTCGTTATCTTCGGAAGAATCATAAGTGAAAGCTAAGACTTTCTCCGGAATTTCAGAGAAAGAGGAAATATGGATAATATCCCTCTCGGCTTCTTTTTCCTCTTCTTCCGGCATATCGAAAAGGGACATCTGAGGATTGCTATCTTCGACGATACCAGGCATGCGGTCAATCGCTTTTAAAAAAGAGGAGAACTGATATTTCTGATAGAAAGCAAGAAGCTTGCTCTTGAGATACGGGCGATAAGAAGAATCTTCGTATTCTTTCTTCATATCAAGTCCCGTTTCGATCGTTGCCAGTTCCTTGAAGAAACGGGCATCTTTCTCTCCGGCTAAGATCTTCTGATTGATCTTCGGGCCAGGGTTCTTCTGACAATAGGCAAGGATGCCATCAAGATTCTGATAGGCGTCCAGAAGCTTCATCGTCGTCTTTTCGCCGACACCCTTGATACCTTTATAGTTATCGCTCGGATCCCCGGCGATGCCTTTGAAATCGGTGATCTGATTCGGATAAAGACCGAAGAGTTCCTTGAGGTTGTCTTTGGTGTAATCGATGGTTTCGCTTAGACCCTTCTTGAGGAAACAGACCGTGACCTTCGGAGAGAGATCCAGAAGCTGAAGGAAATCCTTATCGGAAGTAAAAAGAACGACGTTATCGCCTTTTTCGGCTGCGGTCTTTGCCATCGATCCGGCAAGATCATCCCCTTCGTATCCTTCTCTTTCTTCCCAGGTGATATCCATCGCTTCTAACATTTCTCGGGCGATTGGCATCTGGGCAATCAGTTCCTGAGGAGCAGGAGCACGCTGAGCTTTATATTCTTCGAATTCCTTTTTGCGGAAAGTCGGTTTTCCGGTATCGAAAGAGACGAAGAGATGGTCTCCTTCTTTGAGATCCTGTTTTATCTTTTTGATGAGGTTATGGAAAGCATAGATGGCATTCGTTGGAATGCCTTCTCTGGTGGACATCAATTGCCCGGTATAGGCGGTCGAATAATAGGAACGGAACAGTAACGAGTTACCATCGACAATATAGGTTTTAACCATGTTTGACTACCTTTCTCTCTTGGAAGAGCAACCGTATGGAATTTTCGGATAAGTAAGTCGAATGCGTATCGTAAAGATCCTGCTGGGAAACAAGAACGAAGGAATACTTCTCGGGTTTCTCCCCTTTGGTCAGAGTCAACCGATAACGGGAAGAAGCATCTTCAATCGTAATCGTATGGGAGAGCTCGAGAAGCGAAGTATCCGAAACAATAAATGTCCGGTAATGCTCTTGGGATACAACTCTTTCCAAAGGTACCGAGAGGATTCTTCCTAGAGCAAGCTTTTCTAATAGGAGCATCTCTCCGATATCTTCCCCATCATCCGTTAAAGGAGGAAGATTCTCTTCTTTGAAACCCATGCGAGCATAAGAATAATAAAGCGGAAGATTCTTCTTCATCGCCACTCTCGACTTCGACAAAGCATCGAAAGCTCCGCTATCGATCAGAGCGAGAAGATAGCGGTTATCACTTCCGCCTAGTTCCGGAGTACGTTTTACAAAATCATAGAAGGAAGTGAAGGGACCTTGTTTTCTTTTCTCTAAGATCACCTTTACCGCCTTATCGGAATAGGAGCTGACCGCTGAGAAAGGAAGAACAATCCTATTCCCGTTGAAGAGAACCGAATCCTCAAGAGACTGATTGAGGCTAGGGTTCTTTAACTTATAACCGTTTCTGGAAAGTTCTCGGAATAAGGAGTTACTCTTGCTGTTAGCTAGATTCGTTTCCGATAGACATGCCCCATAGAATTCTTCGGGGAAGAAGGTCTTTTCGTAAAGCAGCGTATAAGTGATCAAGGCATAGGCATAAGCGTGTGCTTTATTGAAACCATAGGAAGCAAACTTCTCGATATCTTCAAAAAGCGCTTGTGCATTTTCTTCCGAGATATTATTGGCAATACATCCTTTCAGGAACTTTTCTTTATAAGCTTCCATCTTCGAAAGATCCTTCTTGGAAATAGCACGGCGGAAAAGGTCCGCTTCCCCTAACGTGAAGTTCGCCGCCACCTGTACTACCTTCATAATCTGTTCCTGATAGACCATGATGCCATAGGTAGGTTCTAAGATTGGACGTAACCTTTCCTCCCGATAAGTGACTTTCTCTAAGCCTTTCTTACGCTGAGCAAACGTATGGATATACGCCATAGGGCCAGGACGGCAAAGAGCGATGACGGAAGTCATATCGGCAAAACATTCCGGATGGATCTCTTCTACTGTTTTCCGCATCACAGAAGAAGTATCCAGCTGGAAAATTCCATAAAGATCCAGCCGATTCAGCGTCTCATAGACTTTCGGATTATCGAGATCGTGATAGATATTCGGAAGCTTCTTCCCGTTCTGAGAGATGCGGTTTTCGATATCTTCCAAGAAAGAAAGATTCGAAAGTGAGAGGATATCCATTTTCAGAAAACCCATCCTCTCCATATAGGGATATTCGTATTCGACGATTCCATACATACCTTCGCTCATCGGGCAGGTGTGATAGATTTCGTCTTTGGAAAGGATGACACCCGGAGCATGGATAGAGGTGTTATAAGGTAAACCGAGCAGGGATTCGGCAATATCGCAGATCTTACGGTAATAGGGATCGGCATAAAGACGTTGGAAACGATAGCCGTGTATCTTCGAAGCCAGAGCTTCCTGGAAAGTCGCAGCTTTATCGTCGATTTCCCGCGTCAGATTCTTCAATCGATTTTCATTGAATCCTAAAGCCGGCCCGATCAGATTGAGACAGGACTTCGGTTTCAAGCGTGGGAAAGTGATGATGGTCGCGGTATGTCTTTCCCCGTATTTCCGTTTCAGATAAGCCGCTACTTCGTCTCTTCTGGTATCGATGAAGTCGATATCGATATCTGGCATGGTCTTTCGATAAGGGTTGAGGAAACGTTCGAAAGTAAGATCAAACCGAATCGGATCAACTTCGGTGATAGAAAGAGCATAAGCGACAAGAGAACCACCGGCACTACCTCTTCCGGGACCGACACGGATACCGGAATTCTTCGCAAAACTCACGTAATCTTCAACGATCAGGAAGTACGAAGAAAAGTGCATCGAGGAGATGACGCTGAGTTCATAATCGAGTCTTTCCTGATAGACTTTCGGAACCGGAGAGCCGACTCTTTTTTCAAGTCCGGCCTGCGCTTTCGTACGAAGAGCATTATCCTCGTCAGGATAAGAAATCATCTCCCCTCTTTTTTCAAAGAAGGAGAAGTTCAGTTTTCTGGCTAAGTTATCGGCTTCCGCAATATCCTGCATCCGATAGATGCTGTTGAGAGCTTTAGGAGAAAGAAGGAAATAAGGGCCTTCCTTAGGAAGAGAAGACGCAATTTCTTTAGTTCTGGCTTTCTCAAGAAGTGCGGTTTTATAAGCATCGTCTTTCCGTAGATATTCAACTTTCGGGAAAGTCAAAGACTTATAACCATGATCAAAAAGATATTGATAAAGAGTCGGAGCTTCTTCCTGATCCAAAGAAGAATAGATTTCGAGTCCGAAATAGAAATCCTCTCCGAAGATTTCCCGATACGTGAGAATATCCGGAGAAATAGCTGTCAAGAAAGGAGTTGCAAAGAAATTCTGGTCCGTTCCGAGAACCAATACCAATCCCTCGTGATATTTTCTCAATAACTGGGTACCGATCACTTCCTCTTTGAGAGCGATAAGTTCACAGAGGTTTCGGTAACCCTGTTCATCTTTAATAAATAAATAGGCCGTATAGGGATAAACACGGCTTGAACCAAGCTTCGTTTCATAGCCAAAAAGAGCCTTGATGCCTTCTTTCTCGCAGGCATCGGCAAAGCTAGGATAGGCATAAAGATTCGTGTCGCAGACCGCGAGCGAAGAATAGCCGAGTTCCTTTCCTCTTTTCACATATTCTTCGGGGAGAATCGTCGAGGAAGAAAACCGGTAACTCGTGTGCGTGTTGAATTGGCTTGGCATATCTTTATTATAGTCAAAACCCCCTTGGTTCCCTAGTACCGAATCTGTCGAAAACAGTCCTAAGTTTTTCCCGTATTTCGAAGGAAAAGCAGAAATGTTAACGAAAACAGCTGTTTTCGCTCTCTTTAGTGGAATTCCGCACTTTGCGAATCCACCTTTCATGGTATATAGTACTGATACCTCGAGGAAGACAATATGGATAGCAACATCATTTACGGCAAAATACCCGTCAAAAACGCCTTGGTCGGTAAGCGGAAACCTATCCGCGTTTTTCTGAACTCCGATCATCCTGATCCGGAGATCCAGTCTCTTGCCCGCAAGAGCAATGTCCCGGTCAAACTCATCAGCAATGCCGAGCTAAGCCATTTAACCGAGAATAAAAACCACCAAGGAGCTGCTGCCTCGATTCCCGAGTTCCGCTACACTCCTCTGGAGAAAATAATCGAAGACGTCAAAGATAAAAAAGAGTCCACCATCATCCTGCTCGATGGTATCGAGGATCCAGTCAATTTCGGTTCCATCATCCGTTCGGCAACCGGTTTCGGTGCCGATGCTATCATCATCGGAAAGAATCGTCAGGTACCTGTAACCGGCACCGTCAGCAAGATTGCAACCGGCGGAGAAGAGATTGTTCCAATCGCTCAGGTCACCAATCTTTCTCAGTCCATCGAAGCATTGAAAAAAGTCGGCTATTGGATTGTCACTTCCGCTGGCGAAGGAAAAGATGTCTATGATGAAATCAACTATACTGGCAAGATTGTTCTTGTCATCGGATCGGAAGGATTCGGTGTTTCCCGTTTAGTAAGAGAACACTCCGATTTCATCGCCTCGATTCCTCTTCCTGGTCAAGTCAAAGCCCTCAATGCCGCTATCGCCTGTGCTGTCTTCTTAAGTGAAATCAACTCCTATCGCCGCAAACATCAGAAGTAATAAATATTAGGTTTTTCTATATTTCTGTTTTTCCTATTCTTATGAAAGGAGGGTTTTCTTATGCCCTTTTCGCAACCAGATAAGCCAATCTTGGCTATCTGCTGTTCTCCTTATCTTTCAAAGCTCTACAACCGGACACTGGAAACTTATACACCGCACGAACCTCTCCAGGCCGGTACCTATGGGTTTGACGATCTGAATCTCGAAGAAGTCGTGATGTTAGCAAAGGAAGACAAAGAGGCTCAGGAAGAGCTCCTTTGCCGGCTTACTCAGCTTCTGCATTTTTATGCGGAGAGAACTTCGCATCGCTGTCCACAGCTCGATTATTATCTTCTCTATTCCTACTATCAGGAAACCGCACTGAAACTGTGCAAACAGTATCAGCCAGGCAAAGGAGATTTTCTCCACTATCTACGGAAGAGCCTGCACTTCACCTATGCCAGAGCTTTGAACAAAGTGAAAAAGGAAGAGGAACTTGCTCAGAGCTATTTCACCTATCTTCCGCCTTCTCTTTCTCCCGAGACTTTTCGGGATTCCGCAAGTGACTCCATGATTGAAAGCATCACTCTGAAAATCGACCTTCAGAACTTTTTAGATTCTCTCGACGATGAAAACCGCAATATCTTCCGTATGTATCTCGATGGCTACACCTTGAGAGAAATCGGAAGCGCTCTGCAGATAAAGCTCTCAACGGTCGATCACCGCGTGAAGAAAATGATGAGCGACTTTGTGAAGAAAGTGAAATTCTCGGATTCTTCTCATTGATGCACCCTTTAAATTTCTCCTTCTTCTCCATTAGAATAGTGATATGAGTCAATTGAAAATCTCTGTCATCATCCCCGTTTACGAGGAAAAAGAATATCTCTCTTCTTGTCTTGATTCCTTGCTGAATCAGGACTTCAAAGAAAACTATGACATTCTCCTTATCGAGACTGGCTCCGATGATGGATCGGACCAGATCTGCAAAGCGTATCAGGAAAAGGCACCGAACCGCGTCTTCTGGTATCACTACCCAGAAAACAAAGGTATTTCCTATGCTAGGAATCTGGGACTTCTCCATGCGATGGGAGAATACGTGACGTTTGTCGACGGCGATGACACCGTTTCCAAAGACTATTTATCCTCCCTCTACTCCGAAACCGGAAACAGCGATATCGCAATTGTCACCGGTGGCCACGATATTGTCGATGGAGAAGCTAGTAAGAAAGTGAAATCCGTTTCCTATCACGGAGACGGAAACAAAGCTCTTCTGAAGTTCTACTCCGGCAAAAAGAAATATTTCAATTACACTTGCTGGGCAAGACTCTACAAGCGGAGTTTCCTGCAGGCAAATAAGCTCTTTTTTCCTAATGAAGTAGGAGTCTACGAAGATTTCATCTTCCTTAACGAAGCCTTTTCCTGTTCCTGTCAGACGGTTTTCTTCAAGGAAGTCATCTATCATTACAGGAAACATTCTTCTTCCACATTAGCAAAAAAGAAGGATCATCTTACGCCAGCTCTCTCAGCGCTCCAGCTTTCAAAGATGCGTGTCTCTATGAGAAATCCGGAGTTAGCAAAGAAGCTCTTTTCTCACTTATCTTTCCGCTTCTCTCTCAGAATTCGAAAAGAGATTAAGAAGCTAGCCAATAGCGAAGGAAAAGACAAGAAGAAACTACAGGAGGAAACGAAAGAGAAGCTTGCTCTTCTCTTCGTAAAGTAACTAAATGGACGAAGAAAGATTCTCCACGATTCTCAATACGCTCTACTTCCAAAGAAAGAAAGACGGCATTAAAAACGACTTCGGTAAGACACTGATTTTCGGTGGTTCTCTTCCTTATCCGAACGCTCCTCTTATCGCCGCTTCTTCTTCCCTTCTATCCGGGAACGGATTCACGGCTTTAGGCGTACCGGAAAAGATCTATCCGATCGTAGCTTCCCGTGCCGAAGAAGCCATCATTTACGAACTTTCCTTAGCTCCAGAAGATTTGGTCTACACAAAAGAAAATCTAACTAGAATATTTTCTTCTTATCCTTCCATTCTTTTCGGAAACGGGATCAAAGACGATGAAAACAATCTTCTTCTCTTAAAAGAAATACTTTCTTCTTATCACGGGAATCTGATTCTCGATGCTACCGGTTTGACTCTGTATGGAAAACTGACCGAAGAAGAAAGAAAGAATCATGCCTGTTCCTTCCTTCTTCTGACTCCACACCTAGGAGAAGCAAGAAGGCTTTTCTCGCTGACACAAGGTAGCCGAGACCCGAAAGACTACGAAGAAATCGCCAAAGGCTTTGCAAAGAAATATAACGTTCATATTCTTCTGAAGAGTGTCTCTTCTCTCTATATCACACCGGAAGGAAAGTCCTTTGAAAGTTCTTATGAGCCTACTCCTTCTTTAGGAAGAGCCGGTTCGGGAGATGGATTAGCCGGTTATATCGCAGGCCTTTTTGCCTATGCGACAAAACTTTTTGCTCCCGATGAAATCGTCCTTTTCGCCGATCAGTTCCTCCACTCCCTTGCTCATTTTGCCGAAACAAAACAAGGAGCGGGATCTCTCGATATCCGCTCCGTGGAAAGTTATTTTGTTCCTTTTCTGCTCTCGTATCGGAAAGAATCAGTTTGCTGAACCGGCGTAATAGTTCTTCAGAAGAATCGTGTTCTCCTGACAATTGAACATCGAATAACCATCGTGGTTATAGACGTCTTTACGGTTATAAGTAAACGGCTTCAGTTTTGAATCCAGGAATACACCGCCTGCTTCTTCGACAACCAGTTCCGGAGCGCAGGTATCCCACTCTTTTGTTTGGTCGGTGAAGCGGATAGAAAAGTCACCTTTTCCTGCCGCTAACATGACCGCTTTTGTGGAAGCACCGGAAGCAATAGCCTGAGCAACTTTATCTTTGTTGACTTCCAGTACCTTTTCTTCTTCGGGAAGAACATGAGTGCGTGACATCAAAGCAATCAGATGGTCCGTTCTTGAAGAAACATGGAGTCTTTCTTCTTTGCCATCCGGAGAAACAAAGTAAGTTCCTGCTCCTTTTAAGGCATAAGCAAAAGCCTGTCTAGCCGGAAGAGCGATAAAAGAAGCGACCGGAGCATGGTCGACCACTAAGGCAAGATTAATACCGAAAGTTCCATCGTGATGGACAAAGTCGGCCGTTCCATCCAAAGGATCCACGATAAAAAGGGCTCTTTTCTGAAGCCGCGAAGAATCGTCTGCTTCCTCTTCGCTGAGCCAAGCAATATCCGAAAAGACGGAGAGCTTCTTCCTCAATAAAGCATCGCTAGCGATATCGGCATCGGTGACCGGGGAATTATCCTCCTTGATCTTGACCGAGAAGCCTTTCTGATAAATCCGTAAGACTTCGGCGGAAGCTTCTTTTCCCGCCTCGATCATCGCCCGGAGTTCACTCTCGTACATCACTTCACCTCCGGAAGCTCGTTCAAAGCTTCGACAACCTTCTCGGAATCCTCCAGCGAACGGAGTTTACAGCCTGAAGCCGCTAAATGTCCACCACCGCCAAAAGCTAAGGCCGTGATCTGGACGTTATAGTGTCCGTCACTTCTTAACTCGACACGGATGGAGCCGTCTTCCTGTTCGGTGAACTGAGCCCAGATCGGTCTACCATCGAGAAGAGAAATCAGGTCCACACGGTTAGAAGCATCGTTTTCTTCAATTCCTAAAGGAGCATAGGCATCCCGAGGGACTTTGACATAAGTGACTTTTCCCGATGTCTTAAGATGGTCATAGACATAGGAACGGAAACGGAGAGAGGCGCTGTCCTGACGATAAAGCACGGCGTAAAGCTTCCGGTAATCCGCACCGGCCTCAATCAGTTTCTTAGCAATCTCCAAGGTACCGGGTTCCGAATCACAGCGGAAACGATCGGTATCCGTGACAAGCCCAAGATAGAAAAGATCCGCGCTGCAGGCAGGGATTCTTCCATAGCGAAGAAGAAGGCATCTCGCTAAAGCCAAAGTTGCCGAAGGAGCATCGGCATCACGGAAGACCGGATAGGAATAAGTGCCATTAGCTATGTGATGATCGACACAGACCAACTTCTTGCAGAGAACATAGTTTTTATCTTCGATACGGGCACCATCGGAGACATCGACGATGAAGCCTAACGACTTCTTATAGGTTTCTTCGTCAAGAATATCACTCGGATCAAGAAGCTCTTCGAGATACTTCGGATGGGAACCGACCGCGTAGACTTTCTTCTGCGGGAAGAACTCTTTGAGAGCTCTCTTCATCCCGTAGACAGATCCTAAGCAATCGCCGTCCGGATTGACGTGGCCGAATAAGACGATGCTATCGGCTTTCTCGACTTCGTCAAAGACACGGGCGATATCTTCTTTTCTGTATTCCATAGGCTACCCCTTTCTTTTCGGCGAAAGAAAAGGCCCTGCAAAGAGGGCTCTTTCCTTTTCGATACAAAGTTCAGTTGTTTTCGTCTTCGTCGTCATCCATCGACATATCGGAGCCGCTCTCTTCACCGAGCTCTTCCTCTTCGTCATCGCTCTTCTTCTCTTCGCCTTCCTCATCGGAAGAATCTTCATCGGAAGTATGGGCCGGTTTCTCATCGTCCTCATACTCATCGAGCGAGTAGACTTCGTTCATATCGATGTGGATATCTTCGAACTTCTCATGTTCGCGGAGAACCCAGGTGTTGTTCTCCTTGATGACGAAACGGCCATCGAGCGTCAAATCGGTATAGAAGCGGGAAGCGATCTTGAGAAGATCATCCTCTTTCTCCATGCCGATTCCCTGACCGACCGCAAGAAGCAGATCCGAGAACTTCATCGGAACGCTCTTGTTGCCATTATCTTCGTAAGACTTTTTCAGAACATCGTAAGCAACATCCATCAATGATTTATTCGCCATAAAGGTCTCCTTGTATTCTGTTATAAAACTCTTCCTAAGTATACTCTTTCCCCGTGGGAGAACAAAGTTTTTTAGGCTTCTTCCTTGTCCTGAGAGGACATTCTCTCCGGCGCGGAAACGCCGATCAGGCCTAAGGCATCAGCTAAGACGATGCGGCAGGCTTCGACTAAGCCTAAGCGTTCGTTGGTGAGCGGAAGGTTGTTCTTATCGAGAACATAGCACTTCGTATAGAACTCGTTGATAGCAACCGCAAGGGTGTGGACGTAGTTGGTGACTTTATAAGGTTCGTTCTCACTCAAGGCATCCTGAATGACATTCGGATAATCCTTTAAGAGAAGAAGCAGATCCTTTTCGGAATCGCTGACAAGTAAGTCACCCTTATAGTTGAGAGGATAGAATTCTTTCCCTTTCGCTAAGATGCCGCAGAGACGGGCGTGCGTGTACTGCGCATAGTAGACCGGGTTTTCACTTCCCATGGTCTTCGCGAGGTTGATATCGAAATCGAGATGACTCGAAGCCGCGCGGGAAACGAAGAAATAACGGGTAGCATCGACACCGACTTCCTCGATGAGTTCCTTCATCGAGATGGCGTTACCGGTACGCTTCGACATCTTGAATTCTTCGCCGTCCTTGAAGAGACGGACCATCTGAATCAGAAGAACGTTCAAGGCATCCGGATTATGACCTAAATCCTTCTGCGAGGATTTGATACGGGTGACATAACCATGGTGATCGGCACCGAAGAGGTCGATCAGAAGATCGAAGCCACGGCTGAACTTATCGTTGTGATAGGCGATATCGGGAAGAAGATAGGTATAAGCACCATCGCTCTTGATCAAGACACGGTTCTTATCGTCGCCGTCTTTCGTGGTGTTGAGCCATAAGGCACCGTCTTTTTCATAGCAGTATGGCTTCAGCTTCTCTAAGACCTTCTCGACATCTCCACGGTCACGGATTGCTTTTTCGGAAGTGTAGACATCCTGATCGACACGGAATTCGTGAAGATCTTTCTTGATGGCATCGAGTAAGAAGGCTCCGCCGAATTTCTTGAATTCCGGAAGATGGCTATCGGGATCCTTGGTGTAAGCATCGCCGACTTTTTCTTTCAATGCTTTAGCGACTTCGATGATCTCTTCTCCATGATATCCGTCTTCAGGGATATCCTTCTTGATACCGAAGAGTTCAAGATAACGGGCTTCGACCGATTCGGCAAGATGATCCATCTGATTGCCGGCATCGTTGACATAGTATTCACGGGTGACTTCATAGCCACCTTTCTTATAGATACGGGCTAAAGAGTCACCGATAGCTGCGCCTCTGGCATGGCCTAAATGAAGAGTGCCGGTCGGGTTAGCCGAAACGTATTCGATATCGACTTTCTTCCCTTTACCGACAGTGAGTTCTCCATAATGCTCTGGATTCGAAGTGATCTGTGAGACAATCGCACCTAAGGTATCGGCCTTGAGGAAGAAATTGAGGAAACCGGGTTTGACGGCTTCGAGATGATCGACGCCATCCAAAGAGAAGGTGGCAGCGATTTTCTCCGCTAAGGCAAGCGGAGCCATGTGGGCACCTTTGGCCTTACGGAAAGCGATGTTGGAGGCATAGTCTCCGTGGTCGCGATTATCGCTCGGGGAGAGCTGAATCTCCTCGGCTTTCGCTTCGATACCGAGTCCGTTTAAGACTTTGACAAGCTCGGCTTTGATGTTTTCCTGAATATCCATAATGAGCAATCTCCTTACTCTTTGATCATCAATACCGTCGCATAGACGATGATGGCTTCTTTCTTTCCGACGACACCTACTTTTTCGCCGGTGTTGGCGCTGAGTCCGATTCTGCTTTTATCGAGAGAAAGAAGATTCGCCAACGACTCTTTGATCTTCTCCCGATAAGGTTTCAGCTTCGGTTCCTGCAAGAGAATATCGACCACGACATTGTTGAGGTGATACCCTTCCTTCTTCATCTCCTCAAGCGCGAAAGAAAGAATCTTAACGGAATTCATATCTTTCGTCTTCGGGCTGTTATCGGGGAAATAGACCCCGATATCTTCTTTTCCTAAGCCAGAGAGGATAGCGTTAGAAAGTGCATGCAGAACGATATCTCCATCCGAATGGGCCAAAACATGAATTGAGCCCTCAATAGGAACCTGAGCAAGAAGAAGATGAGAACCTTCTTCCTGTATCAAGGTGTGGATATCGTAACCGAAACCTTGCCGTAACTCCATATAGTTTACTTTTTCTTCGCGGCGGAACGGATATAGAGAATATCCCCGTCTTTGACGACATAATCCTTACCGACTGTCTGCATCTTACCGGCTTCCTTGACGGCATTCTCACTTCCGTAATGAAGAAGATCGTCATAAGAATAGACTTCCGCTTTGAGGAAGAACTTCTGGAAATCGGTGTGAATGACACCGGCGCATTCCGGAGCCGTCATCCCTTCATGGAAGGTCCAGGCACGGACTTCATCTTCACCGCCGGTGAAGAAAGTGCGTAAGCCGAGGATGTGATACGCGGCGAAGGTGACTTTATCCAAGCCGGTCTGAGAAGTACCGAGAGAAGCAAGATAATCCTTGCGGTCTTCGGCAGAAACGCGGGAGAGTTCCTCTTCGATACGGGCCGAAACCGGAATGCATTCCGCATGGTTAGCTTTGGCGTATTCCGCAAGAGCTTTGTAATATGGGTTAGCCATAGGATCCGCATAGGATTCCTCATCGACATTGCCGACATAGATGACCGGCTTCAGGGTGATGAGGTTAAAAGTCTTGGCTAAGGGTTTCTCTTCGGTAGAAAGCTCAATCTGAGAAGCGAGCTTTTCGTTCTTAAGACCTTCGAGAAGTTTACGGATAGCCGAAACTTCAAGAAGTTCGTCCTTGTTCTTCGTGGTTTCCGCATGGCGGACAACTTTTTCATAGCGCTTCTGAAGAACATCGATATCGGAAAGCATCAACTCGAGGTTGATTTCGTTGACATCGGCGATCGGGTCGACCGGTCTTCCGTTATAGGTGATGATCTCACTGGAATCGAAGCAACGGACGACGTGGATGATAGCATCGGTCGAACGGATGTTTCCTAAGAACTGGTTTCCTAAACCTTCGCCCTTGGATGCCCCTTTGACAAGACCGGCGATATCGGTGAATTCGAAAGTAGCCCGGACCGTCTTCTTCGGGTTGAAGATCTTGACCAATTCATCGACTCTCGGGTCATTGACCGCCACGACGCCGGTGTTCGGCTCGATGGTGGCGAAAGGATAGTTCTCCGCCAAGACGTGGTTGTTGGTGATGGCGTTGAACAATGTGGACTTACCGACGTTCGGCAATCCGACGATACCTGCCGTTAAACTCATTTTCGTACCTCTTTAAAATGCAACGTAAAATAACGCGGTCTTTATTATAGTTATTTACTGCTGTTATGCAAAGAAAAGAAAGATATTAGAAAGAAAATCAGTTGCTGAAAGAGACATAGACATCGCTGTCTACACTAGGAAGCAGAGTCGAAAGTCTGCGGTAATTGTCTCCGTCTTTGATATAGAGAGTCTGATAGGTCTTGTTATTGACGTTGAGAAGAGTGCTCAGATCACTCTGATAAAGATTTACCTGGCGGGAAGGAAGAACCAAGAGCGTTCCTAAGGAAGCCTTGGTTTCATTATCTTTATCGGCATAATCGTAGAAAGTAAGAGTGATGCCTTTCGTCAATTTGCGATAGAGAGAAAGTACGTTCTGAGAATCATGACTCGTTGTTCCAAAGAGTGGGAAAACGGCTTCTTTTGTCAGATCCGTATCGGTATATAAGCCATCGTAAAGATAGGTAGCGGAATCAATAGTGACACTATCTTCCAAACCGGTAAAGGAAGAAAGAGTAAGAGGAGCCGGAACAAGCTTTCCGGAGCTGTCTTTCGTGTAATCGAAAGTCGCCGTGATCGGATCAAGAGAAGAAGCTACATAACTGCCGGTCGAATTATCGTAAGAAGCGATGGAAACTTCTCCTTTGTAATCATAGACAAGAGCCACTTTGATATCCTTATCCGGCATGGTCGAATACGGATTCGTTTCACTGGTTCCATCGTCTCGGACAAGCTTGGCTTCGATAAAGACAAGAGAGGAATCCGACACTGCCGTTTCTGCATCGGTAATATAGGTTGTTATTTCCTCACCGGCATTGATTTTGCGGACGATATCCTTTTCCTTCGTCCCAGCATAATCACTAGGATAATCATAGGTAATCGTCAAGGAACTCCATTCATGATAAGAAGCTAAAAGAGTCACTTCTCCACCCGGAAGTTTATCGTTGAGGAAGGAAAAAGTCTTACCGTTATAGGTGTAATAAAGGAAGTTTGCATTCTCTTTACTCGGAGTATAGGAAGTAAGAACGCTCTCTCCTAACGTGTCCCCTTCGAAATAGGTATTGGAAATCGTGTGGCTCGTCTCCCCATTGAGAGTTCCGCCATTATAATCCAAGGTAAGGGTAACCTGTTCATCCCATTTCAGATACAGATCGATATCCTGATCGAGAATCGGAGAATCGAGATAGAAAGGAGAAGTAAATTCGGGATCGAGATAAAAACCGGAGAAACGATAGCGTATATCTTGGCTCTCATTGAGATAGGTATAAACCGAAGAAGCAACGGAATAATCGATTTCGAAGTTCTCTTTCATCAGATCCTTGAGTTCCTCTTCGATGGAAGCAGAGGCTTTGAAAGAAGTGGAAGGGAAGCCTTCCATTTCAAAATGGACCGTGATGGTAGGATCCGAAGTCCAATGGGCGAAAAGATCGACATTGCTATTCATCGGGAAAGACATACCATCGCTACCGAAAGATTCATCGAAACGGTATTGGCCAGGTTCCACATCCATATTCAGAGAATAATGCGTGACGTTATTTTCATCGGTGGAAGAAACCAAAGGATATTCCGAATACCAGTAATCGAAATTGAGATGATCCTTGCTATCTTCCGCAGTCGGAAGATACTTCGTGTTCGGAATGCCTTTGGTGGCATAACCGCTTAAGACATTGCCGGAGAAAGAAGAAGAATCCAGTTCCGGAGCGACAAAAGAACCGTTCTCGGTTCCGTCTCCAAGATGGAAAGTGAGAGTGATCAGAGGTTCGAAGTAAGCATAGAAAGTATCGGTACCATAGGGATAGTAAAAATAGGATTGCCCATCGCTATAGAGTCGTTTGTTGATGACTCGATAAGCACCGTTACTATCTTTTTCTCTCCAGCCGACAAAGTAATAACCTTCTTTGACTGGAGTCGGAATCGAAACCAAGATCGGGGTACCCGCTTTACCTTCAATATAGGTGGTCTGAAAATTCTCGTCGGTAAAAGTTCCTCCGTTCAATTCAAAATTGATTCTCCCGCTGACGTAGGTCCTGCAGGAGGCGAGAGGAGAGAAAAAGGTGACCGCTAAAAGAACAGGCAGAACTTTTTTCTTCATCGGTGCCATTATAACATGCACACCTTTTAAAAAGCCTCTATGGCGAGAAAGGAAAAGCGATAATTTCCAGTCGATGGAAAAAAGTTTGCTTACTTCTTTTTGCTTACCCCATCAAGCACTTCACCGCTTCCTCAGGATACGTATCATTATTTTGTTTTGAAGTCCGTGTTTCCATCCGAGAAAGGCATATTTATCTCAGGGTGTGTATATTTCGTGTGATAAGTAGCAGGAGAAGGGAACCCGACTCTTCCGATTGCCTTTGTCTCAACGTAAGTCCTCGACTTCTTGAAAGCCTGGGGTATGCTCTCCTTCTGAATAGAGGTCTTCGAAGAAGGAGCCGTGTTCTTGGCGCAGAAATCGGTTGCTTCATGAATGAGCATTGCGCCACGGCAAAGAGAGGTTGTTACATCCTGAACCTTGCCGTCACGGAGATTATCTCGAATCGCCATGAGAGTACCTAATGCAAGAACAAAGCCAGGCATATAGTCAAGCGGTACGCCGTTCAGATTGACCGGGTTCTCCCTCGAACCGTTTCGAATGGATAGGCCAGTGATATCTTCGGCTAAAGGCGCCCAACCCGGACGCGTCTTCCACGCAGTATCCGAGAAACACATCAGGTTCGAATAGATGATATTCGGATTGATTTCTCTTATCTCTTTTAAGGAGAGACCGAACTTATCAAAGCAGCCGTTCTGATAGGAATAAGTAATGATATCGGCTTCTTTGATCAGCTCCTTCATCTTTTCCAAATCTTCTTTCTTATTGAGGTCAAGCTGAATTGAGTTCTTTCCTTCCCAGCCATCTAACTCCAGCATCGCCTCTTCCTGATGGAGATAATCGCCTCTTCTCACCATCAATACATCCGCTCCGTATTCGGCTAAGATTCTGGAGCAGGCAGGGCCGGCGATGATATGTGTGAGATCTAAAACCTTGATTCCGGAAAGAGGGCCTCTGGAAAGATCCTTGCTTAACTCCATCTTATGATTGCCTTCTTCCGTAAAGCGGATCAAAGGCATATCTTTCAAAGCTTTTCCGACTTCGCCTTCTTCGAATTCTTCTCTGGTTCTTAAAACACAGGCAGCGGCACCACAGGAGAAGGCCCGCTCTTCCAATTCATGGGAATCCAATTTCGAGATGACCTTGGCAAGATATTTCCGGTCTCTTCCAGTGGATGTGAGAGTGAACTTCTCACTCGGCTTATTGAGTTTCAGTTCCTCGACAAGTTTTCTTTGTTCCGACTGGTTATAGACATGGAAAGAAATATAGCGATTATCCTTGGTCTTATATTTATAGAAGGAACCATTCAAAGCATTATCCACCAAGATGGCCGAATGAAGACGGGATTTCTTAAAGGCTTTGTTGCCGGTGTAGTTAGCCATATACAGGCGGATAGCCTGCATACCGCTATAAGCAATATCCGTGTAAATGCGTTCTCCTTTTAAATCGGCACCACGTAGTTCACCGATCTCACTAGCAACTTCCGCACAGAGAGAAAGGACGGCAGCAATGACCGGAGTCTGTAAGACCTTCTCCGGTTGATAGAGTTTATCGACGGCTTTCTTTCTTAACTTTGCTAAGACAAAGGCGATAACATTCGGGAAAGGGTTTTCGGCTAAGTAGTTGCGTTTCAGTTCTTTCTCGGTTTCCGGATCGGCAATAAAAGTAAGAGGAAGAGTCATATCGATATCAAGAAGAGAAGAGAGATAATCGTAGACGCGCTGAGCATCCTCTGCCTTTTTCAGCAAGACTTCCTCGGTTTCCTTAGACATTTCTCTTTTTCCTCCTATATTTTCATCGCAACTTCGTAGGCTCTCCAAATGACACTGCGGAGATTACCGATATGACGGCAATCCCCGACTTGATAGACGTTTCCTTTTTCTTCGGCTAACGGTGTCGGAATATAGCCGACGGAAGAAATCACCGAATCACAAGGAATCTCAATGATCTTTCCGCTCTTATCTTTTGCCAAAACACTTCCTTCTTTCACTTCACTGACCGAAGTCTCCAAATAGACCGGGACTTTCTTCCAGGCAAACCACTCTCTCAAGTAAGAGGAGTTAGCTAAACAGACACCTTTCTGAGAAATAAGGTCATCCTTCATCTCGACAATCGTTACTTCATGACCGTTTAAAGCAAGGTCATAGGCAATCTCACAACCGGTGAGTCCACCACCGATCACTGCGACTCTCTTTCCGACCTCTTTTTTACCCGTCAGATAATCGCAGGCTTCGATCATTCTTTCATGTCCGGGGAGTTTTCCTAATACTCTCGGTTTCGAACCGGTAGCGATGATGACTGGATTTCCTCCAAAAGATGAAAGGTCTTTGATCTCGCTATTAAGATGAATCTCGATGTTCAATCTCTTCATCTCGTTCTTATACCAAGTGAGCAAATCACGTAAAGGCTCTTTATAAGACTCACTCGAAGCTGCGACAAAGACCCCTCCGAGATGATTCTCTTTTTCATAGATCACCGGCACATGCCCACGTAACTTCAGGTCTCTGGCCGCTTCCATACCACCGATACCGCCACCGACGATGATGACTTTCTTCGGATTTTTTGTTCTCTCGAGATGATGTTTTTCTTTCTGCATCGTCTCCGCGTTGATGGCACAGCGGGAAAGAGGTAAGGAGTCATCCAAATCCTGATCGTTCGGAACGCCTTTATAATGGCACATCGTAAAGCAGGCGTTATGACAACGGATGCACGGACGGATCTGATCGTCCTGATCGTTGAGATACTTCGTGAACCATTCCGGATCGGCTAAGAACTGCCTTGCAATACCGACACCATCGATCTTTCCTTCTTCAATCGCTTCGGCACCGGCATCCAGGGTCATCCTTCCGGCGCAGACCAAAGGAAGCTTTGTAAAGTTACGGATATGCTCCACATATTCAAGGTTGCAGTTATCCGGCATATAAATCGGCGGATGAGCCCAGTACCAGGCATCGTAAGTTCCGTTATCGCAGTTGAGCATATCGTAGCCGGCTTCCTCCAAGAGC